>NZ_JCASIH010000018.1:0-87150 GCF_059685935.1 Telluria sp. ZT3P39
TCAGGGGAAGAGTGTCGGCAAGCATTGGCCGCAGGTTAACAGAGTCGCCATGCGTTTACAACAGCCTGGACGTCAGCGGCATCTTAACTTAACGGCATTAGGGTCAGAGTCGAATTACAGGAAACTTTCGAGAGTTTCCAATTAATTCGACTCTGACCCTCATTGATTTTGAGGCCAGGATCGCCAGTTTGCGGACGTAGCGGCAATAAAAGAATCAGATCAATTGAGCCGACTAAATAATCGCGAGAATGACCTGAAATTGAAGCAAAAATAAAGAGGGTCAGAGTCGAATTACCGAGCAACTTTTAAAAGTTGTCAAACAATTCGACTCTGACCCCAATTAATTTTTGGATCAAGACCTTTTAGGCAATTAGGGTCAGAGTCGAATTGCGGGAAATTTTTGAAAGTTTCCCGACAATTCAACTCTGACCCCAATGGGTTAGAAGAAGTGGCGCCAGTCTTCGAGCCAGCCGGGGAAGGCGGCGGCTTCCATGGGGTTGGCGATGTGGTAGCCCTGGGCGTAGGTGCAGCCGAGGTTTTGGAGGAAGTCCCAGTCCTGGCGGGTTTCGACGCCGACGGCGACCGACATGCGGTCGAGGCTGTGCGCCAGGCTCAGGCAGGAGCGCAGGACGGTGCCCAGGGGGCGGCGCTTGGAGGCGCCGTCGACGAAGCTGCGGTCGATCTTCAGTTCGGTGAAGGGGATGCGCGCCAGCAGCTGGAGGTTGGAGCTGCCGGTGCCGTAGTCGTCGATCGCCAGGCCAAAGCCCATCATGCGCAGACGCACCAGACGTTCGATGAAATGCGGGTCGGTGTTGAGAACCGAGGACTCGGGCATCTCGAAGGTCAGGTATTCGGGCAGGATGCGGTGGCGGCCGATGCAGGCGGTGATCTGGCGCACGAACGATGGATTGGCCAGCGTCTCGGGCGCGAGGTTGATCGACATCGCGATCGGCAGGCCCTGGTCCTGGAAGGCGCGGCAGTGCTCGGCCGCCATCTCGATCATGCTCCAGTCGAGGAAGTCGACCCGGTTGTTCTGCTCCAGCGCGTCGATGAAGGAGCCGGGACCGAGCACGCCATGCTCGGGATGGCGCCAGCGCGCGAAGGCTTCCAGGCCTTTGACCTGGCCGGTGGCCAGTTCGATCTTGGGCTGGAAGAAGGGCTCGAACTGGCGCTTTTGCAGGCCGATGCCGATTTCCTGGAAGCTGAAGCGTGGGCCCGCAGGCCGCTCGTCCAGCTTCACCAGCGGCGTGTAGTTGTCGAGCAGGGGTTTGAGCTTGGCGGCCGTCACCGGCTTGGCGATCGACCCGAGCAGCTCGACGCCATAGGCCTGGGCCAGGGTCTCGACCGAGAACAGCAGGCTCGATGGCTGGGCGCCCGTGACCACCAGGCGTACGCCGCCGCCCATTGTCCCGAGGTTGCGGATCAGCTCCAGGCCGTCCATCCCCGGCAGCGCCAGGTCGACGATCGCGACGTTCACTTGCGGCGTGAAGCCCGCTTCCATGCGCTGCAGCGCCATGTGCCCGTCCGGCACGTCGGTGACGCGGCTCGCGCCCATTTGGCCGAGCAGCTCCACCAGCGTCCTGCGCTGGGCTGCGTCGGCTTCCGCCACCAGGAAATGCAAATGCGCGATGTCCATCTCTACTCCATTGTGTCAACCGCCAGATTACCCTGAAGGCCTAGCCGGCGTCTACGATTGAAGTTGGCGCAGCTGTTCGAAAAAACACACCGCGGCGCAGGCCGCGACGTTCAGCGACTCGACCTTGCCCGCATGCGGCACCGCCACCCGGTGCGTCGCCAGCTCCAGCAGATCGCCGGAGACGCCCTGCCCTTCATGGCCCAGCACCCAGGCCACCGGCCGGCGCAGGTCGAGCGCGTACAAGCGCTCGCTGGCATAGCCGCTGGTGGCCAGCACCGGCACGTTCGCCTCGCGCACCAAAGGCGCCAGCTCGATGTTCTCGAAGATGTCGAGCACGAAGTGGGCGCCCATGGCCGCGCGCAGCACCTTGGGCGACCAGCAGAAGGCCGTGCCGGGGCTGCAGTACACCTGCTTGATGCCGCTGGCGGCGGCGCTGCGCAGGATCGAGCCGACGTTGCCCGGGTCCTGCACGCCGTCGAGCAGCACGCAAGATTCGTTCAATCCGGGCGCTCTGGACGGCACCGGCGACTCGACCACGAACACGAGGTGCACGCCGTTCTCGACCTGGCTGATCGCGCCGAACATCGCATCCGGCAGTGCCGTGACATGGGCATGCAGGGCTTCGACGCGCTCGATGATGGCCGCGACTTCCGGATTGGCCAGCGCGTCTTCCGACACCACGCAGTGCTCGGGCGCGCCGCGCAGGTCCAGCCAGCTCTGGCAAAGGTGCACGCCGTCCAGCAGGCTGCGGCCGGCTTTTCTCCGCGCCTGCGAGCTGGTCGCGAGCGCCTTGAGCTCTTTATAGAACGCGTTGTCGCGTGAAGTGATGCTCTTCATGCGAACGCAAACATATCCTGCTGCAGCAGCTCGCGCACCGGCGCGAACGAGCGGCGATGCACCGGCGAGGGTCCGTGCTGGCGCAGGCGCTCCAGGTGCAGCGCCGTGCCATAGCCCTTGTGCTGGTCGAAGCAGTATTGCGGGTATTGCGCATGAAGCTGCACCAGCAGCGCGTCGCGCGCAGTCTTGGCAAGAATCGAGGCGGCCGAGATCGCGTGCACCTTGTCGTCGCCTTCGATGACGGCGTGGGCGCGCACGGCCATCGGCGGGCAGCGGTTGCCGTCGATCAGGGCGATGGTCGGCAGGGTCTGCAGCGCTTCCACCGCGCGGCGCATGGCCAGCATGGTCGCGTGCAGGATGTTGAGGGTGTCGATCTCTTCACAGGAGCATTCGGCGATGGCCCAGGCCAGCGCATGCTCCTTGATCAGCGGGGCCAGCTCGTCGCGGCGCGCCCCGGTCAGCTTCTTGGAATCGCGCAGGCCCTCGATCGGCCGCTTCGGGTCGAGGATCACGGCGGCGGCGAACACCGGCCCGGCCAGCGGCCCGCGGCCGGCTTCGTCCACGCCGCAGACGATGTCCAGGTCGGTGAACGGGCGCAGCCTCGGCGGCAGGCCGGGATAAAAATTGACTCTCTTTTTACTCATTTCTTTCGTCCGATCACGCGAAGGACCGCCTCCGCGCTCGCCTGTGCGCTGTTGCGCAGCAGGCTGTGGTGCATCTCGGTGAACCGCCGCGCCAGTTGTTCGCGACCGCTGGGGTCGTCGAGCTGTCGCCAGATGGCATCGGCCAGCGCCTGCGGGGTGGCCGCATGCTGAAGATACTCCGGAACGACGAATTCGCGCGCCAGGATGTTCGGCAGGCCGATCCACGGCTGGTAACCCATGTGCCGCATGATTTCCCACGAGGCCCGCATCACCTTGTAGGCAATCACCATCGGCTTCTTGAACAGCGCCACTTCCAGCGTCGCCGTGCCGGAGGCGACCAGCACCGCGTCGGCGGCGGCGATGCAGGCATGCGAGTCGCCGTCGATGAGCCGCACCGGCACGTCCGCCAGCCCGGCCGCGTTGACGATCTCGGTATAGTAGGCCTTCTGGCGCTCGCCCGCCATCGGCGCGATGAACACCAGGCCCGGGTCGCGCGCCGCCAGCAGTTTGGCGGCCGCCACGAAGGGCTCGGCCAGGTACTTCAGCTCGCCCATCCGGCTGCCCGGCATGATCGTGACCACGCGCGCGCCCGGCGCGACGCCAAGCGAGGCGCGCGCTGCCGCCACGTCCGGCGCGAGGGGAATCATCTCTGCCAGCGGATGCCCGATATACGTCACCGGCACGCCGGCGGCACGGTAGATCGCTTCCTCGAAGGGGAAAATCACCAGCATGTGCGAGACCGCGCGCTTGATTTTCTTGATACGCCCGCCGCGCCAGGCCCAGATCTGCGGGCTGACGAAGTGCACGGTCGGGATGCCCTGGCTGCGCAACTGCTCTTCCAGCCCGAGGTTGAAGCCCGGATAGTCGGCGCCGATGAAGGCCGCCGGACGCTCGAGCAGCAGTCGGTCGCGCAGGCGGTTCTGGATGCCCTTGATTTCGCGGTAGCGCGGGATGATCTCGAACAGGCCGCGCACGGTGAGCGTGTCCATCGGGACGTCGGATACCAGCCCCTGCTCCATCATCTTCGGTCCGCCGATGCCGTGAAAGCGTGCGTTCGGGAGGTGTGGGCGCAGGCCTGCCATCAGGCGCGCGGCAAGCATGTCGCCGGACACCTCGCCGGCGACCAGGGCCAGCGAAATCTCGTTCAACTGCGCCTCAGCGGACGATGCCACGGGTAGCCGTGCCGAGGAATTCGCGCATGGCGCGGATCTCTATAGCAGCCGCCGGCAGCAGCGTTTCCTGCTCCAGCAGGGCGGCCTTGGCTTCTTCCAGCGTCAGCCCCGAGCGGTACAACAGCTTGTAGGCGGCGCGGATGCCGTCGATCTGCTCGCGCGAGAACCCGCGGCGCTTCAGGCCTTCGATGTTCACGCCGCGCTGGCCGGCCGGGTTACCCGAGACCAGCACGAACGGCGGCACGTCCTGGGTCAGGCTGGTGTACATGCCGATGAAGGCATGCGCGCCGATCTTGCAGAACTGGTGCACGCCGGCGTAGCCCGACAGGATGGCGTGGTCGCCCACGTGCACGTGGCCGGCCAGCTGCGCATTGTTCGAGAAGATCGTGTGGCTGCCCACCTGGCAGTCGTGCGCCAGGTGCACGTAGGCCGAGATCCAGTTGTCGTCGCCCAGGCGCGTGACGCCTTCGTCCTGGGCGGTGCCCAGGTTGAAGGTGACGAACTCGCGGATGGTGTTGCCGTCGCCGATCTCCAGGCGGGTCGGCTCGCCCTTCCACTTCTTGTCCTGTGGCGCGGCGCCGATGGAGCCGAACTGGAAGAATGTATTGTCCTTGCCGATCGTCGTGTGGCCTTCGATGACCACATGCGGGCCCACCACGGTGCCCGCGTCGATCTTCACGTGCGGGCCGATGATCGAATACGGGCCGACCTCGACCGAGCTGTCCAGCTCCGCCTTCGGGTCGACGATCGCGCTCGGGTGAATCTTGCTCATCTTACAGCCCCGCTGCCGCTGCTTCCGGACCCTTCATGGTCGCCTCGGCCGCGCCACGGATCGTGCACATCAGCTCACCCTCGACCGCGACCTTGCCGTCCACGGTGGCCACCGCCTTGTACTTCCAGATGCCGCGCGAGACGCGCAGGATCTCGACTTCCATCTTGAGCTGGTCGCCCGGCTCGACCGGACGCTTGAAGCGCGCGTTGTCGATGCCGACGAAATACACCACCGAATTCTCGTCCGGCTTGACGTCCATGGTCATGAAGGACAGGATCGCGGCGGTCTGCGCCATCGCTTCGATCATCAGGACGCCCGGCATCACCGGCTTGTGCGGGAAGTGGCCGTTGAAGAATTCTTCGTTGGCGGTGACGTTCTTGATCGCGGTGATGCGCTTGCCCAGCTCCACGTCCAGCACGCGGTCGACCAGCAGCATCGGATAGCGGTGCGGCAGGTATTCCTTGATTTGGGTGATGTCCAGGGTTTTCAGGTCGTTGCTCATTTTTGCTCTGTTAGAGTTTTAATTGTTTTTTCAAGGGTGCGCAGCTTCTCGCGCATCGATGCCAGGTTGCGCACGATGACCGCGCTACGCTCCCACTCGGCGTTCTTGGCCAGCGGGTAGAAACCGGTGTACTGGCCCGGCTCGAGCACCGAGCGCGAGACCATGCTGCCCGACGAGATATGGACGTTGTCCCCGATCTCGAGGTGGCCCAGCACCATGGCGGCGCCCCCAAACGTGCAATGCTTGCCGATCCTGGCGCTGCCGGCCACGCCGACGCAGCCGGCCATGGCCGTGTGCGCGCCGATGCGGCAGTTGTGGCCGATCTGGATCTGGTTGTCCAGCTTCACCCCGTCTTCGATGACGGTGTCGGCCAGGGCCCCGCGGTCGATGGTGGTGTTGGCGCCGATGTCGACGTCGTCGCCGATGACCACGCGTCCGGTCTGCGGGATCTTGATGTACACGCCCGCCTCGACCGCGAAGCCGAAGCCGTCGGTGCCGATCACGGCGCCCGAATGGATGATGCCGCGCGCACCGATGATGCAACGCGCGTGGAAGGTCACGTTCGGGAACAGCTGGGTAGCGGCGCCGATGCGTGCGTCACGGCCGACGAAGCAGCCCGCACCGATGACGGCGTGGGCGCCGACGATGGCGCCGGCCTCGATGGTCGCATGCGGGCCCACATGGACGGTCGGGTCGATGGTCGCACTTGGGGACACCACGGCGCTGGCGTCGATGCCCGGGCTGGGCGGCGTGCTCGCCAGCGACTCGAACAGCTGCGCGGTGCGGGCGAAGTAGGCGTAGGGGTTGGTGGTGACGATGCGCGCGCCCTCGAAGGTCGCGGCAACCGTCGGGTCGTCCAGCGGCGACAGGATCAGCGCGGCGGCGCCGCTCTGGGCCGCGAGCGCGCGCAGCTTGCTGTTGCTGAGGAAGCTGATGTGGGTGGCGCCGGCGCTGTCGAGCGGCGCAATGGCCGTCACCTCGAGATCGGGGTCGCCCACCAGCTGTCCGCCGAAGCGCTCGACCAGCTCGGCCAGTCGGATGCCCATGTTGGTATGTCGGGTGTCGGTCAAAGTGATACGTGTCCTTGCTGGTCGGCCGGCTTATTTGTCCAGCAGCTTGAGGATCTTGTCGGTGATGTCGATGCGCGGGCTCGACCAGGCAGCTTCGGCCAGCACCGCGTCCAGGCGCTCGGCCTCGGCCACCTGCTCGATGATCTTGAAGGCGCGTGCCGCGATCGCGGCGCGCTCTTCGTTCTTGCGCTGCATGAGGTCTTCGGTGAACTCGCGCTGCATGCGCTGCACGTCTTTCTCCATGTTGAACAGTTCGCGCGCACGGCGGGTGCGCTCGACGTCGTTCAGGGCGGCCGCTTCGCCGTCGAATTTCTCCGACATCTGCTTCATCTTGGTGACCGTTTCCTCGACCGCCTTCTGGCGCCTGAGGAATTCGGCCTGGATGCGGGCATCGGCCGTCTTGGCCATCTTGGACTCGGTCATCAGCCGCTCGGTGGCCACGTAGCCGATCCGGCTCGGGGCCGGCTGGACCTGGGCCTGGGCCGCCACCAGGGGCGCCGCGCACAGTGCGGCGATCAGCAGTGTACGAGGCAAGGAGGCTATCAGCGTTTTCAAGATCATTCTCCGCAAATCGGTTGAAGCCGATGGTGGCCGGTCAGAAGCCGGTACCCATCTGGAACTGGAAGCGCTCGAGGCGGTCGCCCGTCAGCGCGTTCAAAGGCTTAGCATAACTCAACTTGAGCGGGCCGACCGGCGAAATCCAGGACAGGCCGATACCTGCCGAGTAGCGCATCTGGTCGAGGCGGATCTTCGACTGCTCCTGCCAGACCTGGCCGCCGTCCAGGAAGGTGAACCAGCGCAGGCTGCGGTCGGCGCCGCTGCCCGGGAACGGGAACTGCAGCTCGGCGTTCACGATGAGGCGCTTGGAGCCGCCCACGGCGTCGTAGTAGAACGGATCGACCACGCCCAGCGACGAGCTTTCGTAGCCGCGCACCGAGCCGATGCCGCCGGCGTAGAAGTTCTTGAAGACCGGGTAGTTGCTGCCGCCGATGCCCTTGCCGTAGTCGAGCTCACCGCGCAGCGCGAGCGTCATCCAGCGGGTGACCGGACGCCAGTACTGGTGCTCGTACACCATGCGGTAGTACTTCGAATTGCCCAGTGCATCGATCTCGAGGTTGGCGCGCTGGAAGCGGCCGCGGGTCGGCGTCACCGCGCTGTCGCGGGTGTCGCGGCCCCATGCCGCGGTCAGCGGGATGGCATTGGTCTCGGCCTTGCCGATACCGCTGGCAGGACCGCCGTTCTGCGCCACGAAGGTCTGGTAGATCTGCGGCGAGGTCTGGTCGGTCTCGATCTGGGTGCGTTCCAGGCCGGCGCCGAAGTAGACGGTGTCCGATTCCGAGAACGGCACGCCGAAGGTCATGGTGCCGCCGGTCTGGCGCACGGTGTACAGGCCCAGGTTGATCGCCGGCGGACGCGAGGTGCGCAGGTAGAGCTGGAAGGCGCGCGAGATGCCGTCGTCGGTGAAGTACGGGTTGGTCTGCGAGAACGCGATCGTGCGGTTGTACTTGCTGGTGTTGAGCTCCAGGCCGATCGTGTTGCCGCTGCCGGCGAAGTTGGCCTGCGAGATCGACGCGGTGAAGGTGAACTTCTCCGACTGCGAGAACGCACCGCCGATCATGAAGTTACCGGTCGGTTTTTCTTCGACGATCATGTTGACGTCGACCTGGTCCGAGGTGCCCGGCGACTCCGGCGTCTCGATCTTGACTTCCTTGAAGTAGCCGAGGCGGTCGACGCGGTCGCGCGAGAGCTTGACGCGGTTGGCGTCGTACCACGAGCTCTCGAACTGGCGGAATTCGCGGCGGATCACTTCGTCGCGCGTCACGGTGTTGCCCGAGATGTTCATGTGGCGCACGTAGGCGCGCTTGCCCGGATCGACGAAGAAGGTGAAGGCCACTTCGCGCTTGTCGCGGTTGATCTCCGGGTTGCCGGTGACGTTCGCGAAGGCATAGCCGAAGGTGCCCAGGCGGTCGGCGATCAGCTTGTTGGTCGCTTCCATCGCTTCGCCCGAATAGGTCTTGCCCGGCTGGAGCAGGATCAGCTGTTTCAGCTCTTCCTCGCGGCCGAACATCTCGCCTTCGAGCTTGACGCCGGAGACGGTGTACTGCTCGCCTTCGGTAACGTTGATGGTCAGGTAGATGTCGCGCTTGTCCGGGGTGATCGAGACCTGGGTCGATTCGACGTTCGCTTCCAGGTAGCCGCGGTTCAGGTAGAACGACTTGATGTTCTCCAGGTCGCCGGTGAGCTTTTGCTTGGAATACTGGTCGGCTTTCGAATACCAGGTCAGCCAGCCCGACTTCGACAGCTGCAGCAGTTCAAGCAGCTGCTTGTCCGAGAACGTCTTGTTGCCCACAAAAGTGATGCCCTTGATCTTGGCGACGTCGCCCTCGTCCACGTTGAACATGATCGTCACGCGGTTGCGCTCGATCGGGGTAACGGTGGTCGTGATCTTCACGCCGTACAGGCCATGCGACAGGTACTGGCGCTTGAGTTCCTGCTCGGCGCGGTCGACCGAGGCCTTGTCGAAGATCTTGGTCTCGCCCACGCCGATTTCGCGCAGGGCCTTGACCAGCATGTCTTTTTCGAATTCCTTGGTGCCGGTGAAGTCCACCGACGAGATGGCCGGACGCTCCTCGACCAGCACCACCAGCACGCCGTTTTCTTCTTCCAGGCGGATGTCCTTGAAGAAGCCGGTCGCGTACAGCGCCTTGATGGCGGAGGTGGCCTTATCGTCGTCGAAGGTCTCGCCCACGCGCACCGGCAGGTAGCTGAACACGGTGCCCGCTTCCGTACGCTGGATACCCTCGACGCGGATGTCCTTCACCACGAACGGGTTGACGGCAAGTGCGTTGCCGGCGCAGAGAGCCAATACGGCTGCGCCAATCAAGCTGCGGCGGATGAACGGCAGGGCAAAACGATCAGGTTGTGAATTCATTGGCTGGATCTGTGGGTCAGTCATTGGACAACATTGCATATTGTTTTTGCCGGCGGGCGCGCTGCAGTTAGGGCAACTGCTAGAGCAACCGCACCAGGTCATTGAAGACGGCGAGCGCCATCAGCACGAACAGCAGGCCGACCCCGAAGCGTTGTGCGAATTCTCCCACTCGCGCAGGCAGGGGGCGCCCGGTCAAAACTTCCAGCGAATAATACAGTAAATGACCACCATCCAGAACCGGAATTGGTAACAAATTCATTACGCCTAAGCTAATACTAATAAATGCAATGAACTGCAAATAAGTGGCCAGGCCGACCCGCGCAGTCTGTCCCGCATAGTCGGCAATCGTGATCGGGCCGGTGACATTCTTCCAGGAGGCTTCCCCGGTAATCATCCGGCCGATCATCTTGAGGGTCATGGTACTGGTTTCCCAGGTGCGCTCCACGCCCTTCACGACGGCGTCGACCGGGCTTGAGGACACCGTCACCATCTCGACCGGCTGCGACAGCAGTACCTTGGCCACGCCGCGGCCGCTGGCCTTGTCAAGTTCCGGAGTGACCGTGACCTGCACGATGCGTCCGCCGCGCTCGACCTCGATCGGGACCGCGCGCGCAGCCGAGGCGCGCATCATCTCGGTGAAGGCCAGGCCGTCGTCGACCGGTTTGCCGTCGGCGCTGCGAATCAGGTCGCCCGGCTGCAGGCCGGCGCGCTCCCCTGCCCCGCCCGGCATGACTTTTTCGATCCGCGCCCGCGCGCGCCACAGGTCCAGGCCGAGCGCCTTCATGACGTCGGCTTCGGCATCGAGTCTGGCAATGCTCGCTGCCGGGATCACGGCGTGATAGCTTCCGCCGCCCTGGGCGCGCAGCTCGAGGCGCGCGTCGCCCTTGTCGACGGTGGCATGCACCAGTTGCCAGCGCAGTTCGCTCCACGACGCAACCGGATTGCCGTTGACGGCAACGACGGTGTCGCCGCCGCGCACGCCGGCCTGCTGGGCCACGGTTCCTTGCGGCGCGGTACGCAGGCGCGCCGAGGGCTCCTCGACGCCGTGCATGAACAGCGCGGCCATCAGGACGATGGCGACCAGGAAGTTCGCGATCGGGCCGGCGGCCACGATGGCGATGCGGCGCCAGACGCTCTGGTGGGTGAATTCGCGGTGCAGCTCGGAGTCGTCCTTCGGCGCTGTTTCCGGGTCGCGGCTGTCGAGCATCTTGACGTAGCCGCCCAGCGGCAGCATGGAGATCGCCCACTCGGTCTGGTCGGGACCGAAACGGCGCGACCACACCACCCGGCCCATGCCGACCGAAAAGCGCAGCACCTTCACGTTGCACAGGCGGGCCACCGCATAGTGGCCCAGCTCGTGCAGCACGATCAGCGGGCCGAGGGCCAGCACGAAGGCCAGCACCGTATAGATCATGCCCATGTCCTTACCCCCGCAGTTTGACGATGAAGCCGCGCGCGGACTCGCGCGCCCGCGCATCCTGCGCCAGCACCGCCTCCATCGAGGGCGCCGGGCCGTGCGGCACGGCGTCCATCACGCGCGCGATCACGCGGTCGATGTCGCGGAAGCCGATCTCGCGGTCGAGGAAGGATTGCACGGCGACTTCATTCGCCGCGTTGAGCAAGGCCGGTGCCGTGCCGCCCGCGCGCAGGGCGTCGAAGGCCAGCGCCAGGCATGGGAAACGCTGGAAGTCAGGCTGGTAGAACTGCAGCGCGGCCATTTGCGTGAGGTCGAGCTGGGGCACGCCTGACGCGATCCGCTCGGGGAAGGCCAGCGCGTGCGCGATCGGGGTGCGCATGTCCGGGTTGCCCAGCTGGGCCAGCACCGAGCCGTCCACGTAGGAGACCATCGAGTGGATCACGCTTTGCGGGTGGATCACGACTTCGATGAGGTCGGCCGGGGCGCCGAACAGCCAGTGGGCCTCGATCACTTCCAGGCCCTTGTTCATCATCGTGGCCGAGTCGACCGAGATCTTGCGGCCCATGACCCAGTTCGGATGCTTGCAGGCCTCGTCGGGCGTGACCTCACCTAAAGTCTCGACCGCGCGATTGAGAAAAGGGCCGCCGGAGGCGGTCAGCAAGACCTTGGCCACGCCGGCCGCCTGCGGATCGCGGGCGTAGTTCAGCGGCAGCGACTGGAAGATCGCATTGTGCTCGCTGTCGATCGGCAGCAGCGTCGCCTTGTTTTCACGGACCGCGTCCATGAACAGCTGGCCGGACATGACCAGCGCTTCCTTGTTCGCCAGCAGGACCTTCTTGCCGGCACGGGCCGCGGCCAGTGCCGGGGCCAGGCCGGCGGCGCCGACGATGGCGGCCATCACGGTATCGACCTCCGCACACGAGGCGACGTCGCACAGCGCCTGCTCGCCGTACTCCACTAAAGTCGGCAGGCCGGCAAGCAGCTGGGCCAGGCGCTGCGCGCTTTCCGCCGTACCGACCACCGCGCGCGCCGGCTTGAAGCGGCGGCAGGCGTCGGCGAGTTCTTCCACGCGGCCATGGGCCGTGAGCGCATACACGCTGTACTGCTCGGGATGACGGGCGAGCACGTCGAGGGTCGAGGCGCCGATCGAGCCGGTGGCGCCCAGGATGGTGATGCGTTGCATGGTTGCTTCCTTACTAGAGCCAGGCGCCGATCAGGGCCGCCAGTGGCAGGACCGGGACGAGCGCGTCGACGCGGTCCAGCACGCCGCCGTGGCCGGGCAGCAGGTTGCTGCTGTCCTTCATGCCGGCGCGGCGCTTGAGCTGGGATTCGAACAGGTCGCCGACCACGCTGGCCGCGACGATGAGGATGAGTACCGCGATCAGCGCCCCCCAGCCGAGGCTGGCCTGCACGCGCGCGGCAAAGGTTTGCGCCATCAGGTCGCTGCCCAGCACGATGCTCAAGCAGGCGATGACCAGCACCGCGATGCCCCCGCCAATCGCGCCTTCCCACGACTTGCCCGGCGAGATCGACGGCGCCAGCTTGCGCTTGCCGAAGGCCTTGCCGGAGAAGTAAGCGAAGATGTCGGCGACCCAGACGATGGCCATCACCGACAGCAGGTAGAGCGGCGAATACGAGAACAGGGTGACGATCGCGGCGAAGCAGCCGACCACCGCGATGGCGTAGACCAGGCTCAGGAAGGTGTTACCGGTGCTGTTCAGCGGCGGCAGGCCGAGCTTGAGCGAGGGGGCGAAGCGCAGCGCCCAGACCAGCACGCTGATGGCGAACCAGAAGGTGGTATTGGTGCTGGGCGAGACAAAGAAGGCGTAGACGAAGGCCGCGGTCCAGAAGGCTGCGATCACCGGCGCCATTTTGGTGCCCGGGTTGAACAGGCGGAAGCATTCCCAGATCGCCGCGCCGAAGAAGGCTGACACCACCACCGCGAAGGCCATGAAGTTGTTGAGGTACAGGACCGGCAGCAAAACTGCCAGCAGCACGAGCGCGGTGAGGATCCGGGTTTTGAGCATCGGGTGTCTTATGTGGTGGTCTTTTTGGCGACCTGGTCGCCGGTCTGGCCGAAACGGCGCTCGCGGTTCTGGAAGGAGCCGATGGCGTCGTCCAGCGATCCCTTTGAAAAGTCTGGCCAGAAGGTCTGGGTGAAGTAGAGCTCGGAATACGCCAGTTGCCACAGCAGGAAGTTGGAAATGCGCTCTTCCCCGCCGGTGCGGATGAACAGGTCGGGTTCGGGCGCATAGGCCATGGCCAGGTGCGGCGCCAGCATCTCTTCGGTGTACTCAAGCACGCCAGGGTTGGCCGCCACCATCTTGCTGGTGGCCTGCATGATGTCCCAGCGCCCGCCGTAGTTGGCGCAGACGCTGACCGTCAGGCGGCTGTTGTTGGCCGTGCGGCGCTCGGCCGCGGCGATCATGTCCTGCAGCTTGGCGTCGAAGCGGCTGAGGTCGCCCACGACTTTCAGGCGGATGTTATTGGCGTGCATTTTCGACACTTCGCGCTCGAGCGCCGTGACGAACAGGCGCATCAGCAGCGAGACTTCTTCGGCCGGGCGGCGCCAGTTTTCCGACGAGAACGCGAACAGGGTCAGATATTCGACGCCGCGTTCGACGCAGGCCTCGACGACGCCGCGCACCGCCTCCACGCCCTTGACGTGGCCGGCCACGCGCGGCAGCAGGCGTTTGGTCGCCCAGCGGCCATTGCCGTCCATGATGATGGCGATGTGGCGCGGTACGGCGAGCGCTTCGGGTACGGCTGTGGTCGAACTTTTGAACATTGGTGCATCCAGCAGGGCTGAGGGCGGTTGGCTGAACCAGGGCCGCCACAGCCGGTCTTAAAAGGGACTCGGACCGGCCGCAGCAATGCCGGGGCCGGTCCGCCTTGGCGCTCGCGCGCCAGGTGTTACACGGTCATGATGTCTTTTTCTTTGTCGGCCAGCAGCTTGTCGATCTCGGCAACGAACTTGTCGGTCAGCTTCTGGATTTCGTCGGACGAGCGGCGCTCGTCGTCTTCCGACGCGGCCTTGTCTTTCACCAGCTTCTTCACGGCTTCGTTGGCGTCGCGGCGAATGTTGCGCACGGCGATCTTGGCATCTTCGCCTTCGTTCTTGGTCAGCTTGACCATTTCCTTGCGGCGCTCTTCGGTCAGCGGCGGGGTCGGCACGCGGATCATCTCGCCTTGACTCGACGGGTTCAGGCCCAGGTCGGAGTCGCGGATCGCGCGTTCGATCGCTGCGGCCATCTTCTTTTCGAAAGGCTGCACGCCGATGGTGCGGGCGTCGATCAGGGTCAGGTTGGCGACCTGCGAGATCTGGGTCGGCGAACCGTAATAATCGACCATCACGGAGTCGAGGATGCCGGCGTGGGCGCGGCCGGTACGGACCTTGGCCAGGTTGGCACGCAGGGTCTCGATGGACTTTGCCATGCGCTCCTGGGCGTTTTTCTTCACATCAGCTAAGGACATGCTGCTCTCCTGTTTTTCTTGATTCAAAAGGTTCAACTACATTCAAACTCAGACGTGTACCAGTGTACCTTCGTCTTCACCCATCACCACGCGGAGCAGCGCACCCGGCTTGACGATCGAGAACACCTTGATCGGCAGCTTCTGGTCGCGGCACAGCGCAAACGCGGTGGCGTCCATCACCTGCAGGTGCTTGGAGATCGCTTCGTCGAAGGTGATCGATTCGTAGCGGGTGGCGTGCGGGTCCTTGTTCGGGTCGGCGCTGTAGACGCCGTCGACCTTGGTCGCCTTCAGGACGATTTCGGCCGAGATTTCCGCGCCGCGCAGGGCAGCGGCGGTATCGGTGGTGAAGAACGGGTTGCCGGTGCCGGCGGCGAAGACGACGACCTTGCCTTCCTCGAGGTATTGCAGGGCTTTCGGGCGCACGTAAGGCTCGACCACCTGCTCGATGGCGATGGCCGACATCACGCGCGCGGTGATGCCCACATGGCGCATCGCGTCGGCCAGGGCCAGCGCGTTCATGACGGTGGCCAGCATGCCCATGTAGTC
The DNA here is from genome assembly GCF_059685935.1 of Telluria sp. ZT3P39. Taxonomy (NCBI): domain Bacteria; kingdom Pseudomonadati; phylum Pseudomonadota; class Betaproteobacteria; order Burkholderiales; family Oxalobacteraceae; genus Telluria; species Telluria sp. ZT3P39. Next base: position 15,003 of record NZ_JCASIH010000018.1, read on the forward strand.
CGCGGTGGCGCGATCCATGCCCTGGGCGCCCGGTGCGACACCGCGGAAGATGTTGCCGCCGCCGATCACGACCGCCACTTCCACGCCCAGCTTCGCCACTTCCGCCACGTCGGCCACCATGCGGTCGATGGTCGCGCGGTTGATGCCGAACTGGTCGTCACCCATCAGCGCTTCGCCAGACAGTTTGAGGAGGACTCGTTTGTAGGCTGGTTTTGTCATGATGAAGCGGCTCCTAAGTTGTGTTCGTATTCGGGTCTGACCGGCGCTGGTTTGCTGGTCTCATCTGTGTGCGACAGATGGGGATGGGTGGTGCGGCTGCGTCTCGACCCGCGGCGAGCCAAGGCCCGCGCACACCACCCACCTGCAAAAACGGGCCTTTCGGCCCGCTGTTGATTACTGCTTGTTGGCAGCCATCTGTGCTGCGACTTCTGCTGCGAAGTCGTCTACCTTCTTCTCGATGCCTTCGCCGACGACGTACATCGTGAACGACTTCACGGTGGCGCCTGCGGCCTTGAGCATCTGCTCGACCGACTGCTTGTCGTTCTTGACGAACGCCTGGTTCAGCAGCGAGACTTCTTTCAGGTACTTCTGCACCGAACCGTCGATACGCTTGGCGACGATCTCGGCCGATTGCGGCTGCTTGCCTTCGGCAGTTGCCTTGTCGGCATCTTCCTGGGCTTTCAGCTTGGCAACCGAACGCTCTTTTTCGATCATTTCAGCAGGCACCTGGTCCGACGACAGCGACACCGGCTTCATGGCCGCGATGTGCATGGCGACGTCCTTGCCGACCTGCTCGTCCGCGCCTTCGAACTCGACCATCACGCCGATGCGGGTACCGTGCAGGTAGGACGCCAGCTTGCCGGTGGTCTCGAAACGCTGGAAACGGCGAACGGTCATATTCTCGCCGATTTTACCGATCAGTGCCGTACGCACGTCGTCGAAGGTTTTGCCTTCGTGCGGGATCGCGGACAGGGCGGCGACGTCGGCCGGGTTCTGCTCGGCGACCAGGCGCGCGGCCAGGTTGACCATGGCCAGGAATTCTTCGTTCTTGGCGACGAAGTCGGTTTCGCTGTTGACTTCGACCAGCGCGCCGACGTTGCCGGAGATGTAAGTGGCGACCACGCCTTCGGCGGTCACGCGATCGGCTGCCTTCGATGCCTTGCCGCCCAGCTTGACGCGCAGAATCTCTTCTGCACGGCCCATGTCGCCATCGGCCTCGGTCAGTGCTTTCTTGCATTCCATCATCGGCGCGTCGGTCTTCGCGCGCAGTTCACCCACCATCGCTGCAGTAATTGCTGCCATGTTGTTTTCTCCTAATTTGGTGTAGAAAGTGCGGTCGTCCAGCGGACAGCCACACGATGTTTGATTGCTGAATCTTGTACTTAAAAAAAGGGGGGCTCGTGCCACGGCTCGGCGCCCCCTTCGATCTCACGGCAGGACTGGCCTGCCGCTCAATTATGCTTGCTCGGAAACTTCGACGAAGTCGTCGCCGCCGGCTGCCTTGACCATCTCGGCAACTTCGTTGGTGGCGTTGGCACGGCCTTCCAGGATCGCATCGGCAACGCCGCGTGCGTACAGGGTGATGGCCTTCGACGAGTCGTCGTTACCCGGGATCACGTGGGTGACGCCTTCTGGCGAGTGGTTGGTATCGACGATGCCGATGACCGGGATGCCCAGCTTGCCGGCTTCGGTGATGGTGCCCTTGTGGTAGCCGACGTCGACGACGAAGATCGCGTCAGGCACGCCGCCCAGGTCCTTGATGCCGCCGATCGACTTTTGCAGCTTGATCATTTCGCGCTGGAACATCAGGCCTTCTTTTTTCGACAGCTTCTCGACCGAACCGTCTTCGATCTGGGCTTCCATTTCCTTCAGGCGCTTGATCGAGGTCTTGATGGTCTTGAAGTTGGTCAGCATGCCGCCCAGCCAGCGCTGGTCGACGTAAGGCACGCCGGCGCGCTGCGCTTCAGCAGCGATGATGTCGCGGGCCTGGCGCTTGGTGCCGACCATCAGGATGGTGCCGCGGTTGGCCGAGATCTGCTTGATGGTCTTCATCGCATCCTGGTACATCGCCATGGTCTTTTCCAGGTTGATGATGTGGATCTTGTTGCGATGACCGAAGATGAACGGTGCCATCTTTGGGTTCCAGAAACGGGTCTGGTGGCCGAAGTGAATACCGGCTTCCAGCATTTCGCGCATAGTAACGGACATGAATTTCTCCAGGGTTAAGTCTTGAATGTGGCCAGTCACCGTTTAGGCACCCTTTGTCGGCCACACTCGCGATTTCATTTAAAAAGATGTTTTTTACAACATTGCTCGATGCGAATATGAGCAACCCGAGATTCTAGCGGGATTTAAGTTTGTTATCAAGCGCGGCGTGGGGCCGATTGCTGATAATGCGTTTACCCGTAGGGTGGGCGGCTTTGCCGCCCGCGCGTTCAAATCCAGCATGAACGGGCGCGGCGTTCATTCGAGCGATGGTTGAACGCGCGGGCGGGGGACCCGCCCACCCTACAACTGCAACAACATCCCTTATAATGACGCGATATTGCACAGGCAACTGTGCCCCACTTTTTTTGCATACGACATCCATTATGTCCATCTCCATCAAGACCCCTGAAGAAATCGAAGGCATGCGCCTGGCCGGCCGCCTCGGCGCCGAAGTGCTCGACTACATCACGCCTTTTGTAAAGCCCGGCGTGACTACCGGTGAGCTCGACCGCCTGTGCCACGAATACATGAGCAACGTGCAGGGCACGACCCCGGCGCCGCTGAACTACGCCCCGCCCGGCTACACCCCCTACCCGAAGGCGGTCTGCACCTCGGTCAACGACGTGATCTGCCACGGCATCCCGGGCGACAAGGTGCTGAAAAGCGGCGACGCGCTCAACATCGACGTCACCGTCATCAAGGATGGCTTCCACGGCGATAACAGCCGCATGTTCCTGGTCGGCGAGCCGTCGATCCTGGCGCGCCGCCTGTCCGAAGTCACCTATGAATGCATGTGGCTGGGCATCGCCAAGGTCAAGGCCAGCGCCCACCTGGGCGACATCGGCCACGTGATCCAGCAGCACGCCGAAAAGAACGGCTACAGCGTGGTGCGCGAATTCTGCGGCCACGGCATCGGCCGCGTGTTCCACGAAGAGCCGCAGGTGCTGCATTACGGCCGTCCGGGCACGCTGGAAAAGCTCGAGGCGGGCATGATCTTCACCATCGAGCCGATGATCAACGCCGGCCGCCGCGAGATCAAGGAAATGCCTGACGGCTGGACCATCAAGACCAAGGACCGCAGCCTGTCGGCGCAGTGGGAGCACACCGTGCTGGTCACCGAGACCGGCTTCGAGATCCTGACCCAGTCCGCCGGCACCCCGCCGCCGCCCGCCATCGTGCTGCCGCTGCTGGAGCAAAGCGCCGCGGTCGCGGCTTGAGTCAGCCAGGTCATGGGACAGCCTCTAACGGTCGACGGCTCGCGCACGCACCTGCGCCAGCGGCTCAAGGCCGAGCGGCAGGTCCTGATCGACGCCTTCCACCAGGACGGCAAGCCTGAAAAGCTGCTGCGCGGGCTGAGCGCCTGCGTCGACGGCGTCCTCGCCGATGCCTGGCTCGCCGCCGGCCTGCCCGCGGGCTCCGCCCTGGTGGGCGTGGGCGGCTACGGGCGCGGCGAGCTTTTCCCCTACTCCGACGTCGACCTGCTCATCTTGCTGGGCCAGCCGGCCGATGCGATCACCCAGGCCAAGCTCGAGTCGCTGGTGCAGCTGTTCTGGGACCTGGGGCTGGAAATCGGCCACAGCATCCGCACGATCGACGAATGCCTGGTGGAGTCCGCTGCCGACATCACCGTGCAAACCAGTTTGCTGGAAGCGCGCCTGGTCACCGGCGACGCGCCCCTGTTCGCACAGTTGCAGGCGCGCTACCGCGAAGCCATGGACCCGCAAGCTTTTTTTCGCGCCAAGACCGCCGAGATGCGCCTGCGCCATGCCAAGTTCGAATACACCGCCTTCTCGCTCGAACCGAATGTCAAGGAAAGCCCGGGCGCGCTGCGCGACCTGCAGGTGATCCTGTGGGTAGCCAAGGCCGCGCGCCTGGCCGAATCCTGGAGCCAGCTCGCGCGCGGCAAGTTCATCACGCGCACCGAGGCGCGCCAGCTGATGGAGAAGGAATACGCCTTCAAGGACATCCGCGTGCGCCTGCACCTGCAGACCAATCGGCGCGAAGACCGCCTGGTGTTCGACGTGCAGACCCCGATCGCCAAGACCTTCGGGCTGGAAAACCATGAGGGCCGGCGCGCCAGCGAATTCCTGATGCAGCGCTATTACTGGGCGGCCAAGACGGTCACCCAGCTCAACACCATCCTGCTGCAGAACATCGAAGCCCAGCTGTTCCCGCGCCCGTCCTCGGCGGCGCCACTCAACGCCTATTTCAACGAGGTGAACGGCTTCATCGACATCGCTGCGGGCGACATCTTCGAGCGCCATCCGCCGGCGGTGCTGGGCATTTTCGTGGCGATGACCGAACGCCCCGACATCAAGGGCATGACGGCGCGCACCATCCGCGCGCTCTGGCATGCGCGCAACTGCATCGACGACGCCTTCCGCGCCGACCCGTTCAACAAGGCCCAGTTCCTGCGCATCCTGCAGGCCCCGAGCGGCCTGGTACACGCGCTACGGCGCATGAACGACATGGGCGTGCTGGGGCGCTACCTGCCGGCCTTCCGCAGCATCATCGGCCAGATGCAGCACGACCTGTTCCACGTCTACACGGTGGACCAGCACATCATGATGGTGGTGCGTAACCTGCGCCGCTTCACGATGCCCGAGCACGCGCACGAATACCCGTTCTGCAGCCAGCTGATCGCCAATTTCCACGACCGCTGGCTGCTGTACGTGGCCGCCCTCTTCCACGACATCGCCAAGGGCCGCGGCGGCGACCATTCCGAGCTCGGGATGATTGACGCAGAAGACTTCTGCCGCAGCCACGGCCTGTCGCAAGCCGATACCGAACTGGTGGTCTTCCTGGTCCAGCAGCACCTGACCATGTCGACGGTGGCGCAAAAGCAGGACCTGTCCGATCCCGACGTGGTCCAGGCCTTTGCCGCCCTGGTGAAAGACGAGCGCCACCTGAGCGCGCTCTACCTGCTCACGGTCGCCGACATCCGCGGCACCAGCCCCAAGGTGTGGAACGCCTGGAAGGCCAAGCTGCTGGAAGACCTGTACAAGACCACGCTGCGCGTGCTGGGCGGCGAGCCGCACAGCGCCGACCGCGAGCTGCGCGTGCGCCAGAAGGAAGCCCTGGCCACGCTGCGCCTGTTCGGCCTGGCTGCCTCCGCCCACGAAGCGCTGTGGCAGCAGCTCGACGTCGCCTATTTCCTGCGCCACGACGCCTCCGACATCGCCTGGCAGACGCGCGCCCTGATCGACAAGGTCGACAGCTCCCGCCCGGTAGTGCGCGCGCGCCTGGCGCCGATCGGCGAAGGCCTGCAGGTGGCGGTCTACATCAAGGACCAGCCGGACCTGTTCGCGCGCATCTGCAGCTATTTCGACCGCAAGAATTTCTCCATCCTGGACGCCAAGATCCACACCACGCGCCACGGCTATGCGCTCGATACCTTCATGGTCACCGAGGAAAACTTCGCCGGCAGTTACCGCGACATCATCAGCCTGATCGAGCACGAACTGTGCGCCCTGCTGCTCTCGCAGGACCCGCTGCCGCCGTTCAGCCGCGGGCGCCTGTCGCGCCTGTCGCGCACCTTCCCGATCACGCCGACCGTCGACCTGCGCCCGGACGAGCGTGGCCAGTTCTACGTGCTGTCGGTGGCGGCGAATGACCGCACCGGCCTGCTGTACGCGATCGCCAGCGTGCTGGCGCGCTACCGCATCAACCTGCACACCGCGAAGATCCTGACCTTGGGCGAGCGCGTCGAAGACGTGTTCCTGGTCGACGGCGCGGCCCTGAACAACCCGCGCGTCCAGGTCCAGCTCGAGACCGAGCTGCTCGATGCGCTGAAAATCTAGCCTCCCCTTTTTACTCCTACTTTTTACTGTTTCCCGATGACTGAACCGCTCCGCCTCTCCAAACGTATGTCCGAACTCGGCCTGTGCTCGCGCCGCGAAGCCGATGAATGGATCGCCCGTGGCTGGGTGCGCGTGGATGGCCAGGTGGTCTCGGAACTGGGCAGCAAGGTGCTCCCTGGCCAGCGCATCACCGTCGAGCGCCAGGCCGCTGCCGAGCAATCCAAGCGTGTGACCATCCTGATCAACAAGCCGATGGGCTATGTGAGCGGCCAGGCAGAAGACGGCTACACGCCGGCGGTCGCCCTGATCAAGCCCGAGAACCGCTGGCCGGACGACCCGTCGAAAGAACAGTTCCATCCGACCCAGCTGCGCAGCCTGGTGCCGGCCGGGCGCCTGGACATCGATTCGGTGGGCCTGCTGGTGCTGACCCAGGACGGCCGCATCGCCAAGCAGCTGATCGGCGAGACCACCTCGGTCGAGAAGGAATACCTGGTGCGGGTGCAGTACACCAAGCCGGGGAAGCTGCCGGACACCGACCTCAAGAAACTGTGCTTCGGTCTGTGGATGGACGGGAAACCCCTGCTGCCGGCCAAGGTGCGCTGGCAGAACGACGACCAGCTCAGCTTCACGCTGAAGGAAGGCAAGAAGCGCCAGATCCGCCGCATGTGCGACATGGTCGGGCTCAAGGTGGTAGGCCTCAAGCGCGTGCGCATCGGTAAGGTCAAGCTGGGCGACCTGCCGGTGGGACAGTGGCGTTACCTGCTGCCCGAAGAACAGTTCTAAGCCCAGGCAATCCTGGCACAACGCCGCGGCGCCGCGATCGAACGGTGCATCAGGTAGCGCGTGCCCGGCAGGTAAAGCGAGCCGGCAAACGCCAGGTCGCGCCACCAGCCATTGCCATCCAACTGGAAGCACGGCGTCAGCGCGCGGCTGAGCGCCTGGTAGGCGCGCACCGTGCGCAGGCGGCCGGCGCTGTAACGCTCCAGTCCCTTTACAGCTCCGTGCTGCGCCACGTTCGTGGCCAGCGCCAGCGCATCCTGCACCGCCAGCGTACTGCCCATGCCCAGTTGCGGGCTCATGGCATGCGCCGCGTCGCCGACAATGGCGATCGGCCCTGCCGCCAGGCGCTGAGGGCGTGCGTGGCAATACGCGGCGAAGGCGAACTGCTCGTGCGAATGGATGCGCTCGACAAGCGGCCTTGACTCCGGCCAGAGGGCCAGCAGCTCGCGCTTGAAGTCCCCGATGGGAGCCGCGCGCCAGGCGCCGACCTGGTCGCGGTGCAGGCTCCAGAAAAACGAGACGCGCAAGGCGTCCGGCAGGCGCTCGGTCGGCATGATGCCGAACATGCGGCGCGTGCCGCCATAGCGTTGCAGGAGTTCGGTGGGCGCGTGCCAGGACGGCAAATCGATCATCGACCACAGGGCGCCCCAGGCATACGGCGTCGCAGCCGTCGCCAGGCCGCATTGTCCGGGCAGACTGGAGGTCGCGCCGTTGGCGATGACGACGATGTCGAATGCGCGCGCCGCCCCGTCCACCTCGATGATGCCGCGCGCGCCCTCCTCCCGCACACCGGCGACGTCCGCGCCGAAATGCAGGCCGGCGCCCAGGCGCAGGCATTCCTGCTGCAGCACCTTGCCCAGCGCCGAGCGGCTCACGGCGCGCGCCCCTTGGCCCCGATAAGCGATGTCGACCAGCTTCCAGCCGCGGTGGTTCAAGCCCACCAGCCGTTCGATCGGCAGGCTGGCCGCCTCGAAGGCCTGCGCCACGCCCAGGTCTTCGAGCGCGGCCACGCCTTGCGGCAGGATCAGGACGCCCGCACCGAGCGTGGCCAGCGACGGATGCTTTTCGAAGACCTGCACCTCATGGCCGCTCCGGGCCAGGGCGATGGCGGTGGCCAGGCCCGCGGTGCCGGCGCCGACGATGCCGACACGGCAGGGCTTGAGGTTCGATCGCTGCATCCCGGTTCTCCATACGAAGGCGTCGCGACAGCCGCTTGCCTGCAGCTCTACATTATAGGCGTGCGGCGTGCGGTGCTGGATGTGAGCGGACGCAGGAGCGCCGATGGCGCGCAGATCATCCGGTGGCGGCTCAATAACGCGACTAACCGACAGCGGATCACTGATCCGAAGGTAGCGCCTTCACCTCCTCACCCGTTGGAGGATACAGCGGATGAGTCATACCGCAAGACGGCAACTGTCCATTGCCACCAACTCTATTGACCGGAGCACTTGATCTTTTGTTTGACGTGGTTCAACTGACCTCGCGAAACTAAATTCCTTTTCAACAGCCCAACTAAGCTTGCTGGATGACAGTTAGGGAATCGAGATCACATGCCTGAAATCATACGTATGGGGGACGCTACTAGCCATGGCGGGAAAGTGATCGAGGGCTCCCCTATCGATATTTGTATGGGCAAACCCATCGCTTTCATCGGACACAGAGTGCAATGCCCGAAATGTAAACGTGTCTTCCCAATTGTCGAGGGTGCTCCCACGACAACTTTTTACGGCAAAGGCGTCGCTTTAGCCGGCATGCATACGGCTTGTGGCGCAGTTCTCATAGCGAGTCAGTTTTCCGACATTGTGGAACTCGGGGGTGGTGGCGCTGCAGCGAGTAATGCCTCCAAGGGCGCAAGTCCGGTTGCCGTCAGTCCTGCTGCGTCTGCCAGCATCAACGCCGCATCGGCGACAGCAGATACTGTCGAGCGCCAATTCGACGACAGGTTTGTCTTGCAGGACGCCGAGACTGGCGAGCCGATTGCCTTCGCCGAATACGCTATTCGACGTGCATCCGGCGAGATCGAACACGGCACATCTGACGGCGACGGTCGCACCCATCTACTTTCCGCAACGGCGGCGGCCGAAATCATCGAGATCTACGTTTAGAGGAGAATATGGGACCCGACACCGTCACTTCGCCAAGCGGAAAGACGCTGCAGCGGCGCACATCGAGGACAACCACCCCGAAGGAAAGCAACGAAGCTAAAATTATCCGCATCAGGCAGGACAAGGCTACCCGTCTCGCGGAAAACGAGGCCTTGCTCGCCAACCGCAATATAAATGCCTTTTTGAAGGCGATTGCCGAGGCGGAGGGTGGTGGCTACGATTTCAAGTATGGCGCCGTGAAAGGAAAGAAGAAGGATCCTTGGCGTTTCTCCGATTACTCTACCCATCCCGGCCCGGGCTTCGGAGGGCGCACCACAGCGACTGGCATGTACCAGATCACCATTGATACATGGCGTCAACACGGCGGCAAAATGGGGCTGACGGACTTCTCGCCGAAAACGCAAGACTTGATCGCGATCGAAATCATTCGCTCAGTGGGCATGGTCGACAAGATCAAAGCTGGCGACGTGGCCGGTGCGATGAGTCCTGTCGCGAGAAAATGGGCTGCTTTACCCAAGGGTCCGGGTCAGGGCAATCACTATCCGGCTCAGCCCTTCGAGAAGTACGAAGTTTTTCTTCAAAATTACCACTCCGCTGGAGGGACAGGCAAATGAACTTAACCCGCCTCCTTGTCATCACAGTCGCCGCAATGATCGCATTGCCGGCAAACGCCGCGGACCCCATACGACCCGTTGCCGAGAACCAGTCGGAAAAAACACCGAGCATTTCAAACTTGCGCCTGAAAGTTGGCGAGTCATTCCTTGAAGTGCGCTCCCGACTGGTGAGCTTTGGATGGAAACCGGCTCGAATGCACAGCAATGACGCTTATGAATACGATGGAGCAGAAAAACGATTGGCCGAGCGTGGATTCCTCGAAGTGGACTCATGCTCCTTCGACGCCGGAGCAAACTGCATCCTCTACTATCGAAAAGCTGCGAAGTGCTTACGGCTCGATACTGTAGGCGAGCAGGTAAACTTCATGAAGGTTACACGTTGGACAGGCGAGTGTCCGTCAGATGCGAAATAAGCTTGGCTATAGACACGCTGAATGGAATTAGCCTGACTTCTAATTGTGAGACGTAATCCTAGCCGCGCCTGCGGTCGGCGAGGAACTGCTGCGCGCGCGGATGCTGCGGATTGGCGAAGAAGTCTTCCGGCGTGGCGCGCTCCAGGATGCTCCCTTCGCTCATGAAGAGCACCCGGTCCGCGACCTCGCGCGCAAAGCCCATCTCGTGGGTGACGCAGACCATCGTCATGCCGCCCTGCGCCAGCGAGCGCATCACCTGCAGCACTTCACCGACCATTTCCGGATCGAGCGCGCTGGTGGGCTCGTCGAACAGCATGATCGGCGGGCGCATGGCCAGCGCGCGCGCGATCGCCACGCGCTGCTGCTGGCCGCCCGACAGCTCGCTCGGGTAGGCATCGCGCTTGTGCGCCAGGCCCACCTGCTCGAGCAGGCTCATTGCATGCTCGCGCGCTTCCTTCGGCGTGGACCGCTTCAGGTTGACCGGCGCCAGCGTGCAATTCTCGAGGGCGGTCAAGTGCGGGAACAGGTTGAACTGCTGGAACACGAAACCGATCCCCGCGCGCAGCGCATTCACGTCGCTACCCCTGGCATGGATGTCGCGGCCGTCGATGGCGATGCTGCCGCCATCGATGTCTTCCAGCCGGTTGAGGGTGCGGATCAGGGTGGACTTGCCCGAGCCGGACGGCCCGCACAGCACGACGACTTCATTCTTTTCCACGCGCTCGCTGACATCCACGAGCGCGTGGTAGTCGCCGTACCATTTGTTGACTTTATCGAGAACGATCATCGAGGGCTTTCTTTTAAGCGAGCTGCGTGTCGACCCGCAGGGCGCGGCCTTGCAGGCGGCGCTCGGCCAGGTAGGCCAGGCGGGACAGGCCGAAACAGAGGATGAAATAGGTCAGCGCCAGGATCAGGTAGACCTCGACCGCTTGCGTGAACACCAGGGTGTTGACCTGGGTGGCGATGAAGGATACTTCCGACAGGCCGATGATGTAGCCGAGCGAGGTAGCCTTGATGGTCGAGACCAGCTGGCTGACGATCGACGGCAGGCCGTTACGCAGGGTTTGCGGCAGCACGACGAGGCGCAGCGCCTGCGGGTAGTTCAAGCCCAGCGAGCGGGCGCTTTCCAGCTGGCCCTTGGGCAGCGCGCGCAGCCCGGCCGCGACGATTTCGGCCAGATAGACGGCGTCGAACAGCACCAGCACCATCAGCATCGTGGTCGCCTGCCCCGTCTTGACGCCGGTAACGGCCGGCAGGAAGAAATAGGCCCAGAACACCACCAGCAGCAGCGGCACGGCGCGCACCACCTGCACCAGCGCGCCCACCGGCCAGCGGATCGCGCGGTGGCGGCTGACGCGCGCCACACCCAGCACCAGGCCGAGCGGCATCGCCAGCAGCAGCGCCGCGCCGGACAGCAGCACGGTGAGCGTCAGGCCGCCCAGCGGGCCGTCGGGATACTGGCCGACCAGGAAATAGAGCCAGTAGGTATCGATCAATTCGAGCACAGTGTCCTCATGCCGGACGCACCGGATAGCGCCGCTGGAACAAATGCGCGGCGAAGGAAATCAGGAGCGACACCGTGAGGTAGGCCAGTGTGGCAAAGGTAAACGCTTCGACGCTGCGAAAGCTTGCGGTTTCCACGCGCGCGGCCTGGTACATCATCTCGGCCGCGCCGATGACGGTGGCCACGCTGGTGTCCTTCCACAGGTTGACGGTCTGGGACAGCAGCGGCGGCGTGGCGGCGCGCAGGGCCTGGGGCAGCAGCACCAGGCGCACCGTGGCCAGGCGTCCGAGGCCGAGCGACCTGGCCGCCTCCAGCTGGCCGGGCGGCACGGCGCGGATACCGCTGCGGATGTCCTCGGCCATGTGCACGCCGCTGTAGAGCGACAACGCGATGACCGCGCACACCGCTTCCGGGTTGTGCGCGTACAGGAATTCGCGCGCGGCGTCCGGCAGCAGTTCGGGAAAGGCGAAATACCAGAACAGCAGGTGCGCCAGCAGCGGCACGTTGCGGATGCCTTCGACGATGGCGGCACCCGGCACGCGCAGCAGCGCATAGGGGGCGGTGCGCATCAGGGCCACCAGCGCGCCGAACGGCAGCGCGAACGCGAAGCTGGCGGCGGTCAGCTGGAGCGAGAGGACGAGGCCCTGCACCAGCCAGTCGTGATACTGGCCGGACTGGATGATGGCGGGATCGAAGAACGGCAAACCGGTGGTCCGAATCTACAGGTCAGATCTTGTCGGTGGTGATCTTGAACTGGCGCTTGGCGATGTTGGCACGGGTGCCCGGGCCATACCATTTATTGAACAGCTGTTCGGCCGCGCCGCTCGCTTCCAGTTCGCGCAGGGTCCCGTCGACGACCGCCTTCAGGCTCTTCTCGCCCTTGCGCAGGCCCATCGCAATCGACTCGGTCCCGATGCTGGTCGGCAGGATCGTGAAGCCCTTGGCGGCCGGCCCCAGCTTGCCGTAGTCGGCCAGCAGCGAGGATTCGTCGTTCACGTAGGCGACACCCTTGCCCTGGCGCAGTGCCTGGAAGGCCTGCTGGGTGTTTTCGAAGGTCACCACCTCGGCACTCGGCACGGCCTTGCGGATATTGGTTTCCTGGGTGCCGCCGCGGACCGTCACCACCTTCTTGCCGGCCAGCTGGGGCAGCGCGGTGACGCCGCTGCCGGCGCGCACCATCACCTTCGAGCCGGTGACGAAATGGGTCAGCGCGAAGTCCACCTGCGACTCGCGTTCCTTGTTGTGGGTGAGCGTGGCGGCCAGCACGTCGACGTGGCCCTGCTGCAGTTCCGGGATGCGGCTCGATACCGACATCTGCCTGAACACCGGCTTCACGCCGATCTTCCTGGCCACCGCGGTGGCCAGGTCGATCTCGTAACCGACCAGCTGGCGCGACTTCGGCTCGATGAAGCTGTTTGGCTCATCCGTGCCCAACACGCCGAACACGATCTCGCCCTTCTTCCTGATGTCCGCGAGCTGGTCGGCATGGGCCGCGCTTGCAAGCAGGTTGGCGGACAGGGCGACGGCGCCCAGCAACAGATGACGGCGAGTGAACATGGGATTCTCCATACGGCGAAATAGCAATCGAACGAGTATATGGCAAGCCTCGCCTTGCACGAACGATCAATTTGCCATAAGAAAATGCCGTCTCGACTATAAGGACCGGCCCCGGCCCACCGTGCGCCAGCCGTCCCATGATAAAGTCATAACAAGCTCATGGATTGAACGCGGAGACACAATGCTGGTCGTCACATACAACGTCAATGGCATCGGCGCCCGCATCGGCGCCCTGCTGGAATACCTCGAAGAGCGCCAACCCGACGTGCTCTGCCTGCAGGAGCTCAAGGCCCCACAGGAGAAATTCCCCGAGCAGGCCATCCTCGATGCCGGCTACCACGCGATCTGGCATGGCCAGAAAAGCTGGAACGGCGTGGCCATCCTGACCCGCGAAGGCCCGGCGCAGGAACTGCAGCGCGGCCTGCCGGGCGACCCGCTGGACGAACAAAGCCGCTACATCGAGGCGGCCTACCAGGGCGTGCTGGTGTGCGGGCTCTACCTGCCGAACGGGAACCCGGCGCCGGGCCCGAAATTCGACTACAAGCTGGCCTGGATGGAGCGCCTGATCGCGCGCGGCGAGGAACTGCTGGAAGCAAAAGTGCCGGTGGTGATGTGCGGCGACTTCAACGTGATTCCGACCGACCGCGACGTCTACAAGCCGGAGCGCTGGGTCACCGACGCCCTGTTCCGCCCGGAGACGCGCGCCGCCTTCGAGCGCCTGATGTCGCAGGGCTGGCTTGATTCGCTGCGCAGCATGCATCCGGATGAGACCATCTATACCTTCTGGGATTACTTCCGCAACGCCTTCGGGCGCGACGCCGGCCTGCGCATCGACCACCTGCTGCTCAGCCCTTCCCTGGCGCCGGCCCTGCGCGCCGCGGGCGTGGACCGCTTCCAGCGCGCGAAGGAAAAGCCGAGCGACCATGCGCCGACCTGGGTCGAACTGGACCTCGATGCCGTCGTGCAGCCGAAGGGCAAGCGCTGACCGGAAGTTCCACTACCAGAGCGCGGTGCGGTACCATGCGGGTCCCTACATAAGCTGCTTCGACCCATGCTCACGCCCGAACAATTCCTTGGCTTCCTTACCGCAGCGATCCTGATCACGCTCTCGCCCGGCCCGGATAACATGATGGTGCTGGGCGTGGGCATCGCCAAGGGCCGCGCGCGCGGCATGGCCTTCGGCCTGGGCTGCGCGCTGGGCTGCCTGAACCACACGCTGCTGGCCGTGGTGGGCGTGAGTGCCCTCATCGCGGCCTCGCCCACGGCCTTCACCGCGCTCAAGGTCGCGGGCGGCCTGTACCTGATCTGGATCGGCATCCAGGCCCTGCGCAGCCGCGGCGGCGCGCAAGTCGCGGCCGGCGTCCCGGACGAATCGGCGCGCCAGCTGTTCTTCAAGGGGCTGCTGGCCAATGCCATCAACCCGAAGGTGGTGCTGTTCTTCCTGTCCTTCCTGCCGCAGTTCGTGGTGGCCTCGCGCGGGGATGCGAACTGGCAGATCGCGTGGCTGGGCCTGAGCTTCACGTTGCAGGCGGCGGTGCTGTTCGGGCTGCTGGGCTATTTTTCGGGATCGATCGGGCAGTGGCTCAATCGCACGCCGCGGGCGGGCATGTGGCTGGATCGGGTGGCGGGGGCGATTTTCGTGGGGCTGGGACTGCGCCTGATCGTGGCACGCTGAGACGCATCCTTCAGCCCGCGCCCCTGATCCGTCGTACCCACGAAGGCGAGAACGACGGTTTTCAAGCTAACGAACCTGGTCCTACAGCGTGATGCTGACCTTGCCAGATAGCTGCTTGCGCGCCGCAACCGGCACTTCGAGCAGCTGGTGCTTGCCGTTCCAGACGAATTTCACGGCCCGCCCATCGACCGTCACGGCGCGCGGCTTGACGCCCACGTTGTGCACCTTCAGCGAGAAGCCGCGTTCCTGCGGCACCGAGGCCTTGCCGGTCTCGGTCTGCAGCTGAATTTCCAGCGTGCCGGATGCGAACCTGCTCGCGAAGCGCACGATCTCGTACTTGCCCTTCTCGAAGGCGTCGGCGGTCTCGCCGTCGTCGTCGTACATTTTGCCGGTGCTGGCGGTGACCGACGCGTCGTGGTAGTAGTGCAGGTCGATACTGCGCGTCGAATAGTCGCGCGTGCTCTGCACGACCTTGGCCATCGGGATGAAGGCGCCGGCGCGCACGAACACGGGGATGTGCGCCTCCACCGGCTTGACCACTTCCAGGATGCCGCCGAGGTGCTTTTGGCCCGTGTGGAAATCGAACCAGACGCTGTCCTTGACCGGGAAGCGCACTTCCTGGCGCGTCGCGCCAGGTTCAGTCACCGGCGAGACCAGGAAGTCGCGGCCCCACAGGTAGGTGGACGACAGCGTGGCCGCGTCGTCTTCCTCGAACATCACGGGACGCATCAAGGGCGTGCCGGTCTGGTTGTTGTCGAAGGCGAGCGTGTAGTTATACGGCAGCATGGCATAGCGCAGCCAGACCGCTTCGCGGGCCAGCACCTTGGTACGCTCGGAGCGGAACACCGGCTCGGGCGCCACGTCGTCTTGCGCATGCGGGCGGAACACCGGCTGGAACACGCCGTACTGCAGCCAGCGCACGTACAACTCGTCGTCCAGCACCGCATTGGCGAAGCCGCCCAGGTCCGAGTGCATGTAGGCCAGGCCCTGCATGCCCATCTGCAGCGAGATCTCCATCTGCGATTGCAGGCCGCCCCAGCCGCGGTTGACGTCGCCCGACCACGGGATCATGCCGAAGCGCTGCGAGCCGGAATAGCCCGCGCGCATCAGGATGAAGGGGCGCTCGTCCGGGAAGTTCTTCTTGTAGCCGTCGAAGATCAGGCGCGCCCAGTCGTGGCCATAGATGTTGTGCACTTCATCGGCGCCCTTCTCGGCGTTGGCGCCATGGCGCACCCAGGATGGATGCACTTCCGGTTCGCCCAGGTCGCCCCACCAGCCGGCCACGCCGCCGTCTTTCAGGCCCTTGTAGATGTCCCAGAACCAGTCGCGTCCTTCCGGGCGGTACAGGTCGACGATGCCGGTGTTCCCGAAATAGAAATCGTATCTGGCCGGCTGGCCGTCCGCACCTGTCGCCAGCGCCTTGCGCGCGGCCGCCTCCTCCCAGCGCTTCGACGTGGTCAGGATGAAGGGCTCGGTGATGACGATGGTCTTCACGCCCTTCTTCTTGAAGTCCGCCATCATCTTCTCGGCGGTCGGGAAGCTGTCGCGGTCCCAGGCCAGGTTGCCCATCGTGTCCTTGACGGTCTTCCCGAACCAGAACAGGTCGAGCACGATGGCATCCAGTGGAATCTTCTCGTCGATGAATTTGTCGACCACGGCGCGGGTCTGGGCTTCGGTCTTGTAGCCGAAACGGCTGGCGAAGTTACCGAAGGCCCAGCGCGGCGGCAGCGGCTGGCGTCCGGTCAGGGCGGTGTAGTTCGCCATCACGCCATCCCAGGTGTCGCCCGCGACCACCTGATAGGTCTTGCGCCCGCCGATCACCTCATAGCGCAGGCTGCCGTCCTTGCGGCTGTCGAAGTCGAGGAAGCCGGTCTGCGGGTTGTCGAAGTGGATCGCGTATTTTTTCGAGGACAGCGCGACGGGAATCGTGAAGTTCAGCAGCTTCGAGGTCGCGCCGTAGCCGTAGTCGGCGCGGTTGTACAGCTGGAAGCGGTTGCCGCGGCGGTTCATGCCCACTGCGCGCGCGCCGGCGCCGTACAGCGCTTCGTTTTCATCCAGCGCGAATTCGATGGTTTCGAACTTGTCGCCGCGGCTGTAGCCGCCCTTCTCGGCCACCAGCGGCTTGCCCTTGTACAGGTAGCTGATCCTGAACGGATTGCGGTCGACCACCACCGTGATGCCGGCGGTAGCAAATTCGACGCGCCTGTCGTCGACCTTGAAGACCGGACGCACGTTGACCGGCGCCAGTACCACCGCATGCGAGGACGGATCGAGGCGCTCGCCATTCGGAATAAAGGTGGTTTCGACCACGTTGGCCGAATACGGCTTGATCAGGTAGCGGCCGTCGTTGGTGACCAGTTCCAGCGTATTGTTCTTGTGCGACACCTGCTCGAGCCGCCGGTCGGCGTTCTGGGCAAGGGCGAGCGGGCTGGCGAGCAGGCACAGGGCCAGGCGGACGAACGGTGCAGTGGTCATGGAATCCGGTGGTCGAGAGTTGTCGAAAGAGGCTAGCCAGAAGCATGCCAGAATTCCGGCGCACGAAACAGGGGCCGTGTAACAAAATTACATAAGCACCTGGCACCCGCCGGCCACTGTCAAGATTGCTTCTTCCATGCGGCTCGCGTAGCATCGCGCGGTCGCCGGGACACCGGCAGAGAAAAATAATCCAAGGGAGACCAATGAAGAACGACATTCCGCTGGCGGCTGGCCAGGGAGTGAGCCAAACGCGCTCATTCATGACCGTGGCGCTGATCGAACTGTGGGAGCGTTTCGGCTACTACGGCATGCAGGCGCTGATCGTGTATTTCATGGTGCAGCGCCTCGGCTTCGAGGACAGCCGCGCCAACCTGGTATGGGGCGCGGCGGCGGCCCTGATCTACGTGGCGCCGGCCATCGGCGGCTGGATCGGCGACCAGGTGCTGGGCACCCGCCGCTGCATGGTCCTGGGCGGCTTGATCCTCACCCTCGGCTATTGCCTGATGGCGGTACCGACCACCAATACCTGGATGACCTTCTCGGCGCTGGGCGTGATCGTGGTCGGCAACGGCCTGTTCAAGCCGAACACCGCCAACCTGGTTCGCAAGATCTATGAAGGCGACGACTCCAGGATGGACAGCGCCTTCACCCTGTACTACATGGCCGTGAACGTCGGCTCGACCTTCTCGATGCTGGCCACGCCCTGGATCAAGGACTACGTCAACGCCACCTACGGCGGCAACCTTGGCTGGCACGTGGCCTTCGCCGTGTGCAGCGTCGGCCTGACCATCGGCCTGCTGACTGTTGGCGTGCTGCGCAAGAGCGTCAAGCATATCGGCTCGCCGCCGGACGCCCGCCCGCTCGACAAAGCCAAGCTGCTGGCCGTGCTGGCCGGTGGCGTGGTGGCGGTGGCGGCATCGGCCGTCATCCTCGAATACCAGGACCTGGCGCGCGCCTTCGTCTACATTGCCGGCATCGTGGTGCTGGGAATTTTCTTCCACCTGATCCGCAGCAGCGCACCGAGCGAGCGCGCCGGCCTGATCGCCGCGCTGGTGCTCACCCTGCAGACCGTGTTCTTCTTCATCTTCTACCAGCAGATGTCGACCTCGCTGTCGCTGTTCGCTCTGCGTAACGTCGACCTGGAGTTCACGGTACTGGGCAGCCACCTGTGGACCTGGTCGCCGGCGCAGTTCCAGGCGCTCAACGCCATCTGGATCATGGTCCTGAGCCCCGTGCTGGCCCTGATCTACACCCGCGCCGGCAGCAGCGGCAAGGACTTGTCGATCGCCGCCAAGTTCGCACTCGGTTTCGCGGTGGTGGCGGCCGGCTTCTTCACCTATGGCGTGGCCGGCCAGTTCGCAACGAACGGCCTGACCTCGTCCTGGATCATGATCGCCGGCTACGGGCTGTATTCGCTGGGCGAGCTGCTGGTGAGCGGCCTGGGACTGGCGATGATCGCGCGCTACGTGCCGGCGCGCATGGGCGGCTTCATGATGGGCGCCTACTATGTCGGCGTCGGCATCTCGCAATACCTGGGCGGCGTGGTGGCGAACATCGCCAGCGTCCCGCGCGACATGGTCGACCCGCTGCAGACGCTGCCGGTGTACACGAACCTGTTCAACAAGCTGGGCATCGCGGCGATCGTGTGCACGCTGATTGCGCTGGCGGCGCTGCCGCTGATGCGCAGGTTGACGGCGACGCACCACGCGCACCAGTAACACGTAGGGTGGGCGGGGTAATTTCGGGCAATGCCCGGAATTACAAACGCCCGCGCGTTCAAATCCGGTCGAGAAGAAGCGACGCGATTTTTCACAGGATGGTTGAACGCGCGGGCGGCGAAGCCGCCCACCCTACGGTAAGATGGCGGATCAGATTTTACGGATACCGGCATGCTCACCCCCCACGCCCTCCAGGTAGCCCAGCGCGTCCACGCCATCGAACCCTTCCGCGTCATGGAAATGGTCAAGGCGGCCAATGAGATGAAGCGCAGCAGCATCGACGTCATCAGCATGAGTGTCGGCGAGCCCGACTTCACCGCGCCCGAGATCGTGGCGCAGGCCGCGATCGACGCCATCCGCGGCGGCATCACCCAGTACACCGACTCGCTCGGCCTGCGCGAGCTGCGCGAGGCGATTGCCAAGCACTACGCCGCCGTGCATGGCCTGGACATCGATCCGCGCCGCATCGTCGTCACGGCCGGGGCCTCGGCAGGGCTGCTGCTGGCCTGCGCGGCGCTGGTGGCCGAGGGCGACGAAGTGCTGATGCCCGACCCCTGCTATCCCTGCAACCGCCATTTCGTGTCCAGCTTCGGCGGCAAGCCGGTCTTGATTCCCGCGTCCAGCGAGGACCGCTACCAGCTCAGCGCCGCCCACGTCGACGCCCACTGGAGCGCGCGCAGCCGCGGCGTGCTGGTCGCTTCGCCCTCGAACCCGACCGGCACCTCGATGACTCCTGGCCAGCTGCGCGACATGCTCGCCGCGGTGCGCCGCCGCGGGGGTTTTGCCATCATCGACGAGATCTACCAGGGCCTGACCTACGACCACCAGCCCGTCAGTGCGCTGGCGCTCGACAGCGAGGTCATCACCGTCAACAGCTTCTCGAAATACTTCAGCATGACCGGCTGGCGCCTGGGCTGGCTGGTGGTGCCGGACGCGCTGGTGCCCACGTTTGAAAAGCTGGCGCAGAACCTGTTCATCTGCGCCCCGACCGTGGCCCAGCAGGCAGCCCTGGCCTGCTTCACTCCGGAGGCGCTGGGCATTTATGAGGAACGCCGGCGCGAATTCCAGCGCCGCCGCGATTACCTGGTGCCGGCCCTGCGCGAGCTCGGCTTCCAGGTGCCGGTGATGCCGGACGGGGCCTTCTACGTGTATGCGGACATCAGTGGGCTACAACATGCGCACAAGGACGACAGCACGGCGTTCGCCTGGTCGCTGCTGCGCGAGGCCCATGTGGCGATCGTGCCGGGCGACGATTTCGGGTTTGCGGCGCCGAGCCGCCACGTACGGTTCTCGTACGCGACGCGGCTCGAGCGCATCGAGGAAGCGGTAGCGCGCATGGCGCGCGTACTCAAGTAACAGGGATGGCTCAGGCGCCCTGCCGGGCTTCGCGCACTTCGCGCGCCTCGGCCACCAGTTCGAGCAGGGCATCCGGCGCCGCGGGCTTGACCAGGTAGCGGTTGAAGCCCGCTTCGATCGCGCGGTCGCGGTCTTCGCACTGGCCGTAGCCCGACAGCGCGATGGCGAAGGGCTGGTCGCCCTGCCGGGTGCTGCGCAGCTGCTCCATCACTTCCAGCCCATCGATGCCCGGCAAGCCGATGTCGCAGATCACGATATCGTAGGGCCGCGCCTGTGCGGCAGCCAGTCCGGCATGGCCGTCATAGGCGACCATCACCTCGTGGCCGGCCAGCTCGAGCAGCGCGCGCAGGGTGTCGCAGGCGTCCACGTTGTCTTCGATGAGCAGGATGCGGCAGGCGTCTTCGGCTGCGCTGGGGCCCGCCGGCACATCGAGTGCGGGGGCGTCGGCGCAGGACAGCGGCAGGCGCACCGTGAAGGTGCTGCCCTGCCCCTCGCCGCGGCTGGCGGCGGCTACTGTTCCGCCATGCATGCTGACCAGGTTGCGCACCACGTTCAGGCCGATGCCAAGGCCGCCTTCGGAGCGCGCCAGCGAGCGCGGGCCCTGGATGAACAGGTCGAAGATTTGCGGCAGCATCTCGGCCGAGATGCCGGTGCCGTTGTCGCCCACTTCGACCACGACCTCGTCCCCGGCGCGCCAGGCGCGCAGCACGATGCGCCCGCCGTTGCCGGTGTATTTCGAGGCGTTGCCGAGCAGGTTGGCAAACACCTGGGTCAGGCGCACCGGGTCGCCTTCGATGGCCAGCGGCAGCTCGGGCAACTCGACCTCGAGCTGCTGGCCGCGTTCGCGGATGCGCGGCGCGACCGTTTCGACGGCCTGGTCGAGCGCGGCGGAAAGCGCCAGCGGGCGCACCGCCAGCGTGATCTTGCCGCTGCTGATGCGGGCGGCGTCGAGCAGGTCGTCGAGCAGGCGCGCCATGTGGTCGACCTGGCGCCGCACCACGCCGGCCACGTGGCCCAGCTGGCTCGTCGAGCCGGAGGCGCCGATGCTCTGCAGCAGGCTGGCCGACATGGAGAGCGGCGCGAGCGGGTTGCGCAGCTCGTGCGCCAGCATGGCGAGGAATTCGGTCTGGCGGCGGTTGGTGGCTTCGGCCAGCTCGCGCAGCGACTGCGCGCTGACGGTGGCCATCACCAGGTTCTCGTTGGCCTCGCGCAGCTGCGCGATCTGGCCTTCGAGTCGGTCGCGTTCGCGCACCAGGATGCGGGCATGCGAGAGTTCGGCCTCGAGCACCGCGATGCGGTGGTGCAGGTCCTGCTCGCACAGCAGGCCGCCAAGCGTAGGTTCGTCGTCCATCAGGAAACGTTGTTCAGAGCCGGCAGTCGATTCATCGTACGTTCCCATGACGTGAGCTCATTCGCCCGAATTCGCGTGGTCGGCGCGTCCGAACAGGATCCCGTTGACGGGGGCGGCGATCGGATCGATGTCGATGCCCTCGTTGGTAATGCGGTATTCGCGCAGGTCGGGACTATGGCTGCTGCCGCGTACCTTGACCACCGCCATGTAGCGGCGCACCTGGCCATCCGCCTCGGCATAACGCATCGCCACGATGGCGTCCGTGATATAGGACATGTCGCCGCGCGCAAAATTCATGTTGCGCGTACGCTCGTCCAGGCCGATGGTGAGCAGCACGGTTACGCCGCGCCTGGCCAGGCTGCTCAGCATGCGGAACACCCCTTCGCGCAGGTTGCGGATGCATTCCGGCGCCAGGTAGAGCGGCACTTCGGACAGCGAATCGATCACGACGCGACGCGCGCCGGTGCGGTCGATGGCCGACAGCAGCTCGTCTTCGAGTTCTTCCATCGTCAGGTCGAGATGGCGGCTCTCGACCACCGTCACCTGGCCCGCACGGATCATCGCGGCCATTTCGGCATTGCGCAGGCGCGCCGTGCCCTTTTCGAAGGACAGCACGACACCGGCCTCGCCACTGGCGACGCCGGCCTGGAGGAAGCGCGTGCCCATGATGGTCTTGCCGCAACCGGTCGGCCCGACGGCCAGTATCGAATGGCCTTGCGGCAGGCCGCCGTGCAGCAGGTCGTCCAGGCCCGGGGTGCCGGTCGCGATCCGCTTCGGATCGGTATCGACCGGCGCGCCTTCGTGCAGGTCGGCCGCCAGCGGCGGCAGCAGGCGTGGATAGATGCGCAAGCCGTCCGAGGTGATGCGGAAGGTGTGCGAGCCGCCCATGTGGGCCTGGCCGCGCATCTTGACCACGCGGATCTTGCGCACCACAGCGTCGCCTTCTTGCTGCTGGCTCATGGCCAGCATGCCGTCGGCCACCGTCATGATCGGATTGGCCTCGACCTCGTTCTGCTGGTATTCGCCGATCAGGAAGGTGGTCGCCATCCAGCTCGTCATGCGCGTGCCGAGCTCCTGCACGAAATACTGCAGGTCGCTGGCGCCCTCGCTGCCTGGGCGGCCGGTCTGGATCACGGAACGGAAGGAATCGACGAACACCAGGCTCGGGGCGAAGTCCTCGACTTCCTTGGTGATGCGTTCGAGCACGCCGCTGAAGTCGCCCGCGCGCAGGTCGGCGGTGAGGTTGACGTAGCGGATCGAGGTGCCGACCTTGTCCATGTCGAAGTAGGAATACTGCTGCTGGTAGCGCAGCATCTTCAGCGGAGGCTCGCCCAGCACCGTGAAGAACAGCGCGCGCCGGCTTGGGCCGGCCAGCGCGAACATGATCTGGTGGGCCATCGTCGTCTTGCCGCAGCCCGGAGCTCCGCTGATAACGTTGAACGAAAACTCGTTCAAGCCGCCGCCCAGGAGAACATCCAGCCCCGGTACGCCCGTTGCCAATTTCCCCAAGGTCACTTTA
The DNA here is from genome assembly GCF_059685935.1 of Telluria sp. ZT3P39. Lineage (NCBI taxonomy): Bacteria > Pseudomonadati > Pseudomonadota > Betaproteobacteria > Burkholderiales > Oxalobacteraceae > Telluria > Telluria sp. ZT3P39. Next base: position 38,078 of record NZ_JCASIH010000018.1, read on the forward strand.
TCGGTCATTTATTTCTGCTCCTGTACATTCGTCGGCTCGTCAGCACTGCCTGTCGCTGACGCGAGCAGGCGCTGGGTCAGCGCCTCTCCGATGAGCGTTGCGAGTAGTTGGGTGAAGGTCTGCAGCAAGCTGCCGTTGGCGGCGGCGGCCCGTCCCGACTCGACCGCAGCGAGGCGTTCGGCCAGCAGGTCGAAGAGCTGCTCGGGAGACCGGCAAGGCTGTGGCGGGGCCAGCCAGGCGTGATCGGGACCGACCATGTGGACGGCGCGCCCGAACAGGGCGCAAAACCCGCTCTCGCCGATCAGCGGACAAAGCTGCAGCGCGATGCGCCGCCAGGGCTGCAATAATTCGTCGCTCCCCGGGGTCAGGTCAAGCGCGCCCTTGCTGGTGGTCATGTCGTCGTCAAGGAACAATGAATACGGATGGTGATTGCCGCTGCGTGTCGCTCGGCCCCCGGCCGGGGGCACGGGTGGCCGCCAAGGCAGGCCGGTCCATCGCGGATTATACCTTGCCGACAAAGCAAATTGTCTTTTCTGCCAACAACAATCCGGAAACATGTTCATTCGTGCCAATTTGCGACATCCCCGCTAAGATAGGTATCGCCGAGCAATGTTGCTCATTGAAACGCGGGGAAACCATGATTAAAGAATTGGGCGCCGTACTGCCGACAGCTTGTGTACTGCTGAGCCTTGCCATTTCTCCTGCGGAAGCAGCCACGAGCGCGGATACGCGTTTCAAGATAATCTACACGAAAGAGTGGAAATGGCGCGTCACGGAACGGCTCGCCCGAGCCGATGACGACCGCGGCGTGAGCGCCTCGATGGCGCGGGTCGATGCACCTGCGCAGGACGCGCGCCGGCGCTACTGGGAAGGCATCCTGAAGGAACTCGACGCGATCCGCCCCGCCGACCTGTCCCCCGGCGAGCGGGTCAATTTCGCCGTCTACCGCGCCCAGGTTGCCTCCCTGCTCGACGCCCAGCGCTTCCGCGAATACGAGCAGCCGGTCAATGCCGACAGCGCCTTCTGGACCGACGTCACCTTCGGCGCGCGCCGTCCGTTCAAGACGCTCGAGGATTACCGCAACTACCTCAAGCAGCTGGCCGCCCTGCCCGGCTATTTCGCGCAGGAGACGGACAACATGCGCGCCGGGCTGGCGCGCGGCTTCACGCCGCCACGGGTCACGCTCAGCGGGCGCGAGGTCGCACTGAGCTCGATCATCGATGCGAAGACGCCGCAGGAGACGGTGTTCTTCACGCCCTTCAAGACCTTCCCGGCATCGGTGCCGGCGGACGAGCAGGAGGCCTTGCGGGCGCAGGCCGCCGCGCTAATCCGCGATGCGGTGCAGCCGGCCTACCGCAGCGTGCTGGCCTTCTTCCGCGACGAATACGTGCCGAAGGCGCGCACCACGCTCGCGGCCACCAGCATGCCGGGGGGCCAGGCCTATTACCAGTCGAAGATCGTCGAGTTCACCACCACCAATCTCAGTGCGGACCAGATCCACAGCATCGGCCTGGCCGAGATGGCGAAGATCCGCGCCGAAATGCACGGGATCATGAAGAAGGTGAAGTTCGAGGGCGACCTGCCGGCCTTCCTGCAATTCCTGCGCACCGACCCGCAGTTCTATGCCAAGACTCCGCAGGAACTGCTGATGCGCGCTGCCTGGACCGCCAAGAAATTCGACGCCAAGGCCGACCAGTATTTCGGCTACCTGCCGCGCCGCCGCTTCGCGATCCTGCCGGTGCCCGATGACCAGGCCCCGTTCTACACGGCCGGCCGCGGCGGCCCGGGCAGCTATTGGGTCAACACCTACAACCTGCCGGCGCGCGCGCTCTACAGCCTGCCGGCCCTGACCCTGCACGAATCGGCGCCGGGCCACGCCTTCCAGATGCCGGTGGCGCAGGAACAGAAAGGCATACCCAACTTCCGCCGCGCCTACATCTCGGCCTTCGGCGAAGGCTGGGCGCTGTACGCCGAGCGCCTCGGCACCGAGATGGGCATCTACGAAACGCCGTACGAGGAGTTCGGCATGCTCAGCTACCAGGCCTGGCGCGCGTCACGGCTGGTGGTCGATACCGGCATCCACGCCAAGGGCTGGACCCGCGAGCAGGCGCAAAGCTATCTGATGGAAAACACCGCGCTGTCGAAGCACGAAGTCGAGACGGAAGTGGACCGCTATATCTCGTGGCCGGGGCAGGCGCTGTCGTATTACCTCGGTCAGATGGCGATCCAGGAAGCGCGGGCGCGGGCGGAGAAGGCGCTGGGGGCGAAGTTCGATATCCGGAACTTCCACGATACGGTGCTGCAGCTGGGATCGGTGCCGCTGCCGGTGCTGCAGCAGCGGATCGATGTGTTCATTACGGAAGGGGGCAAAAGCCCTTACCCGAAGGAGTCGTAATTCGTAGGGTGGGCGGGTCTCCCGCCCGCGCGTCCAAACCCAGCCCGCAGACACGCTGGCATGATTTGAACGCGCGGCTATTCAAAGACCTTCAATTTCAGCTGCACCGACACCCCGCCATACAAGCGATCGCGGTAGGTCGGAATAATCCCCACATTCACCCCCACCCGCCGGTACTCGTAGGTCAGCGTCGGTATCGCCGCCGGAAACCAGCCGCCGCGGCGCATGTTCGGGTAGCCGTCGAAAGCCGCCAGCGCCAGTCCGGCCCGCACCGGCCCCAACGCATACGGCTGCCAGATCACGCCCGCGTAATTCGACCATTGCCGGTCGCTGTTATGAAAGCGCCCAGCGGTTGCGGCCATGGTGCCGCTGAAACGGTATTCAAACGCGAGGCCCTTGTTGGCCCCGTTCAGGTGCTTGTCGCTGTCGAAGTGGGCCGTGGCGAAACCGGAGTCGAGCCAGAACTCGCTTCTCGGCGCCGGGTCGATTTTCGTGAACCAGTCGCCGGCATGCGCGCCAGGCGCAGCCAGGAGCAGCGCCGCTGCGATCAAGGATGCGCGCATCAATCGTCCGCCTTCGAAACGAGCCCCGGGAACATCACCTCGGTGAAGCCGAATCTGGAAAAATCGCGGATGCGCATCGGGTAGAGGATGCCGAGCAGGTGGTCGACCTCGTGCTGCACCACGCGCGCATGGAAGCCCTCGGCGTCGCGCACGATCGGCCTGCCGTACTGGTCGACGCCTTCGTAATTCAGCCTGGTGTAGCGCGGAACGCTGCCGCGCAGGCCCGGCACCGACAAGCAGCCTTCGAAGCCCTCTTCCATCTCGCTTGACACCGGCGTGAGCACCGGATTGATCAGCACGGTCTCCGGCACCGGCGGCGCGTCCGGGTAGCGGCCGTTCTGGGCGAACCCGTAGATCACCAGTTGCAGGTTGACGCCGATCTGGGGCGCGGCCAGGCCGGCGCCGTTGGCCGCATGCATGGTCTCGAACATGTCGGCGATCAGGGCATGCAGTCCGGGCGTATCGAACTCGGTGACCTTCTCGGCCACGCGCAGCAGGCGCGGGTCGCCCATGCGCAGGATCTCGCGTACGGTCATGGCAGCTTTCCTTGTTCCAGCAATGCGGCAAGGCTGGCGCGGAAGCCCGCGCCGGTTTCCGGGTGCTTCAGCCCCATCGCGGCGGTGGCCTGCAGGTAGCCGAGCTTGGAGCCGCAATCGTAGCGCTGGCCTTCGTAACGGTAGGCCAGCACGCGCTCGGCCTGCATCAGCGCGGCGATGCCGTCGGTGAGCTGGATTTCGCCGCCGGCGCCGGTGCCCAGGTGTTCGAGGTAGCTGAAGATGGAGCCCGACAGCACATAGCGGCCGACCACGGCCAGGGTCGAGGGTGCAAGCTCGGGCGCCGGCTTCTCGACGATTTCCGACACGACTTCGAGGCCCGGTCGGTAGCTGTCGGCCTTGACGATGCCATACTGGCGCGTGTGTTCGCGCGCGACGTCCTGCACCGCAAGGATGCTGGAACGCTCGTAGGAATACAGATCGGTCATCTGCGCCAGCACCGGTCTGGTCCCAAGCGGGGTATCCATGAAGTCGTCCGCCAGCAGCACGGCGAAGGGCTCGTCGCCGATCACGGGACGCGCGCACAGCACCGCATGGCCCAGGCCCAGCGGCGCCGACTGGCGAATATAAATGCAGGTGACGTTCTTCGGGATCACGCCGCGCACGACCTCCAGCAGCGCATGCTTGCCGGCCGCTTCCAGCTCGGCCTCGAGCTCGTAGGCCTTGTCGAAATGGTCCTCGATGGCGCGCTTGTTGCGGCCGGTGATGAAGACCAGCTCGGTGATGCCGGCGGCCACGGCTTCTTCCACCGCGTACTGGATCAGCGGCTTGTCGACGATCGGCAGCATTTCCTTGGGCTGCGCCTTGGTGGCGGGCAGGAAGCGGCTGCCGAGGCCAGCCACGGGGAATACGGCTTTGCGGATCAGGGTCATGGGTTCACCTCCGTGTTTCATCAAGCTTCGAGCAAGGCCAGCAGGCCTGCTTCGTCCAGCACGGTGACGCCGAGTTCTTCCGCCTTGGCGAGTTTGCTGCCCGCCTCGGCGCCGGCGACCACGTACGAGGTTTTCTTCGATACCGATCCGCTCACCTTCCCGCCGGCCGCTTCGATCATGGCGCCGGCCGCATCGCGGCTCAGGGTCGGCAAGGTGCCGGTCAGGACGAAAGTCTTGCCGGAGAAGCGGCCCTCGACTTGCGGGGCTTCTTCTGGCAGTTGCGCCAGCAGTCCGGTGCGCAGTTGCGCCAGCGCGGCAAGCCGCCCGCGGTTGCCCGGCCGAGCCATCCATTCTTCCAGCGAATCAGCCACCGTGGCCGGCAGGCCGAAGACCTTGAACACGTTCAGGTGGCTGAGCGAGTCGAGCGTCTGGCCCGCCGCGAGCAGCTGGCGCGCGCGCGGCTCGGTGAGCTTCGGGATGCCGAGGGCCGCCAGCAGGTTGACTTCTTCCAGCTTCTCACGCAAGGCCGGCCTGGGCGGATGCTCGCCCTGCGGCGATACGCCGGCGGCCAGCAGCGCATTGATCGCCTGCTGGTTTTTTTCTTCCGCGAAGAATTCGGCGATGGCCTCGGCGACGGTGCCGCCGATGTCGGGCAGCACGCGCAGCAGCGCGGCGGGCGCCTGGCGCACCAGGTCGAAGCGGCCCAGCCAGTCGGCCAGGGTCTTGGCGGTCGACTCACCCACGTGGCGGATCCCGAGCGCGAACAGCAGGCGCTCGAGCGGCGGGTTCTTGCTGGCGGCGATGGCCTCCAGCAGGTTGTCGGCCCACTTGGTGGCCACCTTCCCGTTCTTGACGGTCTCCGGGGTGGTCCCTTCGCGCTCGTCGGCGAGCCGTTTCATCTTCAGCAGGTCGTCCAGCGTGAGCTTGTACAGGTCGGCCACGCCATGAATCAGGCTGCATTCGACCAGGCTGTCGATATAGCGGTCGCCCAGGCCTTCGATGTCCATCATGCGCCGGCCCGCGAAGTGGCGGATCGCTTCCTTGCGCTGGGCCGCGCAGCTCAAGCCGCCGGAGCAGCGGGCAACCGCCTCGCCCTCTTCGCGCACGACGTGCGAGCCGCAGACCGGGCAGGTCCTGGGCAAGACATAGCGCGCAGGCTCGGGCGCCGGGCGGCGCTCCAGCACCACGGCCAGCACCTCGGGAATGACGTCGCCCGCGCGGCGCACGATCACGGTGTCGCCCACGCGCACGTCCTTGCGCAGGACTTCGTCTTCGTTGTGCAGGGTCGCGTTGGTGACGGTCACGCCGCCGACCGATACCGGCACGAGGCGGGCCACCGGCGTGATGGCGCCGGTGCGGCCCACCTGGACGTCGATGGCCGTGACTTCGGTCAGCGCTTCTTCGGCCGGGAACTTGTGGGCCAGCGCGAAGCGCGGCGCGCGCGAGACGAAACCGAGCTGCGCCTGGTCGGCCACCCGGTCCACTTTATAGACCACGCCGTCGATCTCGTAGGGCAGGCTGCTGCGGCGCTCGCCCACGGAGCGATAGAAATCGAGCAGGCCGTCTCGCCCCTGCACGATGGCGCGTTCTTTCGCCACCGGCAGGCCCAGGCGCACGAACCAGTCCAGCACCCCGGAATGCGTCTCGGGCAGCTCGGCGCCCTCGAGCAGCCCGATGCCATACGCGAAAAAGCGCAGCTTACGCTGGGCCGTGATGCGCGCGTCCAGCTGGCGCAGGCTGCCCGCCGCCGCATTGCGCGGGTTGGCGAATTCCTTTTGCCCGGCCTCCCGCTGGCGCGTATTCAGGCTGGCGAAATCGGCTTTGAACATCAGGACTTCGCCGCGCACTTCCAGCACGGCCGGGATATCGTCGCCATGCAGGCGCAGCGGGATCACCCGGACGGTGCGGATATTCGCGGTCACGTCCTCGCCCGTATAGCCGTCGCCGCGGGTGGCGGCCTGCACGAACAGGCCGTTCTCGTAGCGCAGGCTGATTGCCAGGCCGTCGAATTTCAGTTCGGCGTTATAGGCCACCTGCTTCGCTTCCAGGCCTTCGCGCACGCGGCGGTCGAAATTGTCGACGTCGTCAATTTCGAAGCCGTTGTTCAGCGAGAGCATCGGCACCGAGTGCGTGACCTGCCTGAATTCGGGGATGGGCGCGGCGCCCACGCGCGAGGTCGGCGAATCGCTGGTGACCGCCTCGGGGTGCGCGAGCTCGAGCTCCTGCAGCTCCCGGAACATGCGGTCGTACTCGGCGTCGGGGATGGTCGGCGCATCGAGCACGTGGTAGTTGTAGATGTGGCGGTTCAGTTCCTCGACCAGCCACGCCATCCGCGCCGGCGGGCCGGCCTGCTTCGTCACGCTCATCGTTGCCTGGCCTTTCGCTTATACGAACAGGCGCAGCGCGCGGGTGGACCCGGCCGGGATGTCCGCCGCTTCCATCTCCTGGTAGAACTCCCCTACCTGGCCCTTGATCTCGTCCAGCGCTTCGTCCGACAGCGGCTGCTCGAAATCGTCGACGATGGTGGCGTCCAGGCGCAGCACCAGCTCCTTGGCACACTTGACCATCGCGCCGAAGCCGTCGCGCGCCGGGGCCACGCAAGGCACGTCCAGCAGCAGGGTCAGGCGGCTGGTCGCATCCGCGCCCAGGGTGACATTGGTCGACAGCGTGAACAGCACGCCGCCCTGGCCATCAGGCATCGAGAAGCGGCCGTCCGGGCGCACGTCGAAGCCCTGCTTTTCCAGCGCCCCGATCAGGGTCGTGACCTGCCATGCTTCGCCGTTGGCGGCCAGGTTCACGCCCAGCTGGGCGTCGTGGCCCGCGACGAAGCGGTGCAGCGTGCGTGCTTCGCTCATCACTTCGATCATGTCCGGCACTTCCGGCTCGGCGCCGATCTCGTCGGCCACCGCGCGCAGGCGGGTCACCAGTTCGGAATACTCGATTTCGTTCAGGGCCGTGGTGCGGGTCGCCATCTGCACGCCGGCCTGCAGCTTGGTGTACACGCCGCCATGGACGATCGGTTCCCAGTCGCCGCTGACGGCAAAGCCGATGTAGTGGATCGGCTTGTTGCCGACCCGGCGCAGTTTTTGCAGGGCCGGCAGGATCTTGTCGCCGCGGACCGCGCCTTCGAAGTTCAAGGGGATCAGGCAGTCGATCAGCGGATCGACCAGGCTTTCGGCCAGTTCGGCCGGCGGGGTGTTCGGCAGGGTGCCGGGCAGCGGCGCCACCGGCGCGTTCGAGGCGGCGGCATAGCTCGCGGCCGGGGCAGCCGGCGCAGGTGTGACCGAAGGCCCGTCGGCCGGCGGCGCGCCGCGGCCCGGGACGGACAGCTCGGGGTCGACGTCGAGCGGCGCCAGCGGCGTTTCCGCGCCGAGGTCGAGCACCGGCTCCTGGCGCTCGACGGGGGTGTCGCCGCTGCGCATCAGGACGTCGTCATGGTCCGAGGCAAAAGCGCGTTCGACGCTCTTGCGGGCCTTGTACTCCTGCCACTTGTTGTAAGAGATGACGCCGACGACGAAGACGCCGCCCGCTGCGATCAGGCTCATTTGGAAATCAGTCATGCTGCTTGTGCCTCAGTAGCGAAGTTCGCGGCGGACTCCATGTCCACCGCCACGATGCGCGATACGCCCTGCTCCTGCATCGTCACACCGATCAGTTGGTTGGCCATCTCCATCGCGATCTTGTTATGCGAGATGAAGAGGAATTGGGTATGTTCGGACATGCGCTTGACCATGCGGCAGAAGCGCTCGGTATTGGCGTCGTCCAGTGGCGCGTCAACCTCATCCAACAGGCAGAATGGCGCCGGGTTCAGGCGGAACATCGAAAACACCAGGGCGGTGGCGGTCAGCGCCTTTTCACCGCCCGAGAGCAGGTGGATGGTCGCGTTCTTCTTGCCCGGCGGCTGGGCCATCACCTGCACGCCGGAGTCCAGGATCTCGTCGCCGGTCATCACCAGCTTGGCGTTGCCGCCCCCGAACAGGATCGGGAACAGTTCCGAGAAGTGGGTGTTGACCCGGTCAAACGTATCCTGCAGCAGGTCGCGCGTCTCGCGGTCGATGCGGTGGATCGCGTCTTCCAGCGTATTGATGGCTTCCTGCAAATCGTTGTTCTGCGAATCGAGATAGCGCTTGCGTTCGGTGGCCTGGGCCAGCTCGTCCACCGCCGCCAGGTTGACCGCCCCCAGCGCGGCGATGGCATTGGTCAGGCGCGTGACCTCGCCTTGCAGGTATTGGGGCTTGAGCTCCGGGTTGAGCTTCTCCGCCAATACCGCTTCGTCCGCGCCGGTGGAGGCCAGCGCTTCGGCAAACTGCTCCTGGTTCAGGCGCGCGGCCTGTTCCTTGAGCTGCATCTCGGTGATGCGGTCGCGCTGCGGCTGCAGGCTTCGCTCGTTGCCCATCCGCGCTTCTTCCGCCTGGCGCAGCTGGAGCGTGATCTGATCGAGTTCATGGCGGGCGTCCGACAGCGCGCGCTCCTGGGTGGTGCGGCGGTCCAGTAATTCCTGCAGGCCTTCATGGGCGGTGCCCGCTTCCAGCGCTTCGAGTTCGAGCTTGCCGGCGCCAAGGCTGGCGCCCACCTGCTCGGCCTGGCCACTGGCGGTGGCGATGCTGCGGCGCAGCTCCTCGATCTTGCTGCGCTGCGCACGCTCCGCGAATTGCGCCTCCTGGGCGCTGCGTTCCAGGTCGCGCAGCTTCTGGCGCGCGTCGGCCAAGGCCTGTTCCTTGTCCATGAAGGCGGTCTGGCCGTCTTCGTGGGCGCCCTGCAGCTCCGCCAGCTCCATATCGAGCTGCTCGAATTCCTGCTCGGCCTCGGCCGCGGCCTGGCGCTGCTCCGCTTCCTGCGCGGCGATCTCGGACAGGTCGGCTGCGATCTGGCCGCTCCTCTGGTTGAAGCGCGCTTCGATCTCGCTTTGCTTGAGGACCTCGATCTGCAGGGCATGCACTTCGCGCTGCAGCATCCCGGAGCGCTGGCGCGCATCCTGCAAGCGGCGCGTCAATTCGCTCACGGCGGCGTCGGCGCGCGTGGCGCGGCTGCGCGCTTCGTCCGCCAGCAGCGCCTGGGCCCGCAACTGCTTGCCGGTGTTCTCGATGTCGTGCTGGCGCGCCAGCATGCCGTCCTGCTCGGCGTCCGGCGCGTGAAAGCGCACGCTCGACTGCGTGACCAGGTGGCCCTGGCGCGTGACGAAGCTGCCGCCCTGCGGCAGGCGCGCACGCATGGACAGCGCTTCGGCGGCGTCCTGCGCCACGTAGACGTGGTGCAGCCAGTCATTGAGCACGCCGCGCACGCCCGGATCGTTCAGGCGCAGCAGGCTCGCAAAAGGTTTCAGGCCGGGGGTGTCGTCGACCGCGGCAGGCGCAGTCGGCGCCGGCGAATACAGGGCCAGGCGCGCCGGCGGGGTATCGCCGAAGAAGCCGTTGGCCCAGTCCAGGTTCGACATTTCCAGGGCGCCGGCGCGCTCGCGCAGCACGGCTTCGAGTGCGGTTTCCCAGTCTTCTTCGACGTCGAGCTTTTGCCACAGGCGCGGCAGGCCGGCCAGCTCGTGCTTTTCCAGCCAGGGCTGGACCTTGCCCTGGGTTTGCACGCGGTCCTGCATCTGGCGCAAGGCTGCCAGGCGCGCGTCCAGCTTGGCGGAGGCGCTCGACTCCTGCTGGACCTGGGCGTGCGCCTCGCGGCGTTCGGCCTCGACCGCCTCCTGGCGCGCGCTGGCTTCGTCCAGCAGCATGGTCTGCTCTTCGAGCGCCATCTGCTTTTCCTCGAGTTGCTGGCGCAGGTTGTCGAGGGTGGCGCCGTCGGGCAGGTTCAGGGTATTGCGCTCTTGCTGCAGGCGCTCGCGCCGTGAAGCCAGGTTGGTCAGGATGCTTGATGCGTTACGCTGGTGGGCGCTGGCCAGCTCGATGCGCTGCTGTACACCCATGATGCGGGCGCGCGATTCGTTGGAGCGCTCCTGGCTCTCGCGCCACGCGGTTTCGAGTTCGGGCACGCGCTCGCCGTGCGCCTCCACCGCCATCTGGGCCGCTTCGGCGCGCGCGCCGAGTTCTTCCAGCGTGAATTCGGCTTCCTCGAGCTGCTCCTGGTATTCCTGGCGCTGCGCCAGCCATTGGTCGCGTTGCGCGGTGAGCGTGCCGAGCTGGTTCTGCAGCCGGGTGCGCGACTCGACCACGAACTTGATCTGCGCCTCCAGGCTGCCGATCTCGGAATTGGTCTGGTACAGCGCGCCCTGGGCCGTGTGCAGGCGGTCGCCGGTGGCGAAATGCGACTGGCGCAGGTGCTCGAGGTCGAGCTCCACGCTGCGCAGCTTGGCGGTCTGGGCTTCGAGCTCGGTCTGGGCTTCTTCCATCTCGCGGAAATAGCGCAGCTGCTCGGTCTTCGCTTCGTTCTTGCGCAGCAGCCAGAGCAGCTTCTGCTTTTCTTCCTGGTCCGCCTGCAGCTGGTGGAAGCGGTTGGCCACCACGGCCTGGGCTTCGAGCTTTTCCAGGTTGGCGTTCAGCTCGCGCAAGATGTCCTCGACCCGCAGCAGGTTCTCGCGCGTATCGGACAGCCGGTTTTCGGTCTCGCGGCGGCGCTCCTTGTACTTGGACACGCCGGCCGCTTCTTCGAGGAAGACCCGGAGCTCTTCCGGGCGCGACTCGATGATGCGCGAAATCATGCCCTGGCCGATGATGGCGTAGGCGCGCGGACCGAGGCCGGTGCCGAGGAAAATGTCCTGGATGTCGCGCCGGCGTACCGGCTGGCCGTTGATGTAATAGGTGGAAGTGCCGTCGCGCGTGAGGGTGCGCTTGACCGCGATCTCGGCATACTGGCCCCACTGCCCCGCGGCCTTGCCGTCGCTGTTGTCGAACACCAGCTCGACCGAGGCGCGGCCCGAAGGCTTGCGGTAGGTGGAGCCGTTGAAGATCACGTCCTGCATCGACTCGCCGCGCAGCTCGGAGGCCTTGGATTCGCCCAGCACCCAGCGCACGGCGTCGATGATGTTCGACTTGCCGCAGCCGTTCGGGCCGACCACGCCGACCAGCTGGCCGGGCACCTGGAAATTGGTGGGATCGACGAAAGACTTAAATCCCGACAATTTGATGGAGGAGAGGCGCACGTTGCTTCGGTGGCTAATGAGTCGTCAAAGACCGCATCATACCATCTGTTGCTTGCTTTTCGGCCAAGATGCAAGCTTGCGAAGCAGGCAATTGTTTGCCTTCCGTTTCAGCCGGCGCGCTCGGCCAGCATCGGGTCGTTCATGGCGGCTTCGCCGGCGGCCTGGGTCAGCACCCGGCCGACCACGCCCTCCGGCGCCAGCACCCGGATACTGCCGGTGCGGAAGGACTCGAGCAGGCGCTCGGCCGGCAGTGAAAACGCTTCCTGGCGGCCCGCGCCGGAGAAGATGAACAGGGTGCGCAGCGGGCTGACCCAGGCCAGTTTCACCTTGCGCACGCCGCTGCTCCCGGTGAATTCGACGCGCATGCCGCGCTCCAGGCTCGCCAGGGTGGCGGCGGCCGGATCAAGCGCCATCTCCTCTTCTTCCTGCGCGCCGGCCTGTTCGACGGCGATGCGGCGCAGGGCGTCCAGCTGGGCCGCCTCCACCGCCAGCTCCAGCTGGCGGTCGGGCGCGAGCTCGATCGGGGCGCGCACGATCGTCGCATGGCATTCGGCCAGCTCGGCGAAGAACTGCAGGCGCTCGGCGTCCTGCCATTTGACGGCGTCGAGCCATTTGTTCAGGGTAGTGAGCAGGCCTGGGAGGCGCGCGATCAGGGCCTTGCGCCCTTCCTGCGTGGTCTTGGGCTTGACGCTCCAGACCAGGTCGTCCATGGCGCGGGTGGCGTTGTCGACCGCGCCCGGCTTGCTGTCCTCGATGGTGTAGGCCAGCGTCAGCACCGGGGTCCAGCGCTGTTCCAGGAAGGCGCCGACCACGGCGACCACGTCTTCGCCGGCCAGGCGCAGCGCCACCGCCTTCCTGGCCGAGCGGCCGGCGGCGGCCTGCTTTTCCTGGCGCGTGGCCTGGGCGATCGGCCCGGCGATCGCCGCCTGCTGGGCGTGCTCGCGTTCGGCGATGCTCGCCTCCAGGTCGGCCACGGCGGCGGCGAAAGCTTCCGGCTGCCCCCCGCGGCCTACCTTCTCCACGCTGCTGCGCATGGCGCGGAACACCGGATCGTCCGGGCTGCCCGGCTGCTCCCAGCCCACGTTCGACAGCAGGTCGAGCATGCGCCGCGCCGGATGGGTTTCTTCGAAAAAGAAGCTGCGGTCGTGCAGCGCGGCCTTCAGCACCGGCACCTGCAGGAAGGCGATCAGCTCGCGCGTCTCCTGTGGAATCGCCTCGTCCAGCAGCACGGTCTCGAAGATGCGCGACAACAGGTCGAGCGTGGTTTCATCGCCGCGCGACAGGCTGCCCTGGGGGAGGCTTTGCTTGAGGCGCGGCAGGTAGAACACCTCCTGCGCCTGGCCGCCGGATGCGAAGCCGGCGGCGAATTTCTCCAGCATGCCCATCAAGGGCGCCGCCTGGCCGGGCAGCGGCGCCGCGAAGCCGGCTGCCGGGGACGACACCGTTGCCGGTCCCGCAGCAAAGCCGGCCGCGCCGCTGGGACGCCAGCCGCCGCTGCCCTGCGGCAGGTTGGCGATCAGCGGAATATCGAGTTCGGCGCTCTGCCCCGCGTCGGCCGCGCCGAACAGCTGGCGCAGTTGCTGCGAGACGGCGGCGTCGCGCCGGGCCCGCGCCGCCCGGGCGCTGGCGCTGTCGTCGGTCTTGGCGAAACGCTCGCCATCATGTCGGGACGCGCGCGCCGGCTTGAGCCTGTCGTTCAGGGCCGCCAGCAGCGGCCCGAGGTCAAACACGAGGCCGGGACGCAGCAGCGGCATGAGCAGGCCATGGGCCTGCGGGTCGGGCTCGAACTCGCACCAGGCGTCCTGGATCGCGCGCAGGAAGACTTCGGGACGGAAGGGATTGTGCGCCGCGCGCACCAGTTCGCGGCCCAGCAGCATGCCGAGCCGCACGCCCAGGCTGGCCAGCGCTTCGGACTGCTGCAGGTCGAACGGGCGGCTGGTGCCGGCAAAGGCGAGCTGGCTGTCGACTTCTTCGAGGGGAACCAGGCTCAATGTCACCGGGGCGGCTGGCGCCGTCTTGAGCCCGGGCGCCAGCTGCGCGGCTTCCTTCTTCAACGCCGCTTCGATGGCGGCCGAGGCCAGGTGCACGAAGACGTAGGCGTTCTCTTTCAGCAGGTTGCCCGAGCGGATCCGGATGCCGGCCTGCTGCGGATCCAGGCCGGCCGCGGTCATGTCGAGCAGCGCCGACACGATGCGGGCGGCCATGTCCTTCAGGCCGTCGGCGGCCTGGCGCGCCGCGATACCGACGAGCTCGTCCAGCGTCGCCTGCTGCGTGGCGGCGGCCTTGCGGACGGCAGATGTCTGGGTCGGGCTGGACATGGGGTCGACGATGGGGGGTATCCCTGCATTCTGCCACAATATTTCCAACTAGCAACTAAAAAAATGAACAAGGGCATTGATCCGTTCGGCATGTCGTATCGCGCCGACACATCGACCCTAAATAATGCCTTGAGTATGTCGGCGGCTGTCCTACACTGGATCACGCTGTGATCCGATACCGATCGTCAGGACCGGCCCGCATGATGGGTCGACCGGAATTGCTGCGGTATCGATCCGCAGCTCGGCAACCAGCTATTTTCCCACATTGAAAGGACATCTTCATGGCCTCGAATCAAGGAAAGAAGGGCTCGCGTTCGGGCTCCCAGAGTGGCAGCCAGCAAAGCAGTAACAGCGCCGGCAGCAGCAGCAGTGGCAGCAAGCAGTCCGGTTCGGGCTCGGGTTCGGCATCGGGTAGCGGCGCCGGCACCCGCGGCGGCACGCCGGAGCAGCACGCGGAAGCCGGTCGCCAAAGCCACAAGAACGACAAGAAGCGCTGACGCAAGTCATCCGGGCAGGCCCTCAACTGCCCGGGACAGCGCAAGACTCCAGCCCGCCCTCACCCGATGGCGGGCTTTTCATTGGGCCTCAGATATTGCGCAGCACCGCGCCCTTGGGCGGCTTGAAATCGGCGATGTCGTGCACCAGCCCTGCCGCTTTCGCGTCGCGCGAATTCAGGTGCAGGTCGGAGTACTGGTGGATGGCCCACTGCTCGGGCGTGAGCTCTACCGACTTGCGCAGCAGCGTCTCGGTGCGCGCATCGTCGGCGCGCAGGCCTTCGACGATGATGTTGAGCGCATCCGGGCGCGAACCGGGCGAGGCCGTCGCGTGCGACTTGTGCACCATGAAGCGGGCCGTCTCGCTGCAATAACGCCGGGTCCCGGCCAGGAACAGCGTGACGGCGATCGACGCGACCGCGCCGCCGTTGTACATCACGAAGGTGATCGGGGAATTGGCCAGGAAATTATGCAGGCACAGGCCGTCGCTGACATAGCCGCCGTTGGACTGCACCATGACGTGGGCCGTCTCGATGCCGTCTTCGGTCATGGCGGACACTGCCTCGAACACGCGGTGCACCATGTCGCTGTTGACGTCCCCGGACAGGGTAAACCAGGCTTCCTTCGGTCCTTGCGCTTTGTCTTCGCTCATAGTCTTTTCCCACTGCAAAGTATGTAAGTTAAGTGTAGCAAAACAGGTGCAAACCCTCCGCCTGCCCTGCACCAATAGTGCGCAGCAATACTTTTCAGCAAGCCAAACGCCTCTTGTAACATGCCCTGGGCACCCCTGCTTTGGTTGACAGCAAACCAAGGCTGGCATATTCTCCACAGTCTTGACCGGGAGAGCGCAGGCCTACCTGCCGCCGAAGGGGCACTACCCACAAACTCTCAGGCAAACGGACTGGTCAAGGGGCAGCAGCGCATGGCGCGGCCGGCCCAACTCTGGAGAGCGGCCGCTGCCTTTGCAGGCGGCCCACCGAAGGGGCAGGCGGCTTCGCTGCTATCTCTCAGGTACCAAGGACAGAGGGGATTCAAGCACCCAACAGGCGTGCCCGTACCCCTATTACTGTCCCGAGGATTCCATGACGCTCAAAGCGACCCCGCTCAATTCCGCACACCGCGCCCTCGGCGCCAAGATGGTCGACTTCGGCGGCTGGGACATGCCGGTCAACTATGGCTCCCAGATCGAAGAGCACAACGCTGTCCGCACCGACGCCGGCATGTTCGACGTCTCGCACATGTGCGTGGTGGACCTCAAGGGCGCCAACGTGCGCGCTTTCCTGCGCGGCCTGCTGGCCAACAACGTCGACAAGCTGCAGGTTCCGGGCAAGGCGCTGTACTCGTGCATGCTCAACGTGGACGGCGGCGTGATCGACGACCTGATCGTCTATTACTTTGCCGAAGACTGGTTCCGCCTGGTGGTCAATGCCGGCACCGCCGAGAAGGACGTGGCCTGGATGAGCCAGCAGAACGAGGCTAGCAAGAGCGGCGTCACCATTACCCAGCGCCGCGACAAGGGTGTGGAAAATGCGGACCCCATCGCCCTGATCGCCGTACAGGGCCCGAACGCCCGCGCCAAAGTGTGGCAGGTGCTGCCGACCACCCAGGCCGCTTCCGAGCCGCTCAAGCCGTTCAACGTGGTCATCGTGCCGGATACCGAGTTCGGCGAAGTCATGGTCGCTCGCACCGGCTACACCGGCGAAGACGGCTTCGAAGTGGGCGTATCCGCCTCGAACGTCGAAGCGCTGTGGAACGCCTTTGTCGCCGCCGGCATCAAGCCGGCCGGCCTGGGTGCGCGCGATACGCTGCGCCTGGAAGCGGGCATGAACCTCTACGGCCAGGACATGGACGACAGCGTCAATCCGCTGGACGCCGGCCTGGCCTGGACAATCGACCTGGTCTCGGAGCGCGACTTCATCGGCAAGGCCGCCTTGCAGGCCAAGGGCCAGAACGCGAACTTCGTCGGCCTGATCCTGCGCGAAAAAGGCGGCATCCTGCGCGCCCACCAGAAAGTGATCTCCGCCGCCGGCAACGAGGGCGAAATCACCAGCGGCACCTTCAGCCCGAGCATGCAGCAGGCGATCGCGATCGCGCGCGTGCCGCTGGATGTGGCCATCGGCGACACCGTGCACGTCGAGATCCGCGATAAAAAGCTCGCTGCCAGCGTGGTGAAGCTGCCGTTCGTCCGCAACGGCAAAGTCCTCGCAGCCTGAAAACAAGAATTGTTATACTGTCCGCCTCACCTACTGGAGCTTTTACATGAACATTCCAACCGACCTGAAATACACCGATTCCCACGAGTGGGTGCGCCGCGAGGCTGACGGCACCGTGACCGTCGGCATCACCGAATACGCGCAGGACGCACTGGGCGACATCGTGTTCGTCGAACTGCCGCAGGTCGGCAAGGCATTCACCGCCGGCGGCGACGCCGCGGTGGTCGAGTCGGTCAAGGCCGCCAGCGACATCTACGCTCCGGTCGCGGGCACCGTCACTGCAGTGAACCAGTCGGTCGCCGATGCACCGGACTCGATCAACTCGGACGCCTTCGGCGCCTGGCTGTTCAAGCTGCAGCCGTCGGATGCCGGCGCGATCGACAAGCTGATGAGTGCTGACGATTACGCCAAAGCCACCGGCAACTGATTGCCGTAGGGTGGGCGGCTTCGCCGCCCGCACGTTCAACCGTAAAATGCGTCGCCGCAGTGCATGCCTGATTTGAACGCGCGGGCGGGAAACCCGCCCACCCTACAAAAGACCCCTACGCAGCACCATCTCCACTACCCCGGCGCCCCGCGCCACTTCTTCTCCTGGCCCCTACCATGACCCGCACCAGCCTCACCCAACTTGAACTGCGCGACGCGTTCATCCCGCGCCACATCGGCCCGTCCGCATCCGAACAGGCAGCCATGCTGTCGACCCTGGGCTACGCCACGCGCGCCGCCCTGATCGATGCGGTCGTGCCCGCGAACATCCGCACCAAAGAGACGCTGGACCTGGGCCAGTTCGTCGAGCCGCGCTCGGAAGAAGAAGCGCTGGCGACCTTGAAGGCGCTGGCCTCGAAGAACCGGGTCATGAAGTCGATGATCGGCCAGGGCTACTACGGCACCCATACGCCGAAGGTCATCCTGCGCAACATCTTCGAGAACCCGGCCTGGTACACCGCCTACACGCCTTACCAGCCGGAGATCTCGCAGGGCCGCCTGGAAGCGATCCTGAACTTCCAGCAGATGATCACCGACATGACCGGCATGGGCATCGCCAACTCGTCGATGCTGGACGAAGGCACGGCCGCGGCTGAAGCGATGACGCTGATCCAGCGCGTCGGCAAGTCGTCGTCGAAGGTCTTCTACGTGGCCGACGACGTGCTGCCGCAGACCCTGGAAGTGGTGCAGACCCGCGCCGAGCCGATCGGCGTCGAAGTGCGCGTCATTGCCGCCGCCGACATCGAGAAGCTGGAAGAATCCTGCTTCGGCGTGCTGCTGCAATACCCGGGCGTGAACGGCGAAGTGCGCGACTACCGCTCCGCCGTGGAGCACCTGCATGCGATGGGCGCGATGGTGGTGGTCGCCGCCGACCTGCTGGCCCTGACCATGCTGGCCGCGCCGGGCGAATGGGGCGCGGACGTGGTCGTCGGTAACAGCCAGCGCTTCGGCGTGCCGCTCGGTTTCGGCGGCCCGCACGCCGGCTACCTGGCCACCCGCGACGAATACAAGCGCAGCATGGCCGGCCGCCTGGTTGGCGTGACGGTCGACGCGCAGGGCAACCAGGCCTACCGCCTGGCGCTGCAGACCCGCGAACAGCACATCCGCCGCGAAAAGGCGACCTCGAACATCTGTACCGCCCAGGTGCTGCTGGCCGTGATGGCCGGCATGTACGCGGTCTACCACGGCCCGGATGGCCTCAAGCGAATCGCGCAGCGCGTGCACCGCCAGGCCGGAATCCTGGCCATGGGCCTGAAGCAGCTCGGCGTCGAAGTGGTCAGCCAGACCTTCTTCGACACCTTGAGCATCGCGACCCCGGATGCAGCGGCGCTGGTGGCCGCCGCCGCCGAGCAGGGCATCAACCTGCGCCGCATCGACGACAAGCACGTCGGCGTATCGCTGGACGAAACCACCACCCGCGACGACCTGGCCCTGCTGTTCTCGGTGTTCGGCAAGGGCAAGACCGTCGACATCGATGCGCTGGACGCCGACGCGCAGGACGCCTACCCGGCTCCGCTCGCCCGTACCAGCGCCTACCTGACCCACCCGACCTTCCACCGCTACCACGCCGAGCACGAGATGCTGCGCTACCTGCGCAGCCTGGCCGACAAGGACCTGGCGCTGGACCGCACCATGATCCCGCTGGGTTCGTGCACCATGAAGCTGAACGCGACCTCGGAAATGATCCCGGTCACCTGGCCCGAGTTCTCCAGCATCCACCCGTTCGCACCCGAAGACCAGACCGTCGGCTACCGCGAGATGATCGACCAGCTGGAAGCCATGCTGTGCGCGGCCACCGGCTATGCGGCGATCTCGCTGCAGCCGAACGCCGGCTCGCAGGGCGAGTACGCGGGTCTGCTCGTGATCCAGAAATACCACCAGTCGCGCGGCGAAGGCCACCGCAACATCTGCCTGATCCCGTCGTCGGCGCACGGCACCAACCCGGCATCGGCCAGCATGGTCGGCATGCAGGTGGTGGTCACCGCCTGCGACGAGAACGGCAACGTCGACCTGAACGACCTGCGCGCCAAGGCCGAACAGCACAGCGCCAACCTGGCCTGCGTGATGGTCACCTACCCATCGACCCACGGCGTGTTCGAAGAAGGCATCAAGGAACTGTGCGAGATCGTCCATGCGCACGGCGGCCAGGTGTATGTCGACGGCGCCAACATGAATGCGATGGTCGGCGTGGCCGCACCGGGCGCTTTCGGCGGCGACGTCAGCCACCTGAACCTGCACAAGACCTTCTGCATCCCGCACGGCGGCGGCGGTCCTGGCGTCGGCCCGATCGGCGTCGGCGCCCACCTGGCCCCGTTCCTGCCGAACCAGCTCTCGACCGGCTATGTGCGCAACGAAGCGGGCATCGGCGCGGTCAGCGCGGCGGCCTACGGCTCGGCCTCGATCCTGCCGATCTCGTGGATGTACATCGCGATGATGGGCGCGGAAGGCCTGACCGCCGCGACCGAAGTGGCGATCCTGAACGCCAACTACATCGCGCGCCGCCTGGCCCCGCACTATCCGGTGCTGTACACCGGCCACGACGGCCTGGTCGCGCACGAGTGCATCATCGACCTGCGCCCGCTGCAGGACAAGACCGGCATCAGCAACGAAGACGTGGCCAAGCGCCTGATGGACTTCGGCTTCCACGCCCCGACCATGAGCTTCCCGGTGCCGGGCACCCTGATGATCGAGCCGACCGAGTCGGAATCGAAGGCGGAGCTGGACCGTTTCATCGAGGCGATGATCACCATCCATGCCGAGATCGTGAAGGTCGAGCGCGGCGAGTACGACAAGATGGACAATCCGCTCAAGGGCGCGCCGCACACCGCGGAAGTGGTCACTGCCGACGAGTGGCAGCACACCTACAGCCGCGAAGTGGCGGCCTTCCCGGTGGCGTCGCTGCGCAAGAAGAAGTACTGGCCGCCGGTCGGCCGCGCCGACAACGTGTACGGCGACCGTAACCTGTTCTGCGGTTGCGCGCCGATCAGCGACTACGAGTAAGTTATTTGCGGCTCGAGGCGAGCCGCAAATGCGAGCGCTCGTGAAGGCGGCGCTCCCTGGGAAGATCCCGCGTCGGGGTCGCCTGGGGAGCGCCGCTTTCCTTTTTCGGCGGCGCGGCCGGCGGCGTCTCGGATTCGTCCAGGCGGAAAGCCGCCACGGTGCGCGACAGCGACAGCGCCTGCATCTGCAGGGTGCGGGCCGCGGCGGCGGCTTCTTCGACCAGCGCGCAGTTCTGCTTGGTCACTTCGTCCATCCGCACGATCGCCTGGTTGACCTGGGCCAGTTCGCTGGCCTGGCCTGCGCTGGTGCTCTTGATGCTCCCCACCAGATCCTCGACCTTGCGTACCGAAGTGGCGACGTCCTGCATGCTGCTGCCGGCGTCCAGCGCCCATTCGGTGCAGCCCTCGATCTCGGCCACCGAGCGCGCGGCCAGCTCGCGCACCTCGCGCGCGGCTCCGGCGGCGCACTGCGCCAGCTTTCTGACTTCGCCCGCCGCATCGGCGAATTCGTGTCCGCCCAGCCCGCCCCGGGCCGCTTCCAGCGCCGCGTTGAGCGCCAGCGTGCCCGCTTCACTGGCGAAGGCGTCGATCACGCCGGCCACTTCGGCGGCGCGCAAGGCGCCCTCCTTCACCGTCGCCATCGTGGCCGCCATGCGTTCGACGGTCAGCCCACCGGCGCGCACGCTGCTTGACGCCGACTGGGCCAGCCGGTTGGCGGCCAGGGCACTGTCGGCGGTGCTCGAGACCGTCTCGGCCAGCTCCTGCATCGAGGCCGCGGTATCTTCCAGCGAGCGGCTGCGGAACACCGCGCGGCTGTGCATGCTCAGGTTGCCCAGGCTGATGTCGCGCGAGGTGTTTCCGATCGTGCGCGCCGACTCCAGCACCGTGCGCAGGGTGCCGTTGAGGTTGCGGATGCCGGCATCCAGGGCGCGCGAGGTCTCGCCGATCTCGTCGTCGCCATAGTCGCGCTGCCCGATGGTCAGGTCGCCGCTGGCCAGCCCCAGCGCCGCGGCGCCGATGCCGCGGATTTCAAGCAGCAGCACCCGGCGCACCGCCATCGTGATCGCCAGCGACACCCCGACCGCCAGCAGGATCACCACCGGCATCAGGCCGGCCGTGACGCGGAAGTCGGCGGCGGCGCTGTGCGAGGCCTGTTCGGACAGGTCGCGCTCGAGCCTGGCCAGCATGCTCATGCGCTGCGCCATGACGGCAAAGGCGGCTTCCGGCTTGATCATGGCGTTGGCGCCGATGGTCTGGTCGGCATGCGCCAGCTCGACCACTTCGCGCGCGGCCCGCACATACACGCGGTGGGCGTGCCGGGCCTGCTCGACGTGGTGGCGCTCGGCGCTGCCTGCAGGCGTGATGCGCGCCAGCTCGGCGAAGGAGCGCTCGATGGCGGCGTTCTGGCGGTGGATCTGGGTGATCAGGAGGTCGATGCGGGGACGCGAGAAGCTGCTGCTGATCCAGGTGAGCAGCTTGTAGGTGTCGGCATGCACGCGCTGGGCATGGGCCACCAGTTCGGTCGTGCTGCGCAGCTGCACCGCGCGCGGCCCGACGATGGTTTGCAGGGACTGGTGCTGGCGCACCATCGCGTAGTAGGCGCCGCTGGACAACATGACCAGCAGCAGCAGGACCACGCCAGGGGCCAGCAGCAGCTTGGGGCCGATCTTCAGTCGCGACAGCATGGCTCAGGCCACCTTCGGAGAGCGCGCCAGGGCAGCGCGGGTGGACGTGAAGACCGGGGAGCGGTACCGTTGGGCTTGCATGATGCCTCCCTAAGTTGAACCGTGCTTAATTTCCTAAGCGCATTGAACGAATCTACGCGGTTCAAAAACTCTACAGCTTGCGGCGGCGCATATCGGTCGACATCTTTGGACGCGTACAACAAGCACGAGCAGGACGAAAGAAGGGCTTGCCGATTTAATATAGTTGTAAGTTCGGCTTTGTATCCTTGTGTCCGACCAGATCAACCACGCCGATTAAGGGGAGTCGAATGAAGGGCATCAGCATGCTGTTCGGAGCGGTACTGCTTGCCGCCGGTAGCGCGCGGGCGCAATTGGCGGTTCCGCCAGGACCTGTGCTGGAGGCAGAAGCCGGGCGATTTGGCCCGCTGGCCGCCGGCTTCAAGCGCTACTCGCCCCTGTACGGCGGTAACGAGACGGCCAATCCGAACGATCGCGTGTTCACCGGCTTTCGCACCGATCCGCGGCTGGTGCTCGGCTACGCCCTGAACGACTACCTGGCCCTGGAAGCCGGCTATTCGCACCTGCGCGACGAGGGTTTCCACAAGATCGCACCCGGTCCGGCCGAATCGGGCGTGGCGGCCGGCGCGCTCGGCGCCAGGAGCTTTACCACCTATGTCGCGGCCAAGGTCACGGTGCCGATCAGCGAGCGCCTGAGCGCCTACGGCAAGCTCGGGATCGCGCATAGCCAGGTGAGAAACGACGGCCTGCTGCCGCCGCAGCGGGTGCGGCCTGAGACACCGTCGGTCTTCGCGGGCGAGTCCGGCACCGGCGCCTATGGCGCGGTCGGCGCGAAGTACCAGCTCGATAAACGGACCACCATCGGCGCCGAAGCGCGGCTCAACGGCAGCGCCGCCAGGTTCGGCAATGCCAGCAATGCGAGCACGCTCAAGGGAAGCGTCGGAATCGGCTTCTGAAACGACAGCGCCGGCACGAGGCCGGCGCTGCGGGATGACAAAGCCCGGGGCTCAGGCCAGCTTGGCCGCGTGCTCGCGGGTCGCGTGGAAGGTCAGCTTCGGCCAGCGCTCCTGGGTCAGGCGCAGGTTCACGCCGGACGTCGCCAGGAAGGCCAGGTTGCCGGCCGCATCGTAGGCGACCTGGTGGCCCAGCTGGTTCTCGAAGTCGGCGAGGGATTTCTTGTCCTCGCTCGAGACCCAGCGCGCGCTGCTGATGCTGCTGGTCTCGAACACGGCGTCCACGCCGTATTCATTGAGCAGGCGGCTGGCCACGACTTCGAACTGCAGCACGCCGACCGCGCCCAGGATCAGGTCCGAGCCCAGCACAGGCTTGAACACCTGCACCGCGCCCTCTTCGCCCAGCTGCTGCAGGCCCTTGTGAAGCTGCTTGACCTTCAGCGGATTGCGGATGCGCACCGTGCGGAACAGGTCCGGCGCAAAATACGGGATGCCGGTAAAGGTCAGCATCTCGCCTTCCGAGAAGCTGTCGCCGATCTGCATGTTGCCGTGGTTTGGCAGGCCGATGATGTCGCCGGCATAGGCTTCTTCGACCTGCTCGCGGCTCGAGGCCATGAAGGTCACCACCGAGGACAGCTTGACGTCGCGCCCCAGGCGCAGGTGCTTGACCTTCATGCCCTTTTCGAAGCGTCCCGAGCACACCCGCAGGAAGGCGATGCGGTCGCGGTGGGCCGGGTCCATGTTGGCCTGGATCTTGAAGACGAAGCCCGAGAACTTCGGCTCTTCCGGCTCCACGGCGCGCACGGTGGCGTCGCGTTCGCGCGGCGCCGGGGCCCAGTCGACCAGCGCCGACAGGATCTCGCGCACGCCGAAGTTGTTGATGGCCGAGCCGAAGAACACCGGGGTCTGCACGCCCGACAGGAAACGCTCCAGGTCGAACACGTGCGAGGCGCCGTGCACCAGCTCCACTTCCATTTTCAGCTGTTCGATCTCGAGCGGGAACATCTCGGCCAGCTTCGGGTTGTCGATGCCCTTGACGATCTCGAAGGCGCCGTCGGCTTTCTCTTCGCCCGCCTTGAACAGCATGATCTCGTCCTTCAGCAGGTGGTACACGCCGCGGAAGTTCTTGCCCATGCCGATCGGCCAGGTCACCGGCGCGCATTCGATCTTCAGCACCGACTCGACTTCATCGAGCAGCTCGAGCGGGTCGCGGGTCTCGCGGTCCATCTTGTTCATGAAGGTGACGATCGGGGTGTCGCGCATGCGGCACACGCCCAGCAGCTTGATGGTCTGCTCCTCCACGCCCTTGGCCGCGTCGATCACCATCAGGGCCGAGTCGACCGCGGTCAGCACGCGGTAGGTATCTTCCGAGAAGTCCTGGTGGCCCGGGGTGTCGAGCAGGTTGACCACGTGGTCGCGGAACTCGAACTGCATCACCGAAGAAGCGACCGAAATGCCGCGCTGCTTCTCGATGTCCATCCAGTCCGAGGTCGCGTGACGGCCGCTCTTGCGGCCCTTGACGGTGCCGGCGAGCTGGATCGCGCCCGAGAACAGCAGCAGTTTTTCGGTCAGCGTGGTTTTACCCGCATCCGGGTGGGAAATGATGCCGAAGGTGCGGCGGCGCGCGACTTCGCGCGCGATCACGGCGGCAGGCTTGGCTGCGGCGGCGCCGTCTGGGGACTCGGGGAGGGTTGCTGCGGTGTCGGATGCCATGGTCTCGGCCAAAAGGATTGGTGCAAAACCGGCGATTTTACCGGGTATGAAGGCCCTTGTGTGGACGGCCGGCCTCAACTTCCCCCGCCGACTGCGCGGTTGTCAGCAATTTGACAGGTTAAGTGTTTATACTGGGCAACATTCCTTGCTCCTCCTAAGGCGATCCCATGCATTCTTTCCTTCCCCGGCGCCAGCGCGGCTTCACGCTGGTCGAGCTCATGGTGACGGTTGCCATCATCGGCATCCTGCTGTCGATCGCCTACCCCGCCTACGGCCAGTACCTCGTGCGCAGCAACCGCAGCGCGGCCCAGAGCTACCTGATGGAGCTGGCCCAGGCCCAGGTTCAGTACCTGGCCGACACCCGCAGCTACGCCGCCAGCGTGGACGATCTGGCCCTGCCGGTGCCGGAGTCGGTATCGGGCAAATACGCCATCGAGATCGCCGTCGAGGACGGCCCGCCGCAATCCTTCATCATCACCGCCACCCCGCTCGACGACACCATCCAGGCCGAGGACGGCGAGCTGTCCGTGAACCAGGCCGGCACCCGCTCGCCGGGCGACAAATGGTAAGCATTTCCCTGCCGCGCCAGCGCGGCTTCACCCTGGTCGAGCTGATGACGGTGCTGGCCATCCTGGCGATCCTGGGCGCGCTGGCCGGGCCTGCCTACGGCAAGCTGACCGCCACCATGCGCGCGCGCAGCGTCAGCACCGACCTGTACACCGCGCTGAACCGGGCGCGCAGCGAAGCGATCAAGCGCAATGCCGCCGTCACCCTGGCTCCCGCCGCGGCCGGCGCCTGGCAGCAGGGCTGGCAGATCGCGGCCCCGGGCGACGCCGACCGGCTGCTCGACGACCATCCGGCCGTGCCCGGCACCGCGATCGAGGGCCCGGCCAACGTGGTCTACCTGCCCAACGGCCGCGTGCGCGGAGCCATTCTTCCCGCCTTCGACATCAGCATCGAGGACAGCGACGACCTGCGCTGCGTCTCGGTGGACCTGTCCGGCCGCCCGGCCCAATCCAGCGCCGCGTGCCCGAGCCCATGACTCCGCCCCTCCCTACCCGACTCCAGCGCGGCGCCAGCATGCTCGAAGTGCTGATCGCGATGGTCATCGTCGCCTTCGGCCTGCTGGGCTTGGCGGCCTTCCAGACCAAGGCCCATCTCGGGTCGATCGAGTCCTACCAGCGCGCCCAGGCCTCGGTGCTGTTGCAGGACATGCAGGCTCGATTAAGCGGCAACAGCGCCGGCGCGGCCGGCTATGTCACGGCCGGGCCGGTGGGCACCGGCGACGAGCTCGATGCGGACTGCAGCGCGGCCACCGGCAGCGCGCGCGACCTGTGCGAATGGAGCGCGGCACTCAAGGGTGCGGCCGAGCAGCGCGCCGATGGCGGCAATGCCGGCGCCATGGAAGGCGCACGCGGCTGCGTCACGCAATTGCGCGCCATGAACGATGCGGCGGGCGTGTGCATCCCGGCCGTCTATCTCGTCACGGTCGCCTGGCAAGGCCTGCACCCGACCCGCGCCCCGGCCCAGGAATGCGGCCGCGACCTGTACGGCGAGGACACCCACCGGCGCGCCGTCTCGGTGCGCGTCGCCGTCGGCCTGCCCGGCTGCACTTGAGGACTACCATGCGAGCACCTACCCCCACCTTGCGCCGCGCGCGCGGTTTTTCGCTGGCCGAACTCATGATCGGCATGGCGATCGGCCTGGCCATCCTGGCCGGCCTGTCGCTGATGTTCGTCAAGAACACCCGTGCCCAGGCCGAAATCGACAAGGCCCACCGCCAGGTCGAAAACGGCCGCTTCGCGCTCGACGCCCTGGCGCTCGACCTGCGCAACGCCGGCTACTATGCCGAATTCGACCCCAGCGTGCTGCCGTCCCCGGCCGCGCTGCCGCCGGCCTGCGCCGCCACCCTGGACGAGCTCAAGGCCGGCCTGGCACTGCCGGTGCAGGGCTTCGACAACGATGCCGAAGGGCTGGACTGCCTGGACGACGTGCGCGAAGGCACCGACGTGCTGGTGGTGCGCCGCACCGCCACCTGCATCGCCGGTGTCGGCGACTGCCCCGCGGCCGCGGCCGGCGGGCCCTTGTTCCAGGCCTCGCTCTGCAATAATGCGAGCGAACTCGACTCCCCCAGCGTCGAAGACTTCTACGCGCTCAGCCTGTCGACCGCCAACCTGAACCGCCACGAACGTAACTGCACCCAGAGCGCCGGCAGCGGCACCCTGGCCGCGGTGCGGCGCTACCGGACGCATATCTACTTTATCGCCAACAACAACCGCGGCGACGACGGCATCCCGACGCTCAAGCGCGCCGAGCTGGGCAGCAGCGCCACCGCGCCGACCTGGACCATCGTACCGCTGGCCGAAGGCATCGAACAGTTGCAGCTCGAGTACGGCCTCGACCTGGTCCAGGACGGCGTGCTTGATGCCACCTCGGCCGACCCGGCCGGCGCCAACGGCTGCGCCGCCGCCGGCTGCGCCGTGAGCAACTGGCGCAGCGTGGTGGCGGTGCGCCTGCACCTGCTGGCGCGCAATGCCCAGGCCACGCCCGGCCATGTCGACAGCAAGACCTATGCGCTCGGCCTGAACGCCGACGGCAGCGACAACACCGTCGACGCCGCCGGGGACGCCCACAAACGCCATGTATTCCAGTCGCAGGTGGCATTGCCCAACCCGGCCGGACGGAGACTGCCATGATGTTCATGCGCCGCGAACGCGGTATTACCCTGGTCACCGCGCTGATCATGCTGGTCCTGCTGACCCTGGTCGCACTGACGACCTTCAATGTCAGCAAGTCCAACATGCAGATCGTCAGCAACATGCAGCAGCGCGACGAAGCCGCCGCCGCGGCGCGCGAAGTGATCGAAGAAGCCATCAGCACCACACGCTTCTCGATGGCGCCCGGCCAGGTGCTGGCCAACCCTTGCGGCGACGACAACCACCGCTGCGTGGACAGCAACGGCGACGGCGCCGACGACGTGAAGGTAGCGATCACGCCGCGCCCGAAATGCGTCAAGGCGCCGGTGATCAAGAACACGGCGCTCGACCTGGCCCGGACCGAAGACCGCGTGTGCAGCATGGGCAGCGCGCAAAGCTTCGGCGTGGTCGGCTCGGTCGACGGCAACTCGGCCTGTGCCGACAGCATCTGGGAACTCCATGCGGTCGCGACCGACATGGAAACCGAAGCCAGCGTCGAAGTCACCCAGGGCGTGGCCGTGCGCGTCGCGCGCGACGACGTCGCCAACAACTGCCCCTCCACCTGACCCGAAGGACTCCGCCATGTTCCGCACCACCACCTTGCGCGCCCTTGCCGTCATGCTGTCGGGAGCCCTTGCCGCCCTGTCGCTGCCGGCCGGCGCCGACGACATCGACATCTTCCTGGGCACCTCGGCCGGCACCAACGGCAACCCGCGCATCCTGATCGTGCTCGACAACACATCGAACTGGGCGCGCCAGAACCAGAAATGGCCAGGCGGGGTCAGCCAGGGCCAGTCCGAAGCGAATGCCATCAAGCGCGTGCTGACCGAGCTCGACGGAACCGTGAGCCTGGGCCTGATGGAATTCGTCACCGGCGGCAATGCCAACCAGGACGGCGGCTTCATCCGCTACCCGATCCTGCCGATGAACGCGACCAACAAGACGGCGTTCGGCACTGAATTGACCGAAATCTACAACGGCATCAACAGCCCGGACGAAAAGCGCAATTCGAATACGTCCTACGGCAACCTGATGTACGACGTGTACAACTATTTCGCGGGCGCCAATTCGTACACCCCAAGCGCGGTGCTGGCAAGCAAGGCCGATAGCCGAGGCTATACCACCAACTACACGCGCTTCAAGACGCCGCTGACGCTGGACAACCTGTGCGGCAAGACCTACGTCATTTTCATCGGCAACCCGAACGCGAGCGGCCCGGCATCGGACAGCGCGGACAACACCAACCTGCTCAAGACCCTGAACAACCAGCGCAACGCCAGCGGCACGCTGCTGCCGGTCACCCAGCTCGGGCTGCCGAACTTCAGCAGCAAAACCATCAGCACCCCGACCACGGTCGGCAGCACCCAGGCCTGCTACGCCACCCCTGCCGCCGCCGCGGCTGCCCTCACGCTAGCGCCCTTCCCCGCCACCTGTGCCGGCTATACCGACGGCTGCACGATCGGCACCGCCCTGCCCAATACCAACGGCGTGTGCACCGGAACCAGCCGCCAGTACAACGTGGTCGGCACCGACACCATCATTACCAATGTCCCGGACGGCACCACCAGCACCGACACCGGACCGCGCAACGCCGACGAGTGGGCGCGCCTGATGCACGACAAGGGCATCTCGGCCGGCACCGGCCTGCAGACCAGCGTGACCACCTACACCATCGACGTGCACAATGCCCAGCCGAACGCCGAGCACACCGCGCTGATGCTGAGCATGGCGCGCGCCGGCCACGGCAAGTATTTCCTGGCGAAGAACGAGCAGGCGATCGTCGACGCCGTCAAGAACATCATCATCGAGATCCAGGCAATCAACACGACATTCGCCTCGACCAGCCTGCCGGTGAACGCGACCAACCGCTCGCAGAACGAAAACCAGGTTTTCATCGGCATGTTCCGCCCCGACAAGGACGCCAAGCCACGCTGGTTCGGCAACCTCAAGCGCTACCAGCTGGTCGACAATGCCGGCAGCATCGAACTGGGCGACGCCGGCGGCAAGCTGGCGGTCAATACCAACACCGGCTTCGTGACGCCCTGCGCCACCAGCTGGTGGACCAGCCACAGCGGGGCCTATTGGGAAAACGTCGCCCTCGACCCGGCCCCGATCGGCACCTGCACGACCTCGCCCTATGCGGCCTACCCATATTCGGACGCACCCGATGGCCCGTTCGTGGAAAAAGGCGGCGCCGCCCAGATCCTGCGCCAGGGCAATGCCGCGTCGGGCGGCACCACCTCGTACGCCGTCAACCGCACCGTCCTCACCCATACCGCTTCCGGACTGGCCCCGCTGACCACCGCCAACAGCGGCCTGGACAACAACCTGGTGCGTTTCCTGCGCGGCGAGGACGTGAACAACGAAAAAACGGCCGGCTCGAACCAGAACACCCGCCCCTCGATCCACGGCGACGTGATCCACTCGCGCCCGCTCCCGGTGAATTTCGGCGCGGCCAAGGGCGGCGTGACCGTCTTCTACGGCGCCAACGACGGCACCCTGCGCGCCCTGAATGCCGCCACAGGCGTCGAGCGCTGGGCCTTCATGGCGCCGGAGTTCTTCGATCGCCTGTCTCGCCTGCAAAGCAATTCGCCACTGGTTGCCTACCCCAACATGGTGCCGCAGACGATTACGCCGACAAAGAAGGATTATTTCTTCGACGGCTCGACCGGCATCTACCAGAATGCCGACAGCTCGGCGGTGTGGATCTACCCGACCATGCGCCGCGGCGGACGCATGATCTACGCTCTTGACGTAAGCAATCCGCAATCGCCGGTCTACAAGTGGAAAGCCGGCTGCCCGAGCCTCACCAGCGACACCGGCTGCACGGCGGGCATGGCGGCCATCGGCCAGACCTGGTCGACCCCGAGTCTGGCCTTCATCAAGGGCTATTACACCGGCACGCGTCCGGTGGTGGTGGTGGGCGGCGGCTACGACCGCTGCGAGGATGCCGATAGCGCCAGCCCGAACTGCAGCGCCACGAAGGGCAACGCGATCTTCGTGCTCGACGCCGACACCGGCGCGGTCATCAAGTCGTTCCCGACCACGCGCGCGGTGGCGGCCGACATCGCGATGGTGGACATCGACAACGACGGCAAACCCGATTACGCGTATGCGGCCGATACCGGCGGAAAGCTCTACCGCGTCGACTTCGTCGACAGCGCGCGTGCCGCGCTGGCCAGCGATGCCTGGACCGTGCGCAACGTGGCCAGCACCGGCGGGGGCGGGCGCAAGTTCCTGTTCGCGCCGGCCGTGCTCGCCACCACCGGCTATGTCTACGTCGCCATCGGCAGCGGCGACCGCGAGCACCCGCTCAACGTCCAGTACCCGTTCACCAGCGTCACCAATCGCTTCTACGTGTACAAGGACAACCTCGCGGCGCCGGCGAGCACCGCCGCGGTGGACCTGGACGCACTCGAGAACTACACGGCGAACAATTCCTGCGACACGCCGCCGGTGCTGCCGAGCAGCAGCCTCAAGGGCTGGTTCATGAACCTCACGGCCAACGGCGCCGGCGAACAGGTGGTGACCTCGGCCCTGATCGCGGGCGGCATGGTGACCTTCAGCACCAATCGCCCGATCGCGGCAACCCTGGGCACCTGCTCGAACCTGCTGGGCGAAGCGCGCGGCTACTGGGTCAACCTGCTCAACGGTTCCGGGGCGATCGGCGTGGGCGGCACCTGCGGCGGCCAGCGTTCCTCGGCTTTTGTCGGCGGCGGCCTGCCTCCTTCGCCGGTGCTGGCGACCGGCGTGCCGATCCTCGACGCCAAGGGCGTGGCCCAGGCCACCACGGTCGTGATCGGGGCGGTGCAGAAGGACGAAGGCGCCAGCGTGCCGATCGCGCCGCAGCGCATCCGTCCGGCCATCAACTCGCGCCGCAAGCGCGCCTACAGCTACACCTCGGGCGCGGACTAAGGCGCGGGGGCCGGCCGGGGGAAGCGCAGCGTCACGCGCATGCCCTGGCCGCCCGGTCCGTCGGCCAGGTCGATCCTGGCCCCGTGCGCGAGCGCGATGTCGCGCACGATCGCCAGGCCCAGTCCGCTGCCCTCGGTCTTGTCGTCCAGCCGCACGAAGCGCTCGAAGACCTGGGCGCGCCGCTCGGGCGCAATCCCCGGTCCGCTGTCCTCCACCGCGAACAGGGCCTCCTCGCCCTCCTCCCCTGTCAGCACCGTCACGCGCCCGCCCGCGGGGGTGTAGCGCAGCGCGTTGTCGACCAGGTTGTCGACCAGGTCGCGCAACAGGTAAGGGTCGCCTTCAATCCGCGCCGTACCCAGCTCGAAGCCGAGGTCGATCTGCTTGCGCGCCGCCTGCTCCACGAAAGGCTGCACCGCCCCGGCCACCAGCTGCGCCAGGTCGAGCGGCGCCGGCTGCGCCCGGCCGAACCGGTCCGGGCCGGCGCGCTCGAGCGAGAGCAGCTGGTTGGCCTGGCGGATCATGCGCTCGTTGGCGGCCAGCAGCAGCGCCAGCGCCCGGCCGGTTTCGGGATCGCCGCGGTGGCGCGCGGCCAGCCATTCGAGCTGCAGGCGCAGCCCGGCCAGCGGTGTGCGCAACTGGTGCGCCACGTTGGCGCGGAAGGCGTCCTGGGCGCGGGCGCCGGCGGCGATGCGCCCGAGCAGCGCATTGAAGGCCCCGACCACGGGCGCCAGCTCGCGCGGCATGCCGGCGTCGTCGAGCGTGGCCAGGTCGGCGCTGTCGCGCGCATCCAGCCGGGCGCGCAGCCGCGCCAGCGGCGCCAGGCCGTTGCCGACCGAAAACCACACCAGCCCCACCAGCGCCAGGCTGAACAGCACTTCGAGCAGCACCAGCGCACGCACGATGGCCGAGCGCACCTGCTGGCGCTGCAGCAGGGTCCGCGCAACGCCGACCTCGACCGGCCCGCCCGGGGTCGCCACCAGCACGCTGGCGGCACGCACCGGCTGGCCGTGCATGCGGGCGTCGCGCACCATGGGGCCACCCGCGCGCTGCGGGAAGGCCGGGTCGCCCGCCAGCACCCGGCCACCGCGTTCGCGCACCACGAACCAGCTGGCGTCGGGCGCGCCGGCCCCCAGCACCCGCGCGGCCGCTTCCGGCAGCTCGACGTGCAGCGCGCCGCCGTCCGCGCGCACCCGCGTGGCCATCCCGGTGGCGGCGTCGAGCAAGCCCTGGTCGAAGGCCAGCTGGGCCGGGGTCCAGGCCAGCAGGTAGGTCAATGCGGCGGCGAGCAGGTTGAAGATGAGGATGGGCGCGACCAGCCACTTGAGCAGGCGCAGACGGATGCTGGTCATGGAGGGAGGCCGCGCCTTCAGGCCGCTTCGAGCAGGTAGCCGAAGCCCCGGATGGTGCGGATCGCCACCCCGGCGCCCTCGAGCTTCAGGCGCAGACGCGAGATGTAGACCTCGACCGCGTTGAGGGTCAGGTCGTCGCCGTAGGGCACGATGGTGTCGATGATTTGTTGCTTGGAGACCACCCTACCGGCCTGCAGCAGCAGGTATTCGAGCACCGCCCATTCGCGCGCCGACAGCTCGAGGAGGCGTTCGCCTACGCGGGCGCGGCGGGAAGAACTGTCGAGATGGAGCAGTCCCAGGGCGGCCTGGGCGGGCGCCGGCGCATGGCGCCGGGCCAGCGCGCGGATGCGCGCGACCAGTTCGGCGGTGGCGAAAGGCTTGACCAGGTAATCGTCGGCGCCTAGCTCCAGACCGCGCACCCGGTCCTCGACGGCGTCGCGCGCGGTGAGCAGCAACACCGGGGTGGCGCCGCCGCGCGCGCGTAGCCGGCGCACGACTTCGAAGCCGTCGATGCCGGGCAGGCCGATGTCGAGCACCACCACCGCGGGCGGGTTGCCCTGCAGGCGGAGGTCG
Organism: Telluria sp. ZT3P39; assembly: GCF_059685935.1. Classification (NCBI taxonomy): domain Bacteria; kingdom Pseudomonadati; phylum Pseudomonadota; class Betaproteobacteria; order Burkholderiales; family Oxalobacteraceae; genus Telluria; species Telluria sp. ZT3P39. The sequence goes on from NZ_JCASIH010000018.1 coordinate 70,958, forward strand.
GCCGCCAGGCCGTCGCGCACCAGTTCCACCTGCATCTCCTGGGCGCCCAGCGCGCGCAACAGGCCGTCGGCGAGCACGGCATCGTCTTCAACCAACAACAAAGGCAGGGGCATCGTGGGATCAGGGCGAAAAAAGACAGACCCATTATGCGGGATTTCGTTGCCACAGCCAAAAAAACAGCCGAAAAACGGGCTTTTACCCAGTAGGACTGGACTGACAAATGTTTATGCGCGAAGCCTACACGGGTGCGACTGCTAATCTTATGTTCGGCAACAGACTATAGCTTTAATGTTCACACATCGCGATGAGGCAACGAAAGAACACCTCGCCAGTCGCCCCCGATGCACGTTAGAGATAAGAGGACAACAAAATGAACAGCACTCAATTTGGCGGTATGCAAAAAGCCCAGAACAAGATTCCAGCCACGAGTGAAGCAGTGAAATCGACGTCCCGCCCTGTTGTCAGCTATAGCGGCACCCAGCAGAACGAACTGCTCGGCGCCCTGCCCCGTCCAGACCTGGAAAGCCTGTTTGAACAACTGGAACTCGTTCCACTGCCATTCGGCAAAGAGTTGTTCGAGTATGGCAGCAAACTCGAATACGTGTATTTCCCGACCACCGCAATCGTGTCGCTGCTGTATGTGATGGAAGACGGCGCCACCACCGAAATCGCCGTGGTCGGCCATGAAGGCGCGGTCGGCGTGTCGCTGTTCATGGGCGAGCGCGCTACCTGCAGCGCCGTGGTCCAGAGCGCCGGTTACGGCTACCGCCTCAAGGCCCAGTTCCTGCGCGACGCCTTCAACCGCGGCGGCGCCCTGCCCCAGCTGCTGATGCGCTACACCAACGCCCTGTTCGCCCAGATGGCCCAGAACGCCGTCGGCGGTCGCCACAGCTCGATCGAACAGAAGCTGTGCCGCTGGCTGCTCGACCGCCTGGACCGCTCGGCCAGCAACGAACTGAAAGTGACCCAGGAACTCATCTCGATCATGCTGGGCGTGCGCCGCGAGAGCATCACCGCCGCCGCCGGCAAGCTGCAGGATGAAGGCCTGATCCAGTACCGCCGCGGCAATATCACCGTGCTCGACCGTGCAGGCCTGGAAGACTACGCCGGCGAATGCTACAAGGTCGCCAAGTCGGAATACGACCGCCTGCTGTCGGACGTGGCGCGCTAAGAACTGACCGGCGTCCCACTGGACGCCGTATCGGACGCCGTATCGGAAGGGGTCTCCGGCAATGCCGCAGGCCCCTTTTCATTTTGCGGGCCGCCCAGGGCCGGCGCTGCGGGATGGAAGTTGACGCCCATGGCGCTCGCGATCGCAGCACTCGCCGCCGTGCCGTCGCCACCCGGCGATGCCAGCGGCAGCCAGGCGCGCACGCAAGTTCCTACATTGTTGACACCGCGCTCGACCGACAGGCGCCCGCCCAGCAGCAGCGCGCGCTCACGCATGCCCAGCAGGCCATGCGACTTCGACCGCGCCATCGCATCCGGCGGAATGCCGATGCCGTCATCGGTGATTTCCAGGTCCCAGCCGCCCGGCTCCTGGCTCAGGTTGACGATCACGCTGCGCGCCTGCGCATACTTGGCGATATTGTTCAGGGCTTCCTGGGTGATGCGGAACAGCGCGATGGCCTGCATCGGGCCGGCCGCATCGGCCTTCGGGTCGATCAGCGCGTCGCAGTCGAGCGCGGTCACGCGGGCGTAATCGGCGCAATAACTCTGCAGGGCGGCCGACAGGCCCATGTTGTCGAGCAGGCTGGGGCGCAAGTTCTCGATGATGCGGCGCTTGAGCTGGACGGTGTCGACCAGGGTCTTGCGCGCGCGCCCCAGTTTGGAAGCCAGTTCCGGATGGGTGCTGCGCAATTGCTCACCCACCGTGGTCAGGTCCATGCCGATGGCGGTGAGGTTGGCCCCCATCTCGTCGTGCAGTTCGCGCGCCAGGCGCGATTTTTCTTCTTCCTGCACCCGGATCAGGTGGCGCGACAGCACCGAGAGCTGCTCGGTGCGCTCGGCCACGATGTGCTCAAGCGTGTCGTTGGTCTGCTGAAGGGCGCGCTCGGCCGACAGGCGCAGCCCGAAACTGCGCTGCACCAGGTTATGGAACAGCAGGATCACCAGGATTGCCACCGCGTTGATGCCGGCGCCCAGCAGCACGGTCCAGCGCGACTGCTTGTAGAACGCGGCGGTGCGGGCGGCCAGCAATTCGTTCTGCTCGCGCGTCATGATCACCACCTGCAGCCGGATCTCGTCCATCTGCCCGCGCTCGTCGGCTGCGGCGGAAATGGCGACGATATCGACCAGCCCACCCTGGCGGTAGACTTCGAGCGACTGGTGCATGAGGGCAAGCTTGCGCTGCACGAGCGTACGCAACTGCGCCAGGTTGCGGGTTTGCGAGGGGTTATCGGCCAGCAGCACGCCGAGTGCGCGCAACTGGCTGTCGAGTTGCTGCGGCGCCGCATGCAGGGCGTTCAGGTTGACTTCGGCGCTTGAGAGGAAATAGCCACGCAAGCCGCTCTCGGCATCGGTGACGAGCAGGTTCAGGTATTGGAGTTCGTCGGATACGCGCGCGGTCTGGGCCTGCAAGGCATTCGCCGAGCGCAGGTCGTCGAGGTTGCGCACCAGAAAGACCGCATTGATGACCAGGATGACGACGCAGGCCACGCACAACAGGGTCTTGGAGAGCGGCAGCCCTTGGGGCGGCTTGCCGTCGTGGGCGGTGGAGAAATACATGAGCTTCCTTTCGCGCAACTGATTCCGTCCGGCACGATTATAGTCGCGACGACGAATTGTTGCAGAGCAAAACGGCTGCGGTGCGAAGAAGCGTTGCGCAAGGATGATGGCCCTTGCAGAAATAAAAACGCGCCCTGGTGGGGGCGCGGCAGCAACTCAATCGAGCAGGTTGTTCTTCATGGCGTAATAGGTCAGGTCGCTATTGGACTGCAGCCCCATTTTCTCCATGATGCGGGTCCGGTAGGTGGACACGGTCTTGATCGACAGCGACAGTGCATTACCGATGTCCGATACCGTTGCGCCCTTGGCCAGGCGCAGGAATACCTGGAATTCGCGGTCGGACAGCTCGGTGTGCAGGGCCGTGTTCGGATCGCGGTCGAAGCTTTGCGCGAGCAGTTCGCCCACGGTCGAGCTTACGTAACGGCGGCCCTGGAACACGGTGCGCACGGCCGTCTTGAGCTCGTCGGCCTCGCATTCCTTGTTCAGGTAGCCGTTGGCGCCCATCTTGAACAGGTTCAGGGCGTATTGCTGTGCCGGATAACCCGACAGGATCAGCACCGGCAAATTTGGCTGGCCCTGGCGGATCGTGCGCAGGATATCGATGCCGCTCTGGTCGGGCATGGCGATGTCGAGCAAGAGCACATCGCAAATCTCGCGGCGTGCAATATCGAGGGCTTCACGCCCGGTAGCGCCCTCGGCCACGACTTCGAAGTCGCCCGACGACGAGAAAATCTGTTTGAAACCTGCTCTAACTATCTGGTGATCGTCACAAATGGCAACGCGTATCATTGTCTTCCCTTAAATTTTCCCTGTTCAGGAAAGTGCCAGGTCCGTCTCCACGCCCCGGCTTGCATGCATTCAATTTGGCATGCCCGCAGGTGACATTCTAACACTCCGGCGCTGAGCATCAATACCGCACGCTTCTGCTGAGTTACGAAAAATGCACTGGCGAAGGGTGGACTGCCTGCAGGACACTGTCCGCGGCACTCCACAGGGTGGCTAGACGTGGCTGCTGCCGTGCTTGAGGACCGCAAGGATCTCCAGCAGCTCGGCGCGCACCCCGTCGATATCGATCGCCGGCACGCTCGGCGCCGCTTCGGGCTCGGCGGCCATCGCCAGGTCGTGGTGGCGGCCGTCGAGGCGGTTGCGGGCGCCGCTGATGGTAAAACCCTGCTCGTACAGCAATTCGCGGATGCGGCGGATCAGCAGCACCTCGTGGTGCTGGTAGTAGCGGCGGTTACCCCGGCGTTTGACCGGCTTGAGCTGGGTGAATTCCTGTTCCCAGTAGCGCAGCACATGGGGTTTGACCCCGCACAGGTCGCTGACTTCCCCGATCGTGAAATAACGCTTGGCCGGGATCGGCGGCAGCACGGCCAGTTCGGTTTTATTGGGGCGGTCGCTCATCTAGGACTCAGGCGGCACGGGCCAGCGAACTGCTGGCGGGACTGGTCTCTTCGACCATTCCCTTGAGTTTCTGGCTGGCGTGGAAAGTCACGACGCGGCGCGCCGTGATGGGAATTTCTTCCCCCGTTTTTGGATTGCGTCCCGGCCGCTGCGGCTTGTCGCGCAGCTGGAAGTTGCCGAAGCCGGACAGCTTGACTGCTTCGCCACGCTCGAGCGCATTGCGGATTTCGTCAAAGAAGGTTTCCACCATGTCCTTGGCTTCCCGCTTGTTCAGGCCGACCTGCTCGAAGAGCAGCTCGGCCAGCTCGGCCTTGGTCAGGGTCGGCAGGCCCTTCTCTGCTTCAGCCCGCACCCGCGCCACATGCATCGCGCGATGCAGATCAGCCGCCAGTGCTTCCTGGAACACGGCCGAGTCAAGGTCGTTGTTGTTAATTTTGAAGCCCTACCTTCAGTGAAAGCTAAGTTTTGGAAGATTACGCACGCAGCCTGGCGCCCAGTTTTGTTTCGGCAGCCTGGGCGATTGCAGCCATGATGGCATCCACCGCCTCGTCTTGCAGCGTCGATTGAGTATCTTGCAAGCTAAAGCGGAAAGCAAGACTTTTTTCATCCGCCTCCAAACCCTTGCCGCGGTATTCATCAAACAAAACAACGGCTTGCACGATCTTTCCAGAAGGATTCGAGGTGATTTCGGCCTGGAAGCTGTCCAGCACATCCTGCGCTGGAACGCCCTGCTTCACCACCAGCGCCAGGTCGCGCGTGGCTCCCGGGAATTTCGAAATCTCGGCATAGACGGGCACGCCGCGCCGGCGCAGCGCGTCGGCATCGACCTCGAACAGGACCGGCGCCTGCGGCAGGTCGTAGTTCTGCAGCCAGCGCGGATGCAGCTCGCCGATGAAGCCGATGGCCTTGCCATCGAGCTCGACGACAGCGCTGCGGCCAGGGTGCAGGGCCGGGTGCTCGCCTTTCACGAAGCGCAGCACGCTCGGTGCGAACAGGGCCTCGAGGTCGGCCTTGACGTCGAAATAGTCGACGGCGCGGCTCTTCTCGCTCCATTGCTCGTCCAGTGCCGGGCCATACGCGATGGCGGCAACGCGCTTGGGCTGCTCGAAACCGGCCACCGCCAGCGGGCCGTCCTGGATTGCCGGATTGCGCTTGAACACGCCGCCGACTTCGAACACGCGCACGCGGCCGGCCTTGCGGTTGATGTTGTAGCGCACGTTGGCGACCAGGCTGCCCACCAGGTTCGAGCGCATCACGCTCATCTGGCTGGCGATCGGGTTCTGCAGGCGGATCGGGTCGCTGTTTCCGGCGAAATCCTGCTCCCACTGCGTTTCTACGAAGCTCATGTTGACCACTTCCTGGTAGCCGAGGTCGGCCAGCTGGTGGCGGATCGCGAACAGCGAGCGGGTATTCTCCGGCTCGACCAGCATGGCGGTCGGCGCGACCGGCGGACGGGTCGGAATGTTCTCGAAGCCGTAGACGCGCGCGACTTCCTCGATCAGGTCTTCCTCGATCTCGATATCGAAACGGTAGGACGGCGAGGTGACGTGGAAGACGCCATTGGCGAAGCTGAACGGCAGCTGCAGGCGGGTGAAGATGTCGGCCACGACTTCATCGGTCAAGGGCACGCCGATGACCTTGGCGGCGCGCGCCGTGCGCATTGCGACCGGCTGTCGCTGCGGCAGGTTCACCGACTGGTCGTCGACCGGGCCCACCCTGGTATCCGCGGTGCCGCAGATTTCCACGATCAGCGCGGTGATGCGCTCGATGTGCTCGACGGTGGTGGCGTAATCGACGCCGCGCTCGAAGCGGTGGGCCGCATCGGTCGAGAAGTTGAACTTGCGGGCGCGGCCCTGGATGGCGTTCGGCCACCAGAAGGCCGCTTCCAGGTAGATGTCGGTGGTGTCCAGGGTGACGGCGGTGGAATCGCCGCCCATGATGCCGGCCAGCGATTCGATTTCTTTATCGTCCGCGATCACGCCGACCCATTCGTCGATCTCGACCGTAGTTCCGTTCAGGAGCGTGAGGGTTTCACCTTTCCTGCCCCAGCGCACGTCCAGACCGCCGTGGATCTTGTTCATGTCGAAGACGTGCGAAGGACGCCCCAGCTCGAGCATGACGTAGTTCGAAATGTCGACCAGTGCCGACACCGAACGCTGGCCGCTGCGCTCGAGGCGCTGCTTCATCCAGTCCGGGGTAGCGGCGCGCGCATCCAGGCCGCGGATGACGCGGCCCGAGAAGCGGCCACACAAATCCGGCGCCGAAATTTTTACAGGCAGGGTCTCATTCAGGGTCACCGATACCTGCCGCGTGGTCGGCACGTGCAGCGGGGTGCCGGTCAGGGCCGACACTTCGCGCGCCACGCCCAGCACCGACAGGCAATCGGCCTTGTTCGGGGTCAGCTTGATGGTGAACTTCAGGTCGTCCAGGCCCAGGAAGTCGCGGATGCTGGTGCCGACCGGCGCATCTGCCGGCAGCTCCATCAGGCCGTTGCTCTCTTCCGAGATCTTCAGCTCTTTCGCCGAGCACATCATGCCCTGCGACTCGACGCCGCGCAGTTTGCCGGTCTTGATCTCGAAGGGCTTGCCGTCCGCGCCCGGCGGCAGCATGGCGCCGGACATGGCGCAGATCGCCTTCATGCCCGCGCGCACGTTCGGCGCGCCGCAGACGATGTTGAGCAGGGTGCCGGTGCCGACGTCGACCTGGCAGACATTCAGGCGGTCCGCATTCGGGTGCTTGGCCACTTCCTTGACCTCGGCCACGACCACGTTCGAGAACGGCGGCGCGACAGGCTCGACTTCCTCGACTTCCAGGCCGGACATCGTCAGCAGGTGGGACAGTTCGTTCGAACCCATTGCCGGGTTGACCATGGAACGGAGCCAGTTTTCGGAGAATTGCATATTCTTTTGCCTCGTAACCGTAGGGTGTCAGTTGAACTGTTTCAGGAAACGCAGATCGCCCTCATAGAACAGGCGAAGATCGTTGATTCCATAACGCAGCATGGCCAGGCGCTCGAGGCCGGAGCCGAACGCGAAACCGATAAACTTTTCCGGGTCCAGCCCGAAGTTGCGCACGACGGTCGGATGGACTTGCCCGGCGCCCGACACTTCCAGCCAGCGGCCCTTGAGCGGACCGGAGCCGAAGGCGATGTCGATCTCGGCCGACGGTTCGGTGAACGGGAAATAGGACGGGCGGAAACGCACTTCCAGGTCGTCGGTCTCGAAGAAGGCCTTGACGAAGTTCAGGTAGACGCCCTTGAGGTCGGCGAACGAAATGTCTTCGCCGATCCACAGGCCTTCGACCTGGTGGAACATCGGCGAGTGGGTCGCATCGCTGTCGACGCGGTAGGTGCGGCCCGGCGCGATCACCTTGATCGGCGGCGTATGCGTGCGCGCATAGCGCACCTGCATCGGGCTGGTGTGGGTGCGCAGCAGCAGCGGCTTGCCGGTGCTGTCATTGCCTTCGATATAGAAGGTGTCCTGCATCGAACGGGCCGGATGGTTTTCCGGGCTGTTCAGTGCGGTGAAATTGGTCCAGTCGTTTTCGATCTCGGGGCCGTCGGCCACGTCGAAACCGATCGAGCGGAAGATCTGCTCGACGCGCTCCCAGGTGCGCATCACCGGGTGCAGGCCGCCTTTGCTGCGGCCGCGGCCCGGCAGGGTCACGTCGATCGACTCGGCATTCAGGCGCGCTGAGAGCTGGGCCATGGCCAGCGCTTCGCGGCGGCCGGTCAATGCGCTTTCGATTTTTTCTTTTGCGGCATTGATCAGGGCACCCTGCGCCTTGCGCTGTTCAGGGTCGAGCTTGCCGAGGCCCTTCATCAGGTCGGTGACCTGGCCGGTCTTGCCGAGGTATTTGGCTTTTGCATTTTCGAGCGCGGCGGCGTCAGGGGCGGCGCTAAAGTCAGCCTGGGCCGAGACGACGAGTTCTTCGAGCGTGTGCATGCTTGTTGTTTTCCTGTCTGAGGGTGGCAGCCGCCACAATCAAAAACGGGGCACAGGATTAACTGTGCCCCGCTCTTTTAGCACCGCATTACTGCGGAGCTTGTCTTGCTAGCGAACTGCGATCAAGCAGCCAGCTTGGCCTGGACGGCGCTGACAATCGCGGCGAATGCCGGCTTGTCATGCACAGCCATGTCGGCCAGGACTTTACGGTCCAGTTCAATTCCGGACTTCTTCAGGCCGTTCATGAACACGCTGTAGGTCATGCCGTGCGAACGCGACGCTGCGTTGATACGGGTGATCCACAGTGCGCGGAAGACGCGCTTCTTGTTGCGGCGATCGCGGTAGGCATACTGGCCAGCGCGCATGACTGCTTGCTTGGCAACGCGATAGACCTTGCTGCGGCGACCACGGTAGCCTTTAGCAAGGGCAAGAACTTTCTTGTGACGGGCACGTGCAGTAACCCCACGTTTAACTCTAGGCATATTAGCTCCTTAGTATGTGAGATTAAGCAGACGGCATCATGCGGAGAACGCTGGTCACGTCCGACGCATTGATGTTACGGGTGCCACGCAGCTGACGCTTGTTCTTGGTGGTCTTCTTGGTCAGGATGTGACGCTTGAACGCCATACCCGATTTGACGGTACCACCTGGACGCACGCGGAAACGCTTCTTCGCGCTGCTTTTGGTTTTCATTTTTGGCATAGTCATCTGTCCGGACTAGGGACAGCCTCATATGGGACAGGATTGCAGGTGGCAGCGATGCTGCTCTTGGATGCCTACTTTCGCTTGTCTTGCAGTCGGTGTGCAATGCTTCGCGCGCCGGCTACAACCTGTTTCGAAAAACAGGAACCGCAGATGATAGCACAGGTCGTGGGGGAATTGTTGGGGCGGGGGTGGGCTTTTGATGATCGGATGAGTCCTGCTGCAACACCTCGATCGACCCAAAGGCCGGGCGCGCAAACGAACGCGGGCCGGGGCCGGATGCAGCTCACGCTGGCATCCGGGCCCGGCCCGGCAATCGATCCTTGAAGAATTACTTCTTCTTCTTCGGCGCAACGATCATGATCATCTGGCGACCCTCGAGCTTCGGGAACTGCTCGACCTGGCCGACTTCTTCCAGGTCGCCGCGCAGGCGCTCGAGCATGCGCATGCCGATGTCCTGGTGCGCCATTTCACGGCCGCGGAAACGCAGCGTGATCTTGGTCTTGTCGCCCTCTTCCAGGAACTTGATGAGGTTGCGCAGCTTGATGCTGTAGTCGCCTTCATCGGTACCCGGACGGAATTTGACTTCCTTGACCTGGATGATCTTCTGCTTCAGCTTCGCTTCGTGCGCCTTCTTCTGCTCGGAGTACTTGAACTTGCCGTAGTCCATCAGGCGGCAGACCGGCGGGACCGCAGTTGGCGCGATTTCGACCAGGTCGACGTTCAGCTCTTCGGCCATGCGGAACGCATCCGCCAGGCTGACGATGCCCAGTGGTTCGTTCTCTACACCGTTCAGGCGCATTTCGGGATGGGTGATTTCGCCGTTGATGCGATTCTGCTTGTCAGTAGCTATGTTGTTTCCTTTGAAAGTATTTGAGTAGGCCGGTGATTATTTCGTCTTGGCGGCAACTTCAGCCACCAGACGCTCCACGAGCTCGTCGACAGGCATGACGCCAAGATCGACATTACCGCGGGCACGCACGGCCACAGTGTTGGCTTCCCGCTCTTTGTCGCCAATAACTAGAATGTATGGCAACTTTTGCACGGAATGCTCACGTATTTTATAAGTAATTTTCTCGTTCCGCAAATCAGCGTGAACGCGCAGGCCTGCTTTCTTCAGCTTTTCGGCTACCTGCTTCACATAATCGGCCTGTGCATCCGAGATGTTCAGCACCGCAACTTGCACCGGCGCGAGCCACATCGGCAGTGCGCCGGCGTAGTTTTCGATCAGGATGCCGATGAAGCGTTCCATCGATCCGACGATCGCACGGTGCAGCATCACGGGCACCTTGCGGGTATTGTCTTCGGCGACATATTCCGCGCCGAGGCGGCCCGGCATCGAGAAGTCGACCTGCATCGTGCCGACCTGCCATGGACGGCCAAGGCTGTCCTTCAGATGGTATTCGATCTTCGGGCCGTAGAAGGCGCCCTCGCCCGGCAGCTCGGTCCACTCCACGCCACAGGCGCGCAGCGCCGAGCGCAGCGCTTCTTCGGCCTCGTCCCAGACTTCGTCGGTGCCGATGCGGGACTCCGGACGCAGCGCCAGCTTGACGTCGATGTTGTTGAAGCCGAAGTCGTCATACACTTCCATCGCCTGGGCGTGGAAGGCGGTGACTTCCGCCTCGATCTGCTCTTCGGTGCAGAACACGTGGCCGTCGTCCTGGGTGAAGCCGCGCACGCGCATGATGCCGTGCAGCGCGCCGGACGATTCGTTACGGTGGCACTGGCCGAACTCGCCGTAGCGCAGCGGCAGGTCGCGGTAGCTCTTCATGCCCGAGTTATAGATCTGCACGTGGCCCGGGCAGTTCATCGGCTTGAGCGCATACGAGCGGTTCTCCGACTCGGTGGTGAACATGTTCTCGCGATAGTTGTCCCAGTGACCGGTCTTCTGCCACAGGGTCACGTCCAGGATCTGCGGCGCCTTGACTTCGTCGTAGCCATTCACCTGGTATTTATGGCGCATGTACTGCTCGACCTGCTGCCAGACGGTCCAGCCCTTCGGGTGCCAGAAGATCAGGCCCGGGGCTTCCTCTTGAAAGTGGAACAGGTCCAGCGCCTTGCCCAGTTTGCGGTGGTCGCGCTTTTCCGCTTCTTCCAGCATGTGCAGGTATTGTTCCTGGTCTTCCTTCCTGGCCCAGGCGGTGCCGTAGACGCGCTGCAGCATCTCGTTCTTCGAGTCGCCGCGCCAGTAGGCGCCGGCCAGCTTCATCAGCTTGAACACCTTCAGCTTGCCGGACGATGGCACGTGCGGACCGCGGCACAGGTCGGTGAAGCTGCCTTCCGAATACAGAGAGACGTCTTCGCCCGCCGGGATCGAGGAAATGATCTCGGCCTTGTACTCTTCGCCGATCGACTTGAAATAGGCCACCGCCTCGTCGCGCGGCAGCACCTTGCGGGTGACGGGTTCGTCTTTCTTGGCCAGTTCGACCATCTTCTTTTCGATCTTGGCCAGGTCGTCCGGGGTGAACGGACGCTTGTACGAGAAGTCGTAGTAGAAGCCGTTTTCGATGACCGGGCCAATGGTGACCTGGGCTTCCGGGAACAGCTCCTTTACCGCGTGCGCCAGCAGGTGGGCGGTCGAGTGGCGGATCACGTCCAGGCCTTCCGGATCGCGGTCGGTGACGATCGCCAGGTCGGCGTCCTGCTCGATCAGGTACGAGGTATCGACCACCTTGCCATTGACCTTGCCGGCGAGCGCGGCCTTGCCGAGGCTGGTGGCGATGCTGGACGCCACCTGGGCGACCGTGACGGGACCGTCGAACTGACGGCTGGAGCCATCTGGAAGTCGAACGTTGAGCATGCTGTTCTCCGATTGGCGCGCCGCGCCGCTAAAAGTTAAAGAGTGTGAAAACTGAATCCGCTGGACGAAAAAAAACGCGCACCAGGCGCGTTTATTTCAGTGTGTTGAGCAAAAGAACACCATACCGCGTCTAGCGATTCCCCCACAACCAGGTTGTAGTTCGCGGTGTCATAACCGTTGCTGCCTTTCTCGCTCTTACACAAGTGTATTCTGGTGGGCGGTGCAGAATTCGAATCTGCGACCCCTTGGATGTCGACCAAGTATTCTAACCAGCTGAACTAACCGCCCAATCCCTGCATTATAAGGAGCGCACCCTGGTTCTGCAAGGCTTGTCACGGAAAAAGTTTCCTGGCGAGCCTGCCTAACCTGTGGAAGCCTTTGCTTTACACTGTCGTGTCATATCAAAGCATCACGAGAACAATGACTGCACAGCCCGCCGACCGTTCCTCCGCCGACCTGCACGCCCACCTGGACGGCGACGCGCGCCACACCCATACCATCGAGGGCCGCAGCCAGATGGCGCTGTCGGTCGCCCTCGGCATGACCTTGCTGTTCGCCGTCATCGAGGTGGTGACGGGTTTCATCTCGAATTCACTGGCGCTGATCTCGGACGCCGGCCACATGGTCACCGATGCCGCCGCGCTGGGCCTGGCGCTGATGGCCCAGGCCATCGCGAGCCGCCCGCCCTCGGCGCGCCATTCCTTCGGCCTGGTGCGCGCCGAAGCGCTGGCTGCCTTCGTCAACAGCCTGGCGATGCTGGCCCTGGTGGCCTGGATCGCCTGGGAAGCGGCCCAGCGCCTGCTCCATCCGGAACCGGTGCAGGGCGGCGTGGTGCTGGTGGTGGCGACGATCGGCGCCTGCATCAACCTGGGCGTGGCCTGGGTGCTGTCGCGCGACAACCAGAGCATCAATACCCGCGCCGCGCTGGTGAACGTGATGGGCGACCTGCTCGGCTCGCTGGCGGCGATCGCTTCCGGCGCCATCATTTACTTCACCGGCTGGCTGCGGGTCGACCCGATCCTGTCGATCTTCGTGGCCTTGCTGATCCTGAAATCGACCAGCGGAATCCTGCGCGAGTCCTACCATTTCCTGATGGAGGGCGTCCCGGGCCACATCGACTACCTCGAGGTCGGCGCCAGCCTCAAGCTGGTCGAAGGCGTGCTCGGCGTGCACGACCTCCACGTCTGGGACATGTCGCCTGGCCACCCCGCCCTGATCGGCCACCTGGAAATCGCCAGCCTCGACCAGTGGCCGGCCGTGCTGGAAGCAGTGCGCGCCACGCTGCGGGAAAAGCATGGCATCGACCACGTGACCCTGCAGCCGGAAGCGGCCGGCGGCAAGTCCCTGTAAGCGCCCTCTTACCCGCGGCTGGCTGGAGCGCCGATAGCCCATACGCGCTAGGCTCAGCATAATCGCCTGATGGACTGCGACCGCACTGTATTCGATACCCTCATCATTGGCGGCGGCCCGGCCGGCCTCACGGCCGCCATCTACCTGCGCCGCTTCACACGCAAGATTGCCCTTGTCGACAAGGGCAATAGCCGGCTGTCGTGGATTCCCGTCTCGCACAACTACCCCGGCTTCCCCGACGGGATCAACGGCATGGAGCTGCTCGGGAACCTGCGCACCCAGCTGGCCAATTACGGCGGCAGCGTGATGCCGGGCGAAATCGTCAGGCTGCGCCTGGAAGACGGCCATTTCGTCGCCGAGTATGCCGCGCTTGACGGCGGCGAGACCTGCGAACTGCGCGCACATACCGTGCTGCTGGCTACCGGCGTAGCCGACGCCGGCATGCCGGTCGAGCGCTGGGACGAGGCGGTGCACGCCGGCGCCGTGCGCCTGTGCCCGGTCTGCGACGGCTGGGACGTGATCGACAAGCGCATCGGCGTCGTCACCTCCGAGATCAACCCGGTCGGCCACGCCCTCTTCATGCGCACCTTCAGCGCCGACGTGCTGCTGTTCGAGCGCACCGCCGAATCGGCGCTCAACGACGAGGAAAGGCAGCAGCTCGCGGCCGCACAGGTTCGCCTGGTTGATTCGCCTCTGGTCGGCGTGACCATGAGCGAGGACATGAAGCCCGTCCTGCATACAAAAGACGGCGAGGACCATCCCTGCGACGTGTTCTACCCGATGCTGGGCGAGAACGCGCGCTCGGACCTGGCCAGCGAATTGGGCGCAGAGACGGTGGAATGCCGCAAGCTGCTGGTGGACGATCATTGCCGCACGGCGGTGCCGGGGTTGTTTGCGATCGGGGACGTCACGCGTGGACTGAACCAGATCGCGGTGGCGACCGGCATGGCGGCGATCGCCGCGACAACTATCCATAATGCCTTGCCGTGGGCGCTGCGCACGCCGAAAGTCACCGCCATTTGACGGGCCGCGGCCTGCAGCCAGGCTTTCGCCGGCGGTAAACGAAAAACAGCGCTGTCCGGCTGGACAGCGCTGTCTCAGGCTAGTACACCGGAATTACGGTGCGATTGCCGGCGCCAGGGGCTGGCGGGGAGTACCGCCTCCACCGATGCTCGTGGCGGAGTTGTTGTTCACAACCTGAAGTGCTTTGGCCAGGCGCTGAATGTCGCGCACCCACGGCGTAGCGAATTGCACTTTCTGCTCCAGGTCGAAGCCCCAGTCCGCCTTGAACTCATTCCGCTTGGAGCCATCCGGACCTTCTTCGGCGCTGAAATCGAAACCAGGCGCATAGGTGTCATCGACGATATAGGCGCCATAGTTCTGGAGCGTCCAGGCAAGCTGCTTGGCAGGCTCGGTTTCCAGTCCCAGCGATGCGATCGAGACGGAAGCAGGAAGGGCGAGCAAGGATCCCATCTTCATCGCCGTGTTGCCATTGTTGTTCGCGCTACCGTAATGACCCACGGCATAGCTATCGGACGTCGCCGCAGGCCAACGATAGCAAGCTGCGCGGGTGGTGCACTTGTACAGGACCTCCTTGGCATACACGTTGATCTTGAGTGCGTGACGCGGACCGGTGGTCGAACCTGGACGCAGCTCGCCGAGACGGATGCTGCCGCCGATTGCCGACAGGCCGGAACCGCCGTGGGCGCCGGTGATACCGGTTCCGTACAGGTCGACGTTCGCGAACTTCGCCATCGAGGTGGCCGGGCCGCCAGCGGTACAACGAGCCAGCGGCTGGGTCTGGACCACGGTACGGCGATCCGGCATCAGGAAGGTGGCAGAGCTGTTCATCGTGCTGTGCGGGACCACATAATCGTTTGGCATTGGCACTTGCATCAGCAGGCCACCGGTCGCGCCGCAACGGTTCGTACCGGACCACGCTGCGCTGCTCAGGTTGATGTTTACCAGCGGTGCAGTCGGCTTGAGAACGATCTTCTCCGGGTCGACACCAGGCATCTTCGCCCAGATGTTATTACCGGGGTTACCAGAAATATTCGCTGGAACATAGACTGCGCCGCTACCAATAGGCATGTTCCAGATACTGTTGCTTGCGAACGGCTGCTTCAGCGGATCACGCGTACCAGGACCAGGCGCGGGCGCTGGTGCGGGGGCCGGTGCCGGTGCTGGTGCTGGCGCGGTCGTCGTCGTGGTGCTGGAATAGCTGCACGATTTCACATATCCGCTGGCAGGATCGCCAAACACTGCGTTGGTACATTGGACCGGACCAGTCAGGCTTTTTTCCACAAACCGGGTAGCCGTACCGTAACGAATCGTACGGGTGCCGGAGTACGAGCAGGTGCTGCCTTCCGATGCGCAGGTGGTCCAGGTGAGCGTCGTTGGCGCGGGAGCCGTGGTGCCGACCTGCGTGGAGGAATAGCTGCAGGACTTCGCATAGCCCGGGGCCGGATCCCCGAACACCGCATTGGTGCATGGGGTCGTACTGGTCAGGGTCTTCACGACGAAATTGGTCGCGGTGCCATAGCGCACTTCACGCGTGCCGGAGAACGAACAGGTGCCCCACTCGCTGGCGCACTGCGTCCAGGATGCAGCCGACGACGTCACCGCAGCCAAGCTGCGGTTGGATTGCGTCACAGGCGAAGCGGCTGCATCGACAGCGCTATCGGCCGAGGGAGCAAGGTCGCTGGCGACCGGAACAACGGTGTCCGGCGTGTAATTCTGCGGCCTGACTGCCGAAACTTCCACCTCGGCAGAGGTTTGGCTTGCGGCCGGGGTCGAAACTGATGGGTCGGCGGCGCCACCGCATGCGGTAAGAAGGGCAACGACGGGGGTAAAGAAAACAATCTTCGACTTCAGTTGGAATCGATTTGCTTGCGTTTGGAATGGCTTTGAGATGATCACTACTATTTCCTTACGTTACATGAACAAGAGCAACGTCTGAGGCTTGCCCAACTTCATTAGTTCCGAACATAAAGAAAAAAATTTCTGTTGCGATATTTCCTATACAAAAATTCGTAATAAGCTGACCAATTTCTCGTTCGCGCCTTTTCGCCACTTCTCCTATGAAACCGGGACCGGCAGTCATGGTTGAGCAGACAAGACTTGTCATTACAACCAAGCGAAAAAATTCCAAATCGGGATAGGGGCGGCCAGTTATCCAGCCGGTCCCCTCCCACACCACCCGGCATGCGGGTCCGCACCGGGCGGTTCGAGTAGTTGAGGTCAAGTGAGTCGAGGCATGCCAAGGC
>NZ_JCASIH010000019.1:0-83185 GCF_059685935.1 Telluria sp. ZT3P39
ATCTATCTGACCCACGTGCTCAAGGCACTCAGTCTGAACGAAGTCACCTCACCCGGCCGCATCGCCTTCATTATCAGTCGGGGACTCGGTTTGTTCAATATACGAGGTCTGACATTCGGACACGACCTCTGCCTTACTTGCCCGATTGGACCTTCGTGAACGCCGCCACCGCCACTGATTGAACAAGGTAAGACGGCCAAGGCGGCCAAGCGCGCGCCCGCGCACAAAGGGCGTAAAAAAGCCCCGCAGGCCCAGGGGCGTGCGGGGCGCAATGCATCCGTGCCGGTCAGCGCACGATGCAGTCGACAGCGTTGGCGTCGGCCGGGCCGGTGCCGTTGGGCGTGGTCGGCCCGTTCAGGTTGAAGACCGGAGGCGGCGTGAACTTCAGGCCCGGGTTGTTCGGCACGATCACCGGCGGCTGGGTCACGTTGGGCACATAGCCGAACTGGCCGGCGGCAAAGTTCAATGCGCCGCCCTGGTTGGTCACGATGATCATGCCGTCGCTGACCTGCAGGTGCAGGCCCGGCGGCAAGCCGGTCGCACCGCTCGGGGATGGCAGCTTGCCCTGTGGGGCGCCAGGCATGCCCAGCGGGCCGTCCGGACCGCGCGCGACCTTGCCGCCCGCCTGCTGGTTCAGCCCCGTCACATCGTTCGCCAGGTTCAAGCCGCTGGTCCCCGCAGGCGGCGGCGGAACGTATTGCGCGACGAAGGTGGTGCCGCGGATGCCGATGGTGGCGCTCGGCGTCTTCAGCGAAAACTTCTCCTTGTTGCGCTTGCCCATCAGGCCCGTGATCGAGCGCAGGCCGCCTTTCACCAGGCTGAAGCTCGCGTTGTCCTCGTCCGGCTTGGCGGCGTCGTAGGCGAAATTCTCGACCTTGAAGGTGGTACCCGGGCGCAGCGTGATCTCGCTGTTGTCGATGAACTTGATCTGGGCGTAGGTGTTCTTCTCGGACACCAGGGTGTCGCCGCTTTCGATTTCCGAACGCAGCGCCAGCACCTTGACGCTGCCATCGAGCTTCTTCGCCATCAGCGGGCCGCTCAGGCGCGCCACGAGCCCGGCCACCTGCGCCGCCCAGGCCGCGCTGCCGAGCATGAATAGCGCCGCGAACAGCGCCGCTTTAATTGCAGTACATTTTTGCAGCTGGCTTTTCATTCTTCACTCCTGGGGTGGTACCCGTTGCAGGACCGGCCTGCTGTTCCGTCTTGTCCGAAGGCGCATCGCTGCCGCCCTTGCCGCCTTCGCCGCTGCCTGCGGCCACGCTTGGTGCAAGGCTTGCTGCAGGGGTGCGCGAGTTGATCAGGTTGACCGTGGTCTGCTGGGCCAGGGATACGGGCGTCTGGGTCTCGCCGCCGTCAGGGGGATTGATGACCTGGCAGGCCGGCAGCAATGGATTGGCCACGCAGGCCGACACGCTAGGCAGCACCGCCACGCAGCCCGGCAGCGTCGGCGAGGCTGCGCACTGGGCCAGGGTCGGCAGCACGACCGCGCAGCCCTGCAGCGTAGGGCTGCCCACGCACTGGGCCAGGGTTGGCAAGGTGACCGAGCAGCCTGGCAAGGATGGATTGGCGACGCACTGGGCCAGGGTCGGCAGCATCACCGAGCAGCCGGCCAGCGTCGGGCTGACGACGCATTGCGACACGGTCGGCAGCACACCGCTGCAGGCCGCATCGCCTGGGTTCACCAGGCAGGCATTGAAGGTCAATTGCAGCACCTGGGCGCAGCCTGCGATGCCCGGGGTGGCTTTGCACACCGCCAGCGACGGCAGCACGGCCTGGCAGCCGTTGCCGGCCGGGTTGGCCAGGCAGGCCTCGAAGGCGGCGCGCGCCGCCAGCACCGGGACGCAGCCCAGTTTGCCAGGGGTGGCCACGCAGACTTCCAGCGCAGGCAGAACGCTGGCGCAGCCGGCGCCGGATGGTTCGGCGATACAGGCCAGCAGCGCCGCGCGTTCCAGCACGACCGCGCAGCCGTTGGTCGACGGGTTGGCGCGGCAGGCGGCGGGCGCCGGCAGCACCTGGCCGCAGTTCGGACCGTCCTGGTTGACGATGCAGGCCTGGGTCGCGGTTTGCAGTACCGGACCGCAGCCGGTGGCGGCCGGGTTGGCCAGGCAAACCTCGAGGGTCGGCACCGGAACGGGCGCCGGCGGTACCGGTTCGGCCGGGCCGGCAGGCGTGGTGACGGTCAGCTTGTCCGGGCTGGCGACGACGATGCTGCCCGGTGCGATGGCGGTGCTGCCGGCCTTGAGCTGGACGCTGCCCGAGGTCGAGGCGACCTGGGCGCCCGGCGTCACGGTCAGCGCGCCGCTGTTGCCGGCGTCGAGGCGGATGTTGCCGCTGCCGGAGCGCACCTTGCCCTGGACCGTCAGCGGGCCCTGGGTCAGCAGGCTGATGGCGCCGCTGCCGGTCTTCACGCCCTGCCCTTCGACGCCGGTCTCGGAAACGGTCAGTCCGGCGGCGCTGTCGATCGTGATGCCGCCGGTGTTGCCGGGGCCGGCCTGCACCACGTCCTGCAGGATCACGGCGCGGCTGCTGAGGATGTTGATCGGAGCATTGCCGACCGCGGTGTTGGTGGCGCTGAGCACCTGTGCGTTGGTGCGCAGCGGGGCGCTGTTGGTGCCGATACCGCCGCCGGATGCCAGCGAGACGAAATCGGCGCTCAGGGTGCCGCTGCCGGAGATCGAAGCGGCCTCGATAACTATCTCCATGCCTTGCAGATTGGCGTTGGCATTGAATGCGCCGCCCGCGAGATCCAGTTCGGAACTCGTCGCGATGCCGGACACGCCGGCCACGGTGCCGACCTGCAGGGCGCCGGTCCAGCCGAAGCGGAAGTTGCCGTTTGACGCCGCGCCCGCGAGCGTGCCGACCTGGTTAGCGTATTTCATGTCCACCTGGCCGCCATCGACCAGCAGGCTGGCCGCCTTCACCACCGAGCCGTTGTGCTGGGTGATGTCGGCCGTCGAGCTGAGGGTCATCAGGCCGCTCGATTCGAGCACGCCGCCCAGCTTCATGCCTTCATTGCCGGCGGCAAGCGCGATCGCGCCGGACTTGAGCGCGCCGTCGACGACGATGCGGCCACCGGTCAGCGCCACCTTGCCCGGCGCGGTGATCGATGCGCCCGCGCCGGTCACGTTGATGGCGCCGCCGCCCAGGTGCGGATGCAGGGTGCCGCCGAACTGGCTGGTGCTGCCGGTCAGGACCACCGGCGCGCCGATGTTCACGATGCCGGCCGAGTCGATCTGCAGGTGCCCCGGCATGGTGAGGGCGGCGTCGATGTTGACCGCGCCCACGTGGCCGCTGTTGCCGATGTTGATGCCATAGGCGCCGAAGGCGCCCAGGCGGGCCGGATCGAGCGTGAGCATGCCGCCCGCTTCCAGGCCCCTGACGGCGATGCCGGTGGTATTGTTGAAGGTGTTGAACGAGACGACCGGCAGGGTACCGGCGACACCGCCGATATTCCCGAGCAGCGTCATGCGCTCGGCTTTCAGGTCGATGTAGTTCGGGCTGGCCAGCGCACCGGCCGCACCGAGGGTGAAGCGGTTCCCGGCGCGGAAATCGAGGTCGCCCTGGCTCGAGCTGACCTGTGCATTGACGTTCAGGTTGTTGCCCGCCTCGGCGCGCACGCTCTTGACCGCGGCGAGGTTGTCGCTGAAGGTCAGGTCGTTCTGCGCCTGCAGCACGATGTTGGCATTGGTCGCCAGCAGCGTCGCCGGCGACACAACGGTGTCGCCGCTGCCGGGCGGCTTGGCGAACACGTCGACCGCCGCGGCCGGCGCGGTGCCGTCGGCGCGCACGGAGATGTTCCAGGGGTCGAGCAGCCAGGTGCCGCTCTTGCCGTTGCCGGCGCCCGCGTCCACCTTGACGCCGGCGGTGTCCAGGTCGTGGCCCGAGGTTTCGACCAGGCCGCCGTGTCCATTGCCGGCGCCGCGCGCCGAGATGCTGCCGTGGGCGCTGGTGGCGCCGTCCGACCACAGCACGATCTTGCCGCCGTCGCCGGCGGTGAGCGCATCGGCGCGGATGCTGGCATCCTTGCCGAACCAGGTCTGCTGGGCATTGGGCAGCGCGGCATTCTTGCCTTGATAATCGCCGCCGACCAGCACGGTGCCGCCACCGAGCTGGCCGCTGGCGTCCACCACTGCGTTGCCGGCCAGGCCGACGCGCGCGCCCAGCAGCTGGACCTCGCCGCCCTTGCCCGCTCCCACTGCGCTGGTGACGCTGCCCGCTTCGAGTACCGTGTCGCGGCTCGCCTTCAGGACGATCCTGCCGTCCTGGCCGACCACGGCGCTATTGGCGTTGACCACGCCGCGCTGGTTGACCAGGGCGCCGTAGATGCCGATGCGGCCGCCCTGCGCCACCACCTGGCCGAGGTTGATCGCGCCGTCGTCCGGCGCCGACACCACCACCTGCAGGTCGGGATTGTTCGAATCGACCAGGCGCACGCTGCGGCCGGCCGCCAGCACCACCTCGCCGTTGGGCGCACTGATGATGCCGGTGTTCTCGACGTTCGGCGCCACCAGGAAGACCTTGCCGCCGGAAGGCGTGGTGATCGCGCCCTCGTTGCGCACGGCGCCGGCGTTCGGTCCGGCCGTGAAATTCTTCTTCCCGGCCAGGAAATCGGCGTCGCTCATATTCAGCGTCGAGGCCACCAGGCCGCCCACGTCGACCCGCGCGCCTTGGGCGAACACCACGCCGTTCGGGTTGATCAGGAAGACCTTGCCGTTCGACTGCAGCGCGCCCAGGATGCGGCTCGGGTCCTGCCCCAGGATGCGGTTGAGCACCGCGCTGTCGCCGCTTTGCTGGATGAAGCGCGTGATCTCGCCCGCATTCACCGAGAAGCTTTGCCAGTTGATGATGGTGCCCGGCGTGTTCGTGATCGAGAACACCTTGCCCTGCTGGGAGAAGCTGGCCTGCCCCGCCACGACCTGCGGCAGTGTGGGTGCGGCATGCGCGACGGCGAAGCAGCCGGCAACGCACAGCGCCGCCCGACTCAGCCTGATCAATCCGTTTCTCATCTTGCTCATTTGTTCTCCTAGTAGGCCAGGCCGACGCGCACGTGCAGCTTGTCCTTGCCGGCGCCCGTCAAGGCGCCTTTTTTCACCACATTGCCGTAATCGATCTGCAGGCTGACCGCGCTGCCCATCGCGACGCGCAGGCCGAGGCCCGCGCTGGCGATGCTGGTGCTGCGCAGTTCGCCCGGCAGCGCATGATTGCGCTTGCCCCAGGCGGTGTCATGGAACGCCAGCAGGCGGCATTGCCAGCCACTGCCAGCGCACAGGTTCGGGGTATACAGTTCGAGGTTCAGGCCCAGGCCCGAGTCGGTGGACAGTTCGCGTTCGTCGAAGCCGCGTACGCTGGTCGAGCCACCGGCGCCGAACTGCTCGCCCGGCACCAGCGCGTCCGGCGTGTACTGGCCATTGGCCAGCACGCGGGTCTGCCAGTCGCCGCTGCCGAGGGCACGGGCCCAGGCGCCGCCAAAGCGCAGCGCGGTATAGCCGTCCTTGGCGCCGGCGCGCACGGCCGTGAATGCGGCCTGGTCCCCGCGCGAGCCGCCCGAGACGTTGCGCAGCAGGGTCGCGGTGAAGTTCGCTTCGCCGTTGTCGAGCGCCACCCGGCCCTGGTAGCCGATGCTGACCGGGCGCACGGTGACGTCGTTGCCGAAGTCCTGGTTGAAGAACACGACGCTGTTCTTGTACGCCTTGACCTCGACGCCATAGACGATGCGCCCTTCCAGTTCGCGGTCGGCCAGCAGGCGCTTGGCCAGCACCTTGTTGTAGCGCGCGCCGTAGACCGCGCCGCGGCCGCTGACGGCCAGGTCGAACAGGCCGGCGGTCACCAGGCCGGAATCGACGTCCGAATAGCTCGCGTACAGGTCGACCGAGGCGCCCTGCGCATACAACGGCACGTGGTAGCCCATGCCCCAGACGGCCACCTGCGAAGGCTCTTCCACCGTGGTGGTGTACTGCAGGCTGGCGACGTGGTCGCGCCCCCAGAGATTGGCATGCTGCAGCACCAGGCCGGCGTGGGTCTTGCCGGTGTCCTGCGTGCCCGTGTTGTCGAAGTTGGCCATCACGGTCCAGGGACGCTCATCGAGCACGTCCACGCGCGCGTCCACTGTGTCCTCGGCCTGCCCGCTCTCGAGGCTCAGCTTGATCTTCTTCGCCGGGTTCTCGTTGGCCAGTTTCAGGTTGCTCGAGACCTGCTCCAGATTCGGCGTGGCGCCTATACGCAGCGACGGCAGGCTGCGGCGGATATTCTCGGTGCCGGCGTGGCGGTTGCCCGCGATCCTGAGCTGGCCGACCGTAGCCTGCACCACCTTCAGGCGCACCACGCCGCCATCGAGTTCCTGCTCCGGCAGCTGCACCGTCACGACCTTGTAGCCGCGCTCGTGGTACCGGGCCTCGAGCGCTTCGAGCGCGCGCTGGACGTCGCCGAAGTCGCGCTTGGGGCCGGTGAAGGGAGCGACGGCGCGCTCGACCTCCAGAGCCGGCAGCAGGCTATTGCCGGTCACCTCGAAGCGGCTGATGTCGAAACGGACGATGTCGTCGGGCGCCGCGCCTGGCGCCGGATCCTGGGCCCAGGCCGCACTCACTGCCATGGCGAGCACGGAGCCGAGCAGCAGGCGTGCGAAACGTTGATTCATTAGATTTGCTTTACGGGTAGTTGTTTTTATAAGATTGTCTTCTGATCTGGCGGCACGCGGCAGCAAGGCCGCGGCGCTGCAGTGTCGAAGTCTACCGAGGTTTTTGTTGCAATGGAGAAAAATTGCATTAAAGTAAGTAACTTCGTCCACCGGACCGGGGAAAGCGCAAAGCCGGCGTTGTACGGACAACACACCGGCCCGCGTGCCAGGCCTTACTTGGTGTCGAAGCTGGTGACGCCATCCCAGTCGGGGCCGGGAGGCTGGGCACGGAAACGGGCGACGCGCTCCAGATAGAGCCGGTACAGCGCGCGCTCCGGCTGGCTTGATGCCAGGCGCTCGAGCGCGGCCTGCGCGGCCTCCCACTGCCGGCCGCGCACCAGCGCCAGCGCCGCGTCCCACTCGGCCAGTTCGTTCATCAATCCAGGCGCGAGCGCCTCCGGCTTGCCGAGCGGTTCGTAGATCGCGACCGGCTCGCTCTTGCCTTTCACGCGCACCAGGTCGAGCTCGCGGTAGACGAATTCGGGCGCGCCCAGGCGCGTCGCGGCGCCCACCGCGATGCCCACGCCATAGACCTTGGTGATGCCTTCCAGGCGCGCGCCCAGGTTCACGGCGTCGCCCATCACCGTATAGGCGCGCCGGATTGCCGAGCCCATGTCGCCGACGTGCATGACGCCGCTGTTCAGGCCGATGCCGATCTTCAGGGCAGGCCAGCCGCGCGCGCGGAACTGCGCATCCAGGTGCGCCGCGCTCTGCTGCATCAGCAGCGCGGTCGCCACGGCGCGGCTGGCATGGTCGGCAAACGCCACCGGCGCGCCCCAGAAGGCCATCACGGCGTCGCCGATGTATTTGTCGAGCGTGCCCTGGTGGCTGGAGCGGATGTCCTCGGACATCGCCGTCAGGTAGAGGTTGATGTATTCGCGCAGCGCCTTCGGGTCCAGGCCCTCGGAGATGGTGGTGAAGCCGCGCACGTCGACGAACATCACGGTCAGTTCGCGGCTTTCGCCATCCATGCTGTAGGCTTCCGGGTTGTCGGCCATCTTCTGCACCAGTTCGGGCGCCACGTATTCGCCGAAGCGCGAGACCAGCGCCCTGCCCTTGCGGACTTCGAAAAAATAGCCCCAGGCCAGGTTCAGCACGAAGAGCGTGGCCACCAGCAGCAGGCAGGCGAAGACATTCAGGATGGCGTCGTGCTGGCTGTACATGTAATAGTTGAAGGCGCCGCAGGCGACAAAAGCGCAGGCAGCCAGCAGCACCGACCAGCTTGGGGCCAGCACCGCCAGCGCAAGGCTCAATACCACACCCACCACCAGCAGCTGGATCGCCTCGACCACCTGGGCCGACCAGTGGCGCGTCTTGAAGCGGCCATCGAGCATCGACTTGATCATGTTGGCGTGGATCTCGACACCCGGGTATTCGGCGTTCACCGGCGTGGCCCGCAAGTCCTGCAGGCCGGGGGCGGTGGTGCCGACCAGGACGATCGTGCCCGCCAGGACGTCCTTGTCCACCCGCCCCGCCAGCACGTCGGCCGCCGACACATAGCGGAAGGCGCCGCCATCGGGCCCGCCGCGGCCGCGGAACTGCACCGTCGACGTCATCGCTTCGCCCACCGGGAACACCACCCGGCCGGCCTTTTTCGTGAACATTTGCAGGGTGTCGAAGGCCGAAGCCCGGCGCTCGTTCTCGGACAGGGTGTCGACGGTCCCGCTGAGCACCGGCTTGATCGAGCCGGTGTCGAGGAAGGCCGCCAGGGTCGCCAGCGACAGCGAAGGATAATAGCCGTCCTTGATGCGGAACAGCACCGGCGAGGAGCGCACGATGCCGTCCGCGTCCGTCACGGCGGTGAAGATGCCGGCGCCGGCGGCGGCCTGCTGCAGCCGCGCGATATTGGCTTCATAGCCCCTGGCGGTATAGGCATGGCCTTCGCGCCCGTTCAGGAAGTCAGTCGTGAAGGCGGGTTCGGGCAGCAGGCCCCTGGCCTGGCCGTCCGAGATGTTAAAGCCCAGCACCACCGGCTGTCCCTGCAGCGCGCTCGCGAACATGCCGTCGTAGTCGAGCGCGGGTTTGAGCAAGCCGAGCTGCTGCTGCAGCCTGGGGATGTCCTTCAGCTCGCGCCCGGCCAGGCGCGCCAGCACCTCATAGCCGGAACTCGTATCGGGCTCGGGAAAAGAGACGTCGAAGCCCACCGCGCCGACCTCGTAATGCGTGGTGAGCTGCCCGACCAGTCTGGCGAGCACGTTGCGGCTCCAGGGGAAGCGCCCGATCTCGTTCAGGCTCTTGCTGTCGATGTCGACGATGACGATGCCCGGATCGAGCTCGAACGGCTCGAGGCGCATGCGCAGGTCGGAGATGATGGTGTCCTGGCGCGCGATCGTGTGGCTGGTCCAGAAGTCGAGCGGGTACAGCACGGCGGCCAGCGTCAGGAAGAGTCCGAGCGCCCAGCGCGCGCCATGGCGCGACACCAGCTGGCGTAGACGTGTCATGACCGCGGGGCCTACGGCCGGTAGCCGGGGATCGCCGACTCGTCCACGGCGTCGATCTGGTGCGCGTCCATGTTCTTGCGCGCGAACTCCATGTACACCTTGTTGCGGACAAAAATGTCGAACAGGTCCGGGTCGATGTGGCCGTTGAGCGCGAACTTGCCGAGGATGTTGAGCGACTCGGACAGCCGCTTGCCCTTCTTGTAGGGGCGGTCGGCGGCGGTCAGCGCTTCGAAGATGTCGGCGATCGCCATGATGCGCGCCTGCACCGACATCTGGTCGCGCATCAATCCGCGCGGATAGCCCTTGCCGTCCATGCGCTCGTGGTGGCCGCCCGCGTATTCCGGCACGTTTTTCAGGTGCTTGGGCCAGGGCAGCGACTCGAGCATGCGCACCGAGACGTCGATGTGGTTGTTGATGACCTTGCGCTCGGCCTCGGTCAGGGTCCCGAAGCGCACCGTCAGGTTGAGGATCTCGTTCTCGCTCAGGAAGTCCTGTTCCTGGCCGCCTGGCCCGGTCCAGCGGATCCGGGCGATGCGGCGCACCCGGGCCTGGTCGTTTTCGGACATGCCCTCGCCGCCCAGGTTGGCGTGACGCAGGAAATCGCGGTCGGCGCGGATATGCGCCTGCTCTTCCTCGCAGCGCGCATCGATCGCCGCATGGTCCGCGCCCGGCCGGCATTTCTCGCGCAGCGCGCGGATCTCGCGGTCGCGCAGCAGCACCTCGAAGCGCGTATCGACCAGGTGGATGCGGTCGAAAATGGTCTCGAGCTTGGTGGCCTTGTCGACGATGTGCACCGGGGTGGTGATCTTGCCGCAGTCGTGCAGCAGGCCGGCCAGCCACAGCTCCTTGCGGTCGGCGTCCGTCATGCGGAAGGCCGCCAGCGGGCCATCAAGCGTCTGGTGCACCGCCTCGGCCAGCAGCATCGTCAGCTCGGGCACGAACTGGCAATGGCGCCCGGTATAGGGCGATTTTTCGTCGATGCCGATGTTGATCAGGTTGACCAGGGACTCGAGCAGGACCTCGAGCTGCTGGATCAGGAGCTGCTTGGTCAGCGCCGACGCCGCCTGGGCCGCGAGGGCTTCGATGAAGCGCTGGTCGGTCTGGGTGAAGGCGCGGATCGCGCCGGTCTCCGGGTCGCGGGCGTTGATCAGCTGGAGCACGCCCACCAGCTCGCCCTCGTGGTCGGTCATCGGCACCGTCAGGAAGGACTGCGAGTGGTAGCCGAAGGTCGCATCGAAACTGCGCATGCCCGAGAAATTGAAGGCATCGGCGCGGTACACGTCTTCGATATTCACCGACTGGTTGCAGTTCGCCGCGTAGGCCGCCACCGAGGCGAGGTTCTTGTCGCCGCCGGCGTCGTACAGCGGCACCGGCGCGATGTCGATCGGCTGGCCGCTCACGCCGCCCTGGTAGATCCCCAGGCTGTCGTTGATCGAGATATGGAAGCACAGGCTCTGCCTGTCCTCGCTCGGGCGGTACAGGGTGCCGCCGTCGGCGTCGGTCATGCCCTTGGCCACGCGCAGGATGCGGTCGAGCAGCGCGGGCGTGCCATGGATGTCCCCGAGCGCGACGCTCACTTCCGTCAGCTGGTGCAGGCGTTGCGCGATTTGTGAGGGGTTCAGCTCTTGCATGGTGGTCGCTCGGAGACGCAAGCCGCGCATGCCGGGGACGCGCGGCCCAGCAGTTTTGCCGGGTGGTAATAATTGGAAGTGTAGCTTTGTTACGGCTGCCTGTACATGCCCAATCCCCGTCCGGCGGCGCCATGTCGGATAAATGACAAATTTTGGACTGTTTGGCATGCAACTTCGTTATCATGTTCGATGTTCGCCAAAAAATAACAATCTGTCCGGCTGGGAGTAGAGATGAAATTCCGCTTTTGGGGAGTGCGCGGTTCGATACCGTCCCCGGGTCCGCGTACCGCGCGCTACGGCGGGAATACCACCTGCATCGAAGTGCGCACGGACGACGGCACCCTGCTCATCCTCGACGGCGGCACCGGCCTGTTCCCGCTGGCCCAGCACCTGCTGGCCCAGCCGCAGCGCCCACCCGTCAGCGCCAACATCTTCATCACCCACAGCCACTGGGACCACATCCACGGCCTGCCCTTCTTCACCCCGCTGTTCATCAAGGGCAGCCGGGTGCGCCTGCACGGCGCCTACGACCCGGTGACGAAACAGGGCATCGAGCACGTGATGGGCGTGCAGCTCCAGAACAGCTATTTTCCGGTGAGCGAAACCCAGATGGACGCCACCATCGAATACCGCACGCTGGACATCGGCGTGCCGATCGAGGTCGGCGACGCGGTCGTCGGCAACGTGGTCATGAACCATCCGGTGACCAACCTGGGCTACCGCATCGCCTGCAACGGCCGGGCGCTGTTCTTCACGGGCGACCACGAACCCTGGCATAACCCCTATCCGCCGGGCGATCCGGCCTTCGACGCCTATGAGGCGCACCTGAACGAGCGCGAGCGCGCGATCGACGCCGCGATGCGCGGGGTCGATGCGCTGATCGTCGACTGCTCGTACACGCGCGAGGAATATCCGGCCAGGGCCGGCTGGGGCCACGGCACCTTCGACGCCGCCATCCACATGGCGCTGCGCGTCGGCGCGCGCGCCCTCTACTGCACCCACCACGAGCCGACCCGCGGCGACGACGACCTCGAAGCCGTGTTCGCCGGCGTGATGGCGCGCCACCGCGACCGCCTGGGCAGCCTGCAGGTGCAGCTGGCCTACGAAGGGCTGGAAGTGATGCTGTGAACGGGTCCACGCCAACCCAGGGCGGCCAGCAGCTGGCGCGCGAAGAAGCCTATGTCCCGACCGGGACCATCATCCCGCGCAAGAAGAGCCAGGGCGTGGGAACCACCAACGTCGGCACCGTCAACAAGGACGATCTCGAGAACCAGCGCAACATGGACTCGGGACAGCCCACCCCGACGGGCACCTGGAAGCCCCCGCCGGCACCCGCTCCCGCACGGCAAAAAGGCCGGCAACGCGTCGCGCGTCGCCGGCCTTTCCTTTACAGCGTCGATACCGCTCAGTCGCCCGAGCCGCCTTCCACGAAGACCGCCGTGGTGCGCGCCGGGATCGTGAAGCTGCCGCTCGCGTCCTGGTAGTTTGACGCCGTCACTACCGGATCGTCCGACTTGCGCTGCAGTTTGTGCAGCTTGAGCTTGAGACCCTTGAGCGCCGGGATGGAGATGGTTTTTGCTTCCTTGTCCACGTTGAACAGCACCACCACGCTGCGGTACTGCGCGTCGGGGTAGCGATAAGGCGAATCGCCGTCGATGCGCATCACCACCAGGCCCGCCTGCTGGTCCGGACCGGTGTTGTGGAAGACCAAGCGCTCGCTCACGTCCTTCGCCGTGCGCAGGCGGAACAGGCTGCTGTCCTTGCGGATCGCCAGCAGCTCTTCGACCGCCGCCTTGGCCGACAGGATCGCTTTCGTGTCCGGTTTGATCAAGGGATTGGTCAGCACCGGCGCCATGCGGCCCCAGTTGTCGCCGTTCGGGCCAGCCATCGGCAAGCCGACGCCGAAGTTGTTCGACGTGTAGCTGTAGTCCAGGCGATTGAACCAGTCGCCCGCGTTATAGCTGTCGCGGTCGAGCGACTTGGAGCGCAGGATCTCCTGCCCCGCGTGGATGAAGGGCACGCCCTGCGACAGCAGCACGATGGCCGCGCCCAGGTTCTGCACCCGCACACGATCGGCCAGGCTGGTCGACTGTGGCAGGCGGAAGGCGTTGATGTCGAACAGGGTCTGGTTGTCGTGCGCCTCGATGTAGTTGATGGTTTCAGCCGGGCTGGCGGAAAAGCCGGCGTTCTGGCCGAAGTAATCGATCTGGGCGTTCGAGCGAAGCGAACCGAAACGGTCCGTGAAGCGGTAGTCGCGCAAGGTGCCCGACAGGCCCACGCGCACCAGGTCGGCCAGGCGCAGCGCATCGTCGCGCGACTGGTTGCTCAAGGCGTTCGGGTCGTACCAGACGCCGTTGATGAAGCCCTGCTGGCTGACCAGGTTGTCGCCGCCGTCGCAGCAGCCGCCTCCGCGCACCGCGTCGCGCAGCCGGTCGTTGAACGAGCCGATCCCGCTGCCGAACATGTTGGCCTGGCGCGCCTGCACGAAGCGCTGGTCGTTGCCCACCGCGCCGAAGTTCCAGGCTTCGCCGTAGAGGTAGATCTCGCGGCCCGCGGCGCGGTTCACGCTGGTTTTCAGGCGCTTCATCAGGTCCAGCGGCGCAAAGCCCATGATATCGAAGCGGAAGCTGTCGACCTTGTACTCGGATGCCCACAGCGACACCGAATCGATCATGAGTTTCCCCATCATCGCGTGTTCGGCGGCGGTGTCTGCGCAGCAGCTGTCGTTCAGGTTGGCGCCGTTGGCGTTCAGGCGGTAGTAGTAGGCCGGGACGATCTTGTCGAGCACCGACAGCGGGCCTTGCTGGGACGAGCTGGTGTGGTTGTAGACCACGTCCATCGTCACCCGCAGCCCAGCGTCGTGCAGCCCCTGCACCATCGCGCGGAACTCGCGGATGCGCGCCGCGCCGTCGTTGGCGTTGGACGCATAGCTGCCTTCCGGCGCGTTGTAGTGCACCGGGTCGTAGCCCCAGTTGAAGCAGTCGCTGTCGCGGCTTGCGTCCACCGCCGCCTGCTGCGCATCGGAATCCGGCGCCGCATCCGGAATGACCGGGGCGCTGCAGCCGGCTTCGTTGACGCTGGCGAAGTCGAAGGCCGGCAGCAGGTGCACGTGGGTCAGGCCCGCCGTTTCCAGCGACTTCAGGTGGCGCATGCCACGCGAATTGCGCTCGGTGAAGGCCAGGTATTTGCCGCGGTTGGCGGGCGCCACGGAGTCGTCGCCGGCGCTGAAATCGCGCACGTGCAGCTCGTACAGCGAGATGTCGGACGGGTGCTCGAGCTTGGGGATCTGGTGGCTGTCCCAGCCGCGTGGCTTGAGCGCCGGGCTGTCGAGGTTCGCGACAAACGAACGCCCGCTGTTCGCGTTCAGGCTCAGCGAATACGGATCGGTGACGGTGTTCGTCACCAGGGTGTTGTTGGCCCAGCGCGACAGCACCTTCACGGTATAGGTGTAATAGGCGCGGTTGGCCAAGGCGGCATCCGGCGCCGTATAGCTCCAGATACCGCTGGCGGCGTCCAGGCGCATCGGCACCTGGGTGCTGGATGCCGCGTTCGCATCCGGATAGATGTCCAGCGCCACCGATTTCGCGGTCGGCGCCCACAGGCGGAACGTCGGTACGCCCTGGGCGCTGAAGCTCACGCCCAATCTGGCGGTCGCGGCGCGCTCGGCGAACACCTCGTCGAGCATGCCGGCGTTCTGCAGCGACGTGACCTGCACCAGCTGGCCGGCGGCATCGAACTGGGCCACGGCGAACTGCGCGCTGGCCAGGCCTGGGAGCCTGGCGGCATCGGCGCCGGACAGCGCCAGGCCGGTGGCGCCGGCCAGGTGACGGAATTTTTCGCGCAGCGCCTCGGGCAAGCTGCTTGGTGTGAGCGCCATGCTGCCGTCGGCGCCGGTCACGCCGGACAGGCTGGAACCCAGTCCGCCGTTCGCGGCATAGTACAGCTTGTAGCTGCCGGCAGCCGGCACGCCGGGCCAGGCGATGGTTTTCGCGGCCAGCCAGTGGGCGCTGGCATTGGCCAGGTTGCCGAAGCTGATGGCGGGCGGCGCGGTGTAGACGGTGCAGTCGCCCTCGAGCAGCCAGATCTCGTGGCCGCGGGTAGCGACGTCCGGGTTGAGCGGCGCGCCCTGGTCGGCGCCGCAGTTCTTGTTGCCGCTGCCGTCGGTGACGAGGAACCACAGTGCGGTCCGGCCAGATGCCAGCGCGATGTCGACATAGCCGCCGAAGGCATCTACCTGGGTGAACATGAAGCGGTCGGTGATCCAGGCCGAGCTGGGATTTGCCGGGCCGTCCCACGAATACACGCCCCACTGGCTGGTGTCGTTCTGCACGCGGCGGAAGTGCACCCGGATGGTGCCGGCCGCGACCGGTGCGGCGGCGCTGGCCGCCGCCGTCTGGGCAGCGGCGCTGGAGGCCGGCAGGGCAAAGCCCGCCACCAGCAGCATCGTTCCGCAAGCCGCCACGGTGAGGCGCAGCCGTGAAGTCAAACTACGTCTGTTGCGCATGTTGTCCCCTTTGTCTTTATTTTCATTGGCATGCTCGCCTCGCGAAGGACCGCCGGCGGCAATGGTGGCGAGCGCCACCATGTAATATTACTACCACCACCCGTCAATATGCGCGTGCACGTACACAAACAGCAGGGACATGCTGACTGTGCCTAAATTACAACAATGTCAGGATCTGGGCGAGATCGCCGGCTGGAATTCGCGGCCGCCCTGCGGCTGGCGCTCGCCAGGTGCGACCGGACGGGAGAAGAAATAGCCCTGGCCCTCGTCGCAGCCGAGCGCCTTGAGAAGCTGCATCTGCCGGCGGTTCTCGACGCCCTCGGCCACCACCCGCATGCCCAGCGCATGCGCCATCGCGATCATCGAGGCGATCAGGGTGTCGCCCTCGGGCTGCTCGATGCGCAGCACGAAGGCGCGGTCGATCTTGAGCACGTCGAAGCGCAGCTTCTGCAGCTGGGACAGCGACGAGTAGCCGGTGCCGAAATCGTCGATGCACAGCTTGATCCCCAGGCCGCGCAGCTGGCGGAACACGTCGGATTCGCCGATCCCCTCCTGCATCATGGACGACTCGGTGACCTCGATTTCGAGCAGCGAAGGGTCGATCCCATGGCGCGCGCTGGCGCTGCGGAACAGCGCCGGCACGTCGCACTGGCTGAACTGGCGCGGCGAGATGTTCACCGATACCGGCACCAGGTCGGCGCCGTCCTTTGCCCACAGGGCCAGCTGGCGGCAGACGCTGTCGACCACCTGCTCGCCCAGCCGCACGATCAGGCCGGTCTCTTCGGCCAGGGCGATGAAGCTGTCCGGCCCGATGAGCCCCTTGTCGGGATGATCCCAGCGCACCAGTGCCTCCATGCTCGAGGCGGTACCGGCGGCGAGGTCGACGCGCGGCTGGTAATGCACCACGAACTGGTGGTGGTCGAGCGCGCGCCGCAGTTCCAGCTCGGTTTCCAAGCGGGTGCGGATCGCTTCGAAAAAGCGCGACTGGAAGAAGCGGAAGCTGCCCTTGCCTTCGGTCTTGACCGAGTACATCGCGATGTCCGCATTCTTGAGCAGGGTCTGGGCGTCGTCGCCATGTTCGGGAAACAGGCTGATCCCGATCGAAGCGCCCAGCACGTGGGTGGAGTGCTGCAAATGAAAGCCGTTGTGGAAGGACTCGAGCACGCGCCCGGCGACGTGCTCGACGTCGGCGGCGCTGTCGGCGCGCTCGAGCACCACCACGAATTCGTCGCCGCCCAGGCGCACCACGTGGTCACGCGGGCGCACCGCCAGCTTCAGGCGCTTGCCGACGGTGCGCAGCAGTTCGTCGCCGGCCGCATGCCCGAGCGCGTCGTTGACGGTCTTGAAGCCATCGAGGTCGATGAACAGCACCGCCAGGCCGTGGCTGCCCGAGCGCGCGGCCTCGATCGCCTGCGGCAGGTAGTGCTGGATCCAGTGGCGGTTCGGCAGGCCGGTCAGCGCATCGGAATTGCTGCGCTGTTCGAGCTCGCTCAGGTGGGCTTTCGCTTCGCTGATGTCGCGGATCGTCACCGCCAGGTTGTCGCCCGCGCGCACCGCCTTGTAGCGGATCCATTTCGGCTTGAGCCGCTGGTTCGCCGCCGTCACCTGCAGCTCGCTGTCGTGCAGGCCGGTGTCGAGCGCTTCTACCAGCCGGGCGCAGGCGGCCTCGAACAGCTTGCCCTGGTAAAACTCGGACAGGCGGTGTCCGATCAGCCGGCCGGGCTCGATGCCGAACATGTCGGCCCCGTACTGGTTGCAGTCGACCACCTCGAAATCGCGCACCTTCCCGTGCGCGTCGCGCAGCGGACGGTTGATGAAGAAGCCCTCCCCCGCCTCTTCGGTGGCGAGGCGATAGGTGGAGCGGATGGTCTCGATCTGGTGCTGCTTCCACTTGGCGTGCAGGTAGAAGGTGGTGGCAGCCAGCGCCGCCAGCGCCAGCCAGGCGGTGTTCCACCAGGCGTTGTCGAGCGCCGACTGGCGGTGGGCGCGGAAAGGCGCCATGGCCGAATATTCGTCCACCCCCACCACGCCGACCAGGGCGTGTTCGGGCATGCGCTGCCAGCCGAGCACGCGGGTGCGGCCGTCGGCGAACCAGCGGCTGCCCTCGAAGCGCGCCACGCCCTCGGGAGGATCAGTCGGCAGCGGCGCGCGCAGGAAAGGCGTTTGGCCCGAATGCACCAGGTTGCCGGTGCGGGTGGCGCGCACCACCCCGTCCTCGCCGATGAAGCCGACCATGCCGTAGTCGCGCAGGATAGGCTCGGCGTAATGCTGGGTGAAGAAGGATGGATACACCGACACCAGCACGATGCCGTCGAAGCTGCCGTCGGGCGTCAGCAAGCGGCGCGAGAAGGCGATGATCTCGCGTTTCGACAGTTGACCGTGGAGCGGCGCGCTGATGTAGAGCTGGTCGGCGCTGGCGCGCTGCTGCACGGTGAAATAGGCCTTGCCGCTGAAATCCTGGCGGGGCGCGTCGGCATGCGAACTGCTCAGGACGATGCCATTGCGGTCGATCAGGGCCACCGCCGAAATGAATTGCTGCGAAAAAATACCGGCCTCGATGGTGCCGGTAAGGTCGAGGCGCTGGCCGGAACTGGCCCAGTTGTGGCGCAACAGCAGCAACAGGCGGTCGGCGTCGCCGATGGAACGGCGGGTGCGGATTATCAGGCTGCGGGTATAGGAATCGACCTGCTGTTCGAGCTCGGCCTCGCGGTCATGCCGTTCGTGCTTGAGGTCGAACAGCACCACGCTCCACAGCACGGCCGCGGCGCCCAGGGCGATCGCCGGCCACAGCAGCAATAGCGCCACGTGCCGGCGCAGGAAGGCCAGGAAGGGTCGCAGGGGGGCGATCACCCCGAGGCCGATTGGGGTGGCGCGGGAGTTCGCCTTGTCGACATGCTGCTGGTTCATTCACGCTCCGGCACGGGATGGGCAGCCACGGGCAAAGTATGCCACGAGCTTGCCGCCGGGCCGCGCCGCGTCGTACGGAGCGCGCAAAACAAGAAACCGTCGCCGCGATCGGCCGGATCGAACCGGCGGCCGTGCCGCCGGGCACCGACGGCCCGGACCGGCCCCGGAGTTGCGCCCGCTCAGCCCTGGCGAACGCAGTTGCGGCCCGCGGCCTTGGCGGCGTACAAGGCCTGGTCGGCGCTGGCGATGAGGTGTTCCGCCTTGTGCTCGGGAGCCGGCACGAGCGAGGCGACGCCGATCGAGATCGTCACCACGCCGGCCTCGGTGCAGGGATGCTCCAGCGCCAGGTCTGCCAGGCGGGCGCGGCAGGCTTCGGCCAGCTTCAACGCACCGTCCAGGTCGGTTTCGGGCAGGACGATGGCAAATTCCTCGCCGCCGTAGCGCGCCGCCAGGTCGGCCGGACGCTTGAGCTGCTCGGTCAGCACGGCAGCCACTTTCTTCAGGCACAGGTCGCCCGCCGGATGGCCGAACTCGTCGTTGTACAGCTTGAAATGGTCGACGTCGCACAACAGCATCGACAGCGGCTTCCTGGTGCGCTGCCCACGCTGCCATTCACGCTGCACGGTGTCGTCGAACGCCCGGCGGTTGCCGATGCCGGTCAGGCAGTCCAGGGCCGCCAGCTTTTGCAGCTGGACGTTGGCATCGGCAAGTTTCTGCTGGCTCTCGCGCAGGAAACGGAAGGCCTCGTCGCGTTCGAGCCGGCTGATATAGGCGGCCGAGTGGTAGCGAATCCGCGCCAGCAGCTCCAGCGCATCGGGCAGCTTGACCAGGTAGTCGTTGGCGCCGACGGCGAAGCTGTGGGCCTTGAGTTTCGGGTCTTCCTTGGCCGACAGGACGATCACCGGCACCGAACGCAGGGCCAGGTCGTTGCGGTACTGGCGGATCACGTCGAACCCGTCCGTCCCCGGCATCACCAGGTCCTGCAGGATCACGGTCGGCCGCAGCACGGCCGCGGCCGCATGGGCCCTGGCGGCATCGGTCACGAAGTGGAATTCGATATCGGCCTGGGCGACGAGCATGCGGCGGATCGCTTCGACGATGATGAGCTGGTCGTCCACCAGCAGGACCCGGACGCGATGGCGGGACGGGTCTTGCTGGTCGACCTCCATGGAAACGGTTTCAGACATGGTGAACCTGGTAATGAAAAGTGAGGGTCAGTGCTTATTGGACCCCAAAGTCAGGCACGGATTCTATCGCGGATCGCGGCGTTGATGTTTCCAAGTGGCAAAATTTCCGCCGCGGCGGCGATTTCCGCGGCGGCGCGTGGCATGCCGTACACGGCGCTGCTGGCCTGGTCCTGGGCGATGGTCGCATGCCCGGCCCGGCGCATCGCCAGCAAGCCTTCGGCGCCGTCGCGCCCCATCCCGGTCAGCAGCACGCCGGTCGCCGTTCCCGCCCAGTGCGACGCAACGCAGCCGAACAGCACGTCCACCGACGGCCGGTAGGGATAATCGCGGGGCTCGGGCCGGTAATGGAAGCGCTGGCCGTTACTCAGCGCCAGGTGGTCGTTGCTCTGCGCGACCTGGACCACCCCGCCCTGCAAGGCGTCGTTTTCGGCGACCACCCGCACCGGCATGGCGAGCTGTTCACCGAGCCAGCGCGCGAAATGCCCGGCGAAGCTGGCGTCGATGTGCTGCACCACCACGACCGCCGTGTCGGGCGGCGCCTGCCACCCGGCCAGGACGGCGGCAATGGCAGCCGGGCCGCCGGTGGAAGCGCCGATGGCCAGCAGGTGCCGCACCCGCCCCGCGGGCGGGGACGGGTGGCCGGGCCCGGCGCCGGCTGCGGCGGGGGTTGTCCGGTCGAAGCGGATCAGCTTGCCGATGGTCTTGATCTTGGCCAGCAGTTCCGCCGCGCCCTGT
This sequence comes from Telluria sp. ZT3P39, assembly GCF_059685935.1. NCBI lineage: Bacteria > Pseudomonadati > Pseudomonadota > Betaproteobacteria > Burkholderiales > Oxalobacteraceae > Telluria > Telluria sp. ZT3P39. Next base: position 20,079 of record NZ_JCASIH010000019.1, read on the forward strand.
CCGTCCCCGGCGAGCACCGGCGTGGCGGTCACGTCGAGCGCTCCCGCGCCCAGCGCGCGGAACACCTGGCCGACGTTGTCCTGCGGATGGCCGGTGACCACCAGGACGGCGCACGGCGACGCGAGCATGATGCGCCGGGTGGCCTCGACCCCGTCCAGGCCGGGCATGTTCAGGTCCATCAGGACCAGGTCCGGGCGGTCCTCGGCGCACAGGCGTACCGCGTCCAGGCCGGTGCGCGCGATCCACGCCACCTGGTGCCCGGTCCCGGCCGTGACGACGCGGCGCAAGGCTTCCGCTGCCAGGACGACGTCGTTGGCGATGCCGATCCTCATGGCGCGGCCGGCCCGATCAGGTCGAACACGGCGTCGAGCAGGGTCGCGTCATGGAAGCTGCCCTTGGCCAGGTAATAGTCGGCCCCCGCCTCCATCCCGCGCGCGCGGTCTTCCGGGCGGTCCTTGTAGGAGACGATCATGACCGGCAGCGTGCGCAGGCGCGCATCCTGGCGCACCAGGCCGACCAGCTCGATGCCGTCCATGCGCGGCATGTCGATGTCGGTCACCAGGAGGTCGTAGTCGCCGGCGCGCGCCATGTTCCAGCCGTCCACGCCGTCGACCGCGGTATCGACCCGGTAGCCGCGCGCGGCCAGCAGCTGGCGCTCCATTTCGCGCACCGTCAGCGAATCGTCGACCACCAGCACGCGGCGCGCCGCGCGCACCACGCCTTCGCCCTGGCGCGGCAGCTGCTGCAGGTCGCCGGCATGCAGCAGCCTGTCGATCGATACCAGCAGGTCGGCCACGTCCAGCACCAGCACCGGCGCGCCGTCGTCGAGCAGCGCGCCGGCCGCCACGTTGCGCAGCTTGCCGAACACCGGATCGAGCGCCTGCACGGTGAGGCTTTGCTCACCGGCGATGGCGTCGACCACCAGCGCGTAGCGCGCCGCGCCCTCGCCCAGCACCACCACCGCCAGCTCCGCCGCCGGCGCCGGCTGGCCCAGCTCCAGCACCTGGGCCGCGGCCACCAGCCCGTAATGCACCCCTCCGAGCTCGAAGAACTGCTTGTTTTCCAGCGTGTGCACGGCGTCCTGCGCCACCCGCAGCACCTGCTGCACCTTGGCGATCGCGATGGCATAGGCTTCGCCCGCCACCATCACCACCAGCGCGCGCACGATCGATTGCGTCAGCGGCAGCGTGATCGACGTGCGCAAGCCCTGGCCCGGCCTGCTGTCGACGCGCACGCTGCCGTTGTGCTCGCGCACCACCTGCTGCACCACGTCCAGGCCCACGCCGCGGCCGGAAATATCGGTCACGTCCGCTTTCAGGCTGAAACCGGGCAGGAACAGGAATTCCATCAGCTCGGCCGGCGACAGCGCCGCCGCCATTGCCGCGTTGCCCAGTCCGCGCTCGACCACCGCGCCGCGCACCCGCTCGGGATCGATGCCGCGGCCGTCGTCGCTGATGTCGATCACCAGCATGCCGCCGCGGTGGCGCGCCGCCAGCCGGATCGTGCCCTGCGCCGGCTTGCCCGCCGCACTGCGTTCCTCCGGGCTTTCCATGCCGTGGTCGAGCGCATTGCGCAGCAGATGGTTGAGCGGGTTCTCGATGCGCGCCAGGATCGCCCGGTCGACCGGTATCGTGCTGCCTTCGATGACCAGCTGCACCTGCTTGCCGAGCTTGCGCGCCAGGTCGCGCACCATGCGCGGGAAGGCATGCACGCCTTCGCTGAACGGGGCCATGCGCAGGGCCAGCACCTGGTCCACCAGCCGGGTGGCGACCTGCGTCGCGCGCCGCTCATGGGTTTCGGCTTCGGCCATGTGCTGCTGCAGCAGCAGCTTGAGCGGTTCCGCGCGCCCCAGCACCAGCGCCGACTGCTCGGCCAGCACAGGGTCGTCGCGGGCGACGACGGCTTCGTGCAGCTGCGCCAGCGCGGCCAGCATGGCCGCCTGCTGGCGCTTGAAGCGCTGCAGCGAGGCGTTGAAGCCGGCGAGCTTGTGGGCATTGACGCGCGTCTGGCTTGCCTGCGCCAGCAATGCGTCGGCAGCGGCGCCGGCGGCGCGGGCCGCACTCGCGGGCGCGGACGCCGGCGGCCCCGGATCGGGTGCGGCGGCAAGCGATGGCGCAGCGGCAGGCGCTTGCGCGAAGCCGTCGGCGTGACCGTGCGCGGCCTTGCCCGCGGCGACGGCCGGTGCGCCCAGGGCGCGCATGGCCGTCACGGCCGCATCGATGGCGGTCCGGTGCTCGCGCATCCAGTCCTCCAGGCCTGCCTCGGTCACAGCCGCCACCTGCGCGACCAGGTCCACGCCGCCCAGCAGCACGTCGATGCCGGCCGGCTCCAGCACCAGCGTTCCGGCTTGGGCCGCGGTGAACGCATCTTCCATCGCATGCGCGAGCTCGACCACCACCTGCAGCCCGACGATGGCGGCCGCCCCCTTGATCGAGTGGGCCGCGCGCATCAGGCCATCGAGCACCTCGGCGCCGGCGCCGCCGCTTTCCAGACGCAGCAAGCCTTCGGTCAGGTGGCGCACCTGGCCATCGGCTTCCATCCGGAACAGGTCGAGCAGCGAAAACTGGCTCAGGTCGTCGGGTTCGTGGCTCATTGCAGCCATCCCGCGCAATGTCCGGCCAGCAGGACCGGATCGAGCACGCCCACCAGCAGCCCGTCGTGCGACAGCACGCCCGCCAGCTGCCGTCCCAGGCCCTTGTCGATGGTGGCGGCCGGCGCCGCCAGGTGGGCGCTGGTGTAGCGCACCATGCCTTTGATTTCGGCGACCGGCAACGCACACGGCTGGCCGGCGCAGTCGAGCACCAGGAGCCGGGCGAACACATGGCGGCCGCTGACGGCGGCGCCCCTGGACTCGTCGATGCCGAGCAGGCTTGCCGGCGACAGCGCCGGCACCAGGCGGCCACCCACGTTCACCACGCCCAGCAGCGCGCCGCCGCTGCGGTGCGGCACCCGGTGCACCGGGGCCACGGGAGCGACCGATTCCACCATCGCGGCGGCCACCGCGAGCCACTCCGCGCCCACCCGGAACACCAGCGCCGAGGCATCCGGCGCCTCGACCGCCGCGGGCGGCTGGCGCAGGCGCTCCGCCCAGTGGGCGCGGTAGGCGCCATCGACCGGGCGTTCGAGGATGCGGCGCGCCGCGCCTTCATACACGGGGCAATGCCGGCAATGCACGTGCTCGGCCAGGCGCGCGCAACTCAGGTCGCCCGCCACCCCGACTTCAGCCCAGCAGCCGGTGGCCGCCTGTTCGCCTGGCCCGCTCATCCGGTCCTCCGCCCGGCCTGGCGGCGTCCGTAGACACGCGCGGCGCGCTCCTGGTAGGCATCGGCGCCGCCCGTGTCGCCCCCGCGCCGGGCCAGCAGGCTGAGGTGGCACAGCGCCTCGTAGTGGTCCGGCTGCAGGTAGACGCAGCGGCGCCAGTAATCGGCGGCCGGCTGCAGCTGCCCGGCGCACTCGCTGACCAGGCCGAGCAGGAAATAGGCGTCGGCCGAGGCCGGGTTGGCCGCCAGCCAGTCGTGGCAGAGCCGCGCCGCCGCCGCATGGTCACCGGCATCGGCCAAGTGGCGCGCCTGCGCCAGTGCCCCTGGCGCCGCCGCCGCGGGCATTACCGGCCGGGCGCGCGCCGGCGCACCGGGGATGGACGCCAGGGCGGGCACTGGCCGCACCGCCAGGGCGCGCCGCAGGGCCGGAAGCGGCAGCGCCGGCAGCGCCGCGGTTTTCTCGAGCGCGAACGCCCCGGGCAGGCGCAGCGCCGCGAAGCCATGGCGGCACAAGGCCGGCACCTCGGCGTAGCCGGCGAACAGCAGGCCGTCGTCCGCCAGCAGGCTGCGCAAGACCTGCGCCGCCGCATGCGCGGCCCGATCGTCGAAGTAGATCAGCAGGTTGCGGCAAAATACCAGGTCGTAGCCGCCGGCCAGCAGCGCCGTGTCGAGCGCGAACAGGTTGCCCTGCGTGAAGCCGACCCTGGCGCGGATGGCGTCGCACAGGCGGTAGCCGTCGTCCTCGGCCCTGAAGTAGCGCGCGCGGAAGGCCAGATCGGCGCCGCGGAAGGCATTGCGCGTGTAGTGCCCGGCCCTGGCGCGCCCGATCGCCGCGTGCGACAGGTCGACCGCGTCGATCCGCACCGATGCCGGCGCCACCCCCGCCATGTCGAGCGCCATCGCCATCGAATACGGCTCTTCGCCGGCGGCGCAGGGCAGCGACAGGATGCGCAGGGTGCGCGCCGGCTGCAGCGCCAGGGCGCGCTGGACGAAACCGGTCGCGGCGCGGAAGGCGCCGGCGTCGCGGAACAGCCATGACTCGGGGACCACCACCAGTTCGGTCAGCGCGTCGAGTTCGCCGGCGGGCAGCGCGTCCAGGTAGGCGCCGCTGTCGGCCACGCCCAGCCGGGCCATCCGTTCGCGCACCGCGCGTTCGGCGTCGGCCTCGCTGATGTTCAGGCCGGTGGCCTGGTGCAGCAGGCGGCGGGCGCTCATGCCTGCCCCTCGGGAAACAGCAAGGCGCGCACTTCGGGCGGCAGCAACTGGTCGACCTCGACCAGCTGCAGCATGGCGCCGCCGTCCAGCGCCACCTGGCCCAGGAAGGGCGCGCCGCGCACCCCGGCATCGGCAAGCACGCCAGGCGCCAGCTGCTGGACGCCCTGGACGCGCGCGGCGAGCAGGCCGAGGGCGCGCAGGCTGCCGTCACCAGGCGCATAGTCGGCGACCACGATGCGGGTATCGTAGTGCGGCGGCGACGGTCCGATGCCGGCCAGCCGGTCCAGGTCGATCACCGGTACCGGCGTGCCGTGCAGGTCGAGCAGGCCGGCCACACAGGGCGGCGCCAGCGGCAGCTCCCTGAGCGCCGCCGCCGGCAGCACCTGGCGGATGCCCGCCAGGTGCAAGCCGTAGCGCTGGGCGCCGATGTGAAAGACCAGCACTTTCATGGCCGTGTCAGCTGTTGACCGAGAAGGTGGCGACCGAGGACTGCAGGTCCCCGGCCGCGTACTGGAGCTGGCGCACCGCTTCGCTGGTCGCCTTCAGGGACTCGACCGTCTGCTGCGTCGCGTCGCTCAGCTGCAGCATGGTTTCCGAAATCTGGGAGGCGCCCACCGCCTGCGACTGCATCCCTTCGAGCACCAGGTCGAACTGCGGCGCGAGCTTTCGCACCTGGTCCATCACGGACGACAGCTGTTCGGCCACCTGGCGCACCTCGCCCACGCTGCGCCGGATCTCTTCCGAAAACTTGTCCATGCCCATGACGCTGGCCGACACGGCCGACTGCATTTCCTTGACCATCTGCTCGATGTCCCAGGTCGATACCGAGGTCTGGTCGGCCAGGCGGCGGATTTCGGTGGCCACCACCGAGAAGCCGCGGCCCGCGTCGCCCGCCTTCTCGGCCTCGATCGCGGCATTGAGCGACAGGATGTTGGTCTGGTCGGCCACCTTGGTGATCGTGACCAGCACGCTGTTGATGTTGCCGGCCTTTTCCGACAGCGCCGCCAGCTTGGCATTGATCGAGTCGGTCGCGCTGACCATGTGCTGCATGGTGGCGTCCATGCGCTTGAGGTTGCCCTGGGCTTCGGCGGTGGCGCTGGTGGTGAAATCGGCCACCGCCGTGGCCTGCTCCATGGTGCGCAGCAGCTGGGTGGTATTGGCCGAGATTTCCCTGGTCGTCGACAGGATCTCGACACTGGTCTGGGCCTGTTCGATGCCGGTTGCTTCCTGCTGTTTCGACGAGGCCGCGATCTCGGTGGCCGAGGTGGTGACCTGGATCCCGGCCTTCTGCACGTTGTTGAGGTGGCTGCGCAGGTTGTCGAACATGGTCGACAAGCCCTGGCCGAGCTGGCCGATGGCATCCGTCCCGTCGATGCTGATCCGGCCGCCCAGGTCGCCGGCGGCGGCCCGCGAGACCACGGCCAGCAGCGCATCGACCTTGTCGCGCAGGTCGGTATTGGCTGCCTGCTCCTTGGCCTGGCTGTCCTGGATCGCCTGCGCCATGCGGTTGAATTCGCGTGCCACCTTGCCCAGCTCGTCGTTCGAATCGATGCGCGCGCGGGCCGACTGCTCGCCGGCGGCAATGCGCCCCAGCGTGTGGTTCAGGCTGTTGAGCGGCGCCAGCAGGGCCCGGATCAGCAACCAGGCGATCAGCACCGCCAGCGCGATGGTGGCGGCGCTGCCGACCGTGAGGAGCAGCGACATGTTTTCCTGGAGCGCGGCGGAGCTCTGCGAGCGCAGGGTCATCAGGCGGGTTTCCTCGGCCGCGATATCGTTGATCTGCTTGCGGATCATCGCCACCGTGCGCGCGCCGGCGAGCACGGCGGCGTCGATGCCGGCCGTACCGGCGGTTTTGGCGCCGGCATCCTGGGCCCGGCGCAAGGCAATTTGCGGCAGCACCGCCTGGGCCAGCCAGTCGTCGAGCATCGGCGCGAGCTGCTTGAGACGGTCGTGCTGAAGCGGATTGTCCGCCACCAGCAAGGTAGCGGTGGCAAGGTGGCGCTTTGCCTCGGCAAACTCGGCATTCAGGGGCGCGATCAGCCCCTCATCGCCGGTCAGGAGGAAGCCGCGGATAGCGCTCTGGACCTGCAGCACGGAGGTGGCGATGTGATTGGACTGGACCAGCACCTCCAGCGCGTGGCGGTCCCATTTGTTGGCGTCGGCCAGCTTTTGCGAGTTGTTGTACGCCAGCGCCAGCAGGAACAGCATGATGGCGACGATGGCCCCCAGGCCAAGTATCAGTTTGTTCTTGATGCTCAAATCGTTAAACATGGGGACTCCGGGGCGATAGGAAGGCAACTGTAGCATTTCTCGGGCCGCACACGGGTAATAACAGTGCCCCAAATCAATATACGCGGCGGCAAGGACAGTGCGCGAAAAAAAGCCCGGCAATGCCGGGCTTCCTGGAGCGATCCTGGCGACGGGATGCGCTTACATGATCTTGGTGCCGACCCACCACGCCACCGCCGCCATGAAGGCCGATGCCGGAATGGTGACGACCCAGGCCATCACGATATTGCCCGCCACGCCCCAGCGCACGGCCGAGGCCTTCTGCGAGGCGCCCACGCCGACGATGGCGCCGGTGATGGTGTGGGTGGTCGACACCGGGATGCCGAAGAAACTCGCCATCAACAGCGTCATCGCGCCGCCGGTTTCGGCGCAGAAGCCGCCGACCGGCTTGAGCTTGGTGATCTTCTGGCCCATGGTCTTGACGATACGCCAGCCGCCGAACAGCGTGCCGAAGGCGATCGCCGCGTAGCAGGAGATGATCACCCAGATCGGCGGCAGGGCGTCGTTCGGGCTGGTCACGCCGGCTGCGATCAGGAGCATCCAGATGATGCCCATCGTCTTCTGCGCGTCGTTACCGCCGTGGCCGAGCGAGTACCCGGCCGCCGACACCAGTTGCAGGCGGCGGAACCAGACGTCGACCTTGCGCGGGGTGGACTTCACGAAGATCCACGACACCATCAGCATGATCGTCGAGCCCAGCACGAAGCCCAGCAGCGGCGCCACCACGATGAAAGCGACGGTCTTGATCAGGCCACCGGCGATCAGCGCCCCGGTGCCGGATTTGGCCACCGCGGCGCCCACCAGGCCGCCGATCAGCGCATGCGAGGACGAGGACGGGATGCCGTAATACCAGGTGATGACGTTCCACGTGATCGCCCCGACCAGGGCGCCGAAGATGACGTAGTGGTCGACGATGTGCGGGTCGATCGTGCCCTTGCCGATGGTCTGCGCCACCTTCATGCTCACCACGAAGATCGCGATGAAGTTGAAGAAGGCCGCCATCGCCACCGCGGTTTGCGGCTTCAGTACCCCGGTCGACACGACGGTGGCGATCGAGTTCGCCGAATCGTGGAAGCCGTTCATGAAGTCGAACACCAGTGCCAGCAGCACCAGCATGCCCAGCACCCAAATGCTGATGTTTAAAGTTTCCATGATTGTTCTTGTTCCGGGACCGCGTTACGCGTTCTCGACGATGATGCCTTCGATGATGTTGGCGACATCCTCGCAGCGGTCGGTGACGGTCTCCAGGATCTCGTAGATGGCCTTCATCTTGATCAGGTTGCGCACGTCCGGCTCGTCGCGGAACAGCTTCGACATGGCGGCGCGCATCACGTGGTCGGCGTCGGATTCGAAGCGGTCGATCTCTTCGCAGATGGCGACGATCTTCTGGGCGTTGCCCATGTCGTGCAGCAGGCCGACGGCTTCCTGCACCTTCAGGCAGCACGACAGGCACAGTTCGGCCAGGCGCTTGGCTTCCGGAGTCACCGCGTGCAGGTCGTACAGCGACACGGTCTGGGCGCCGTCTTCCATCATGTCGAGGATGTCGTCCATGCGGGTGATCAGCTTGTGGATGTCGTCGCGGTCGATCGGGGTGATGAAGGTCTTGTGCAGCAGGTCGACGCAGGCGTAGGTGATCTTGTCAGCCTGTTTTTCGATGCTTTCGACCGCGTGGGTGCGGATTTCCAGGTCGTCGAAGTTGGTCATCAGGCCAACCATCTCCTGCGCACCCTTCACGCACAATGCGGCGTGCTGGTTGAACAGGTCAAAAAACTTCCCCTCCTGGGGCATCAGGCGTCCAAACATGTAGTTCTCCGTTGTAAAACTCTAGGGTCTGCGTGGTCCGCGGCAAGCCGGCCGCGGCGCAATATCGGCTTAATCGCCTTGGTAGACGGCGAGGTTGCCGCTGTAGTTACCAAACTTGGTGTATTGGCCGATCCAGGTCAGGCGAATCGCCCCGATCGGACCGTTACGCTGCTTGCCGATGATGATTTCGGCGGTTCCTTTATCGGGCGAATCGGGGTTATAGACCTCGTCGCGATACAGGAAAATGATCACGTCCGCATCCTGCTCGATTGCGCCGGATTCGCGCAAGTCGGACATGACGGGGCGCTTGTTCGGGCGCTGCTCCAGCGAGCGGTTCAGCTGCGACAGGGCGATGACCGGGCAATGCAATTCCTTGGCCAGGCCCTTGAGCGAACGCGAGATCTCCGAGATCTCGGCGGTGCGGTTATCGCCCGGCTGGCTACCCTGCATCAGCTGCAGGTAGTCGACGATAATCAGGCCGAGCTTGCCACACTGGCGGGCCAGGCGGCGCGCCCGCGCGCGCATCTCGATCGGGTTCAGCGCCGGCGTCTCGTCGATGTAGAGCTGGGCGTCGTTCATCTTCTGGATGGCGTGCGTCAGGCGCGGCCAGTCCTCGTCGTTCAGGCGGCCGGTACGCAGGCGGTGCTGGTCGAGCATGCCGACCGAGCCAAGCATACGCATGGCCAGCTGGGTGCCGCCCATCTCCATCGAGAACACCGCCACCGGCAGGCCCGCTTCGATCGCGACGTTCTCGCCGATGTTCACCGAGAACGCGGTCTTGCCCATCGACGGACGGCCGGCCACGATCACCAGGTCGCCCGGCTGCAGGCCGGAGGTCATGCGATCGAGGTCGATGAAGCCGGTCGGCACGCCGGTGATCTCGCCCTGGTTCTCGCGCGAATACAGTTCGTCGATGCGCTCGACCACTTGCGTGAGCAGCGGCTGGATCGGGTTCCAGCCCTGCTGGCCGCGGGCGCCGGTTTCGGCGATCGCGAAGATCTTCGACTCGGCCTCATCCAACATCTGCTTGACTTCCTTGCCCTGCGGGTTGAAGGCATTGCCCGAGATCTCGTCGGCGACGGTAATGAGTTTGCGCAGGATGCCGCGGTCGCGCACGATCTCGGCATAGCGGCGGATGTTGGCCGCCGACGGCGTGTTCTGCGCCATCGCGTTCAGGTATTGCAGGCCGCCCACATCGTCGGCCTTGCCCAGCGAGACCATCGCCTCGTAGACCGTGATCACATCGGCCGGCTTGCCGCCGTTGATCAGGCGGACCATCTGTTCGAAGATGATGCGGTGGTCGTAGCGGTAGAAGTCGTCCGCGTGCATGAAGTCGGCGATGCGGTCCCATGCGGCGTTATCGCGCAGGAGGCCGCCGATGACGGACTGCTCTGCTTCGATGGAATGCGGGGGGATGCGCAGCGAGTCGACTTGCGGATCGGATGGGGAATTCATGGCGGGCATTATACCTTTTCCGGTCACGCGGCTGAAATAATTGGGTAGATTCTGGCAATAAAAAAAAGCCGGGCGAACCCGGCTTTTTCACTTATGCAACAACTGCTTGAAGCTGAAACTTAAGCAGCTTCGCCAACCACAGCAACCGTGATTTCCGACACGACGTCGGTGTGCAGGGCGACTGCAACCGGGAATTCACCGGTGGTCTTCAGCGGGCCGGCCGGCAGGCGAACCTGCGACTTCTCGACCGCGAAGCCTTGCTTGGTCAGGGCTTCGGCGATGTCGAAGTTGGTGACCGAACCGAACAGACGGCCGTCAACGCCGGCCTTCTGGCCGATGGTGACGGTCATGCCGCTCAGCTTGTCGCCTTGCGCCTGGGCAGCCGACAGCTTTTCAGCTGCCGCTTTTTCCAGCTCTGCGCGCTTGACTTCGAACTCGGCCACAGCGGCCTGGGTAGCACGGCGTGCCATCTTTTGCGGGATCAGGAAGTTACGTGCGTAACCGTCCTTGACCTTGACCACGTCGCCCAGGTTGCCGACGTTAACAACTTTTTCCAAAAGGATAACTTGCATATTTTTCTCCAGAAATTCTGATCTGTATGCCGCGGATTAACCGTGGTGCAGGTCGGTGTACGGCAGCAGCGCGAGGTAGCGTGCGCGCTTGATCGCGGTGTCGACCTGGCGCTGGTAGTGCGCCTTGGTGCCGGTCAGGCGTGCCGGCATGATCTTGCCGTTTTCCTGGACGAAGTCCTTCAGGGTGTCGACGTCTTTGTAGTCGACCTGTTCCACGTTTGCTGCGGTGAAGCGGCAGAACTTCTTGCGCTTGAACAGCGGGTTCTGCTGTTTGCGCTTCAGTTTTTCTTTGGCTTTGTTTTTGTCGAACTTTTTACCGAATGCCATTTTAGGCTCCTGTATCTATCTAAATGAATGCCGCTTCAGGCGGCACTGAAATCAATGATGTGAAACACCAGGGCTTTACTGTTGCGGTTCTTCCGTGCCAGGAATCCGGTGAACTGGTAGGCCGCGCCGAGTTCGGCGCCGGCAAACCTGCCTGAAATCTCGCCCGCGGCCAGCGCGGTGACTTCAAACTCGACCAGTCTCGCTACCCTTGCCTCTTCCTGCTGCGAACTGTGCATCAGGATGGCGCCCACGATGGGGACGCCGGCCGGGGTGTAACGCAACACGTCACGCTCGGCGATGGTCGCCACGAGCCGCAGTTCGTTCACGCTACTGGTTCACTTGTGTTCGGGATTCCCTGGAAAAACCGGTTCAACAATCAGGCCGCTGCGGCTGGAGCGGCAGCTGGTGCTGCGGCTTCGGCGCGGTGGCTCTTGGCTGCGTCTTCGCGCTGGACCGATTTCATCATCGGCGACGGTGCGGTTTCAGCCTTCTTCATCTTGACGGTCAGGTGACGCAGGACGGCATCGTTGAACTTGAATGCGGTTTCCAGCTCGACCAGGGTCTCGTTGTCGCACTCGATGTTCAGGCAGATGTAGTGGGCTTTCGGCAGCTTCTGGATCTGGTAAGCCATCTGGCGACGGCCCCAGTCTTCCACGCGATGAATGTTACCGCCGCGGCTCGACACCGTGGCCTTGTAACGCTCGATCATCGCCGGGACTTGCTCGCTTTGGTCCGGGTGGACGATAAAAACGATTTCATAATGACGCATGCATTACTCCTTAAGGACGTTTAAACAAATGCCCACCTCGGCGTCAAGACGAGTGTGGGAAGGGAAAGCCGGACATTATAGCCCGAGATTGGCCGGTTTGGAAAGCCGGGTGTGGTTCGCTGCCGCGATGAGTCCGGCAGAGCGCGCGGTTTTTGCCACGCCCGGGACCGCGCTGCACAATTTTTTTACATATTTCCCGTGTTTTCCCTTGCGCGCAGAAGAATACTGTACAAAAATACAGTCTACTCACACAACGGATTGCCTTAACACACCCATGCTCAAGCTCACTGCAAGGCAAGAACAGATCCTGAACCTGATCAGGGAAGCGATCGAGAACACCGGTTTTCCCCCGACCCGCGCCGAAATCGCGGCCGAACTCGGCTTCAAGTCGGCCAACGCCGCCGAAGAACACCTGCAGGCGCTGGCGCGCAAGGGCGCCATCGAGATTTCGCCTGGCACCTCGCGCGGCATCCGCCTGATCGGCGCTTCCGTCGAACAGGTCCCGCTGGTGCCTGCCGCGCTCATGATGTCGCTGCCGCTGGTCGGCCGGGTCGCCGCCGGTTCGCCGATCCTGGCCCAGGAACACGTCGAAGCCACTTATAACGTCGATGCCGCCATGTTCTCGGCCAGGCCCGACTTCCTGCTGAAGGTCAAGGGCTGGTCGATGCGCGATGCCGGCATCTGCGACGGCGACTTCCTGGCGGTCAAGAAGATTGACAGCGCCAAGAACGGCCAGATCGTGGTCGCTCGCCTGGGCGACGAAGTCACGGTCAAGCGCTACCGCAAGACCGGCAACGTGGTCGAACTGCTGCCGGAAAACCCGGACTTCAAGGTCATCCAGGTCACCCCCGAAGACGAGTTTGCGCTCGAGGGGCTGGCGGTGGGCTTGATGCGTAGCTGGCACTAATTGCGCTAACCTTGCACATCCGAATTGGATCCCGGCCGGGATCCAGGTTCGCATTACCCTACCCCATCACTTCAACTTCTTCGCATCCGAAGAACTCTTCACCATCGCGTTGTGCTCGGACACATAGGCCTCGGTCGCCGTGCGCCATGCCGCGAAGTCGGCCAGCACCAGCTGCGAGCTCACCTTCGCTTCCTCGGTCAGGTTCGACTGCAACTGCGTCAGGTAGGCGCTCGACTTCTCCGTCTCGTCCTTGGTCATCAGCTTGGCGATATCCGCGGGAATGCGCTTGGTCAGCGGCGTGGCCGCGTTCAGGTTGGTGACGAACTTGTTGTAGCACTCCTGCCAGCTCGTGACGGCCGCGCCGATACGGTCGATGTCGGCGTTAATCTTCGACATGGCCGGAATGCGCGGCGCGGTGCAGCGGAACTCGCCCGATTTGAGGTCTTCGCCGTCATAGCCCCTGACCCAGTAATCGATCTCCTTGCGGCGCTTGACGCGCTGGTCCATCACCTCGAGCGAGGCGGCGGCCACCTTGTTGCCCTTGGCGGCTGATTTCCTGAACAGCGCTTCGGCCTTCGCCTCGTCAACCTGCCCTGCTTCGCCATACCAGTACATCTGGCCCAGCGCCTGCTGCGCCTCGGCATTGCCGCCATTGGCCAGCCTGGTGTACAGCTTCATGGCCTGGGCGTAGTCCTTCTTCGCGAACAGGGCGTGGGCATCTTCCAGCTCGCCGGCAAAGGCGCTGCCGCAGAACAGGAGGGAGAGGCAGAACAGCGTGGTCTTCATGGGCGCTTACGGATGAGGAATCGAATCCCCATCATAGCGGCATCGTGCCTACGCGTCGAGCGCCCGGCGGAAGTCCGCGAGCAGGTCGTCCGTGTCCTCGATGCCCACCGAGACACGAATCAAGGACTCGGCGATGCCCATGCTGGCACGGCGCTCCGCCCCCATCTCGAAGAAGATCGTGTGCGCCACCGGGATCACCAGGGTGCGGGTGTCGCCCAGGTTGCTGGCCGGGATGGCGAGCGTCAGGCGGTTCAGGTAATCGAAGGGATCGATCGCATCGACCAGTTCGAAACTGAGCAGCGAACCGGCGGCGCGGAACAGCTCTTGCGTGATGGCGTGCTGCGGATGCGAAGCCAGGCCCGGATAGTGGACGGCACTGACCCGCTCGTCCGCTTCCAGCAGCCGGGCCAGCGCCAGCGCATTGCTGCTGGTGCGGTCCATGCGCAACGCCAGGGTCTCGGCGCCGACCGCGATATGGTGGGCCGCCTCGGGGCCGAGCGCCGCGCCGAAGTCGCGCAGCGCTTTCGCGCGCAGCTGGGCCAGTCCTTGGGCCTGGCTCGGTTGCTTGCGGAAGTTCGGCGCGATGTGCGGGTAGCCGCGCCAGTCGAACAAGCCGGTGTCGGTCAGGGCGCCGCCCAGCGCATTGCCATGCCCGCCGATCGACTTGGTCAGCGAATTGACCACCAGGCCCGCGCCGACCGCCTTCGGGCGGAACAGGTAGGGCGTGGTCATGGTGTTGTCGACCACGTAGAGGATGCCGCGTTCGCGGCACAACTGGCCGATTCTAGCCAGGTCGGCCACTTGCGTGCGTGGATTGGCGATGGTCTCGACGAACACCATGCGGGTGGCCGGGGTCAGCGCCGCTTCCACGTTCGCCACATCGGTCGCATCGACAAAAGCGACATCGACGCCTTGAGCTGCCACCGTTTGCCACAGGCTGTTCGTATTCCCGAACAAAAAGGAGGAGGACACGATCTGGTCGCCGGCGCGCAGCAGCGCCTGGAACAGCGCGCCGATTGCGCCCATGCCGGTAGCGAAACAGATGGTGCCGACACCGTCTTCCATCGTGGTGATCTTGTCCTCGAGCGCGCTGACCGTCGGATTGCCCTGGCGGCCGTAGCGGAAGCCCGGCTCCTTGCCCTGGAAGACCGCCGCCAGCTGGCGCGCATCGTTGTAGCCGAAGGCCACCGAGGTGTGCACCGGCTTGTGCAGCGAGCCCTGCTCGACCGTCTTGCGGCGGTCGTTGTGCAGGATGGTGGTGGTGAAGCCGTACTTGCTATCGCTCATGGGAGTTCGCTTGAACCATCAGGCTTATTCGGTGGCCGGGGCCTTGAGGTGCAGGTGCGTGGTCACGTCGTCCTCGTCGCGCTTCGGGCTCGGCTTGTGGCGTGCCGACTCCAGGCGGTCGAGGTATTCCGGGGTCACGTCGCCGGTCACGTAGATACCGTCGAAGCACGACGCCTCGAAGTTCTTCAGCGCCGGGTTCACGTCCGAGATGGCGCGCTTGAGCGCGTCGACGTCCTGGTAGACCAGGCGGTCGGCGGTGATCTCGCGGCAGACTTCTTCGGTGGTGCGGCCGTGGGCGATCAGCTCGTCGCGGGTCGGCATGTCGATGCCATACACGTTCGGGTAGAGCACCGGCGGCGCGGCCGAAGCGAAGAACACCTTGCGCGCACCGGCTTCGCGGGCCATCTGCACGATCTCGCGGCTGGTGGTGCCGCGCACGATCGAGTCGTCCACCAGCAGCACGTTCTTGTCCTTGAATTCGGAGGCGATGGCGTTGAGCTTCTGGCGCACCGACTTCTTGCGCATGCCCTGGCCGGGCATGATGAAGGTGCGGCCGATGTAGCGGTTCTTGATGAAGCCTTCGCGGTATTCGATGCCCAGCTTCAGCGCGAGCTGGATCGCGGCGGGACGCGAGGAATCGGGAATCGGCATGACCACGTCGATCTCGCCGTCCGGGATCTCGGCGCGGACCTTGTCGGCCAAGTATTCGCCCATGCGCAGGCGGGTCGCATACACCGAGGCGCCGTCGATCACCGAGTCCGGGCGCGCCAGGTAGACGTATTCGAAGGCGCATGGATTCAGCGACGGGTTCTCGGCGCACTGCTGTTCCGACAAATTGCCGTCGTTATCGATGTAGACCGCTTCGCCCGGCGCGATGTCGCGCACAAAGCGGAAGCCCAGGCCTTCCAGCGCCACCGATTCGCTGGCGACGAGGTATTCGGTACCGCCTTCGGTCTCGTTCATGCCCAGACACAGCGGACGGATGCCGAAGGGGTCGCGGAAGGCCAGCATGCCGTGGCCGGAGATCTGGGCCACGACGGCGTACGCCCCGCGCACGCGGCGGTGCACTGCCGCGACGGCCTTGAAGACCGCTTCCTTGTTCAGGTTGAAGCCGTCGGCCGCTTCCTGGATCTCGTGGGCCAGCACGTTGAGCAGCACCTCGGAATCGGAATCGGTGTTGATGTGGCGGCGGTCGTTGCGGAACAGTTCGTCCTTGAGCACCGCCTGGTTGGTCAGGTTTCCGTTGTGCGCCAGCGTGATGCCGAAGGGCGCGTTGACGTAGAAGGGCTGCGCTTCTTCCTCGCTCGAGGAGCCGGCGGTCGGGTAGCGGCAGTGGCCGATACCGGTATTGCCTTGCAGCGAGCGCATGTTGCGGGTGCGGAACACGTCACGGACCAGGCCATTGGCCTTGTACATCGAAAACATGCTGCTGTGATTGGTCGCAATGCCCGCAGCGTCCTGGCCGCGGTGCTGCAAGAGCAGCAACGCGTCATACAAGAGCTGGTTGACGGGATTGTGCGAGACGACGCCGACGATGCCACACATGGTGCGCTCCTAAAACTGGCCTGCTGATTACAAAAAAGAATTCAATGTGTTCAATACTTCACATGCTGCGCCAGTGCTGCAGGCAAGAAAGGCTTGACCGTGCGCGCCCCGGTTTCCGCCATTGGCGAGAGCAGCGCATTTCTCCAGAAATCCTGTTGCGGGATGGAAGTCATCCCACACAATATGACGGCGGCAAGCACGAATACAATGCCGCGGCCCAATCCGAACAATCCGCCCAGCCCCCGGTCCGCCAGGCTCAGGCCGCTCGCGGTGATCAGGGCGCCGATCGCCAGCGACAGCAGGCCCATCAATACGCGCACACCGAGGAAAAGGATGACGAAGGCCGCGATCAGGCGCGCGGTCTCGCCGGGAACCAGGTCGGGCAGCATGGGCGCCAGCTTGGCGCCGTACATGTTGGCCACCACGAAGGCGACCACCCAGCCCAGCAGCGACAGGATTTCTTTCACCAGGCCGCGCAGGGTGGAAATGATGACCGACGAAATCAGGACGAACAGGACCAGGTAATCGAAAATCGTCACGCCGCGCTGCCCTGCTTGAAAGCGCCCATCAGAGCGGGACCATCTTGCCCGACAGGCCGATGCCGATCAGCTTCGAGCGTACCTTGTCCGCGTCCTCCTTGCTGAACGGTCCTACCCGCACGCGGATCAGGTCACCGGACTTCTCGGTGAACGAGGACACGCCGGCGGCGCGCAGGCGGCCCTGCAGCTCGGTGACTTTTTCAGGGGTCGTCAGCGCGGCGACCTGCACCACGTATTTCTGCGACGGGCCTTCGACCTTCACGGCCGGCTTGTCCTCGAGGATGGCGATCGCGCGGGCGGCGTCTTCCTTGGCCTTCGGCTTGGCTTCCAGGGGCTTGGCGACGGCTGGCTCGGGCTTCTTCAGGGCCAGGTCGGCGGCCTTTGGATGAGCGGTATCGATGGCGGGCGCACGCTTCGGTTCAAGCTTGGGCGCGTCAAGCTTGGGCTCGAGCTTCGGCTCGGCCTTCAGCGCCGGCACGGAATCCGCGCGGCCGGTGTCGACGGTGCGCATCGGCGGCGGGTCGGCCGGCGGCACCGCGATCGCGGCGCCTGCTGCGGGCTGCGTGCCCACATCCACCGGCTCGACGATTTCCTCGCCGCTGTCCACGGTGGCCGCTGCCGGCACCGGCAGGGGCGCGGCTTTTTCCTTGTCCGGGATGTTGATGGCGATGTCGGTGCCGAGCGGCTTGGGCTCGGAATCGAGCAGCATCGGCAGCCCGACGGCCGCCGCCAGCGCCAGTGCGATCGCGCCGACCAGGCGGCGGCGTGCACGTTTTTTCTCGGGGAGGACAGGATCCGGGCCGCGGCTGCGCCGTGCGCCTTCGCCGGCGTGCGTCGCGCGCTTGGCGCGGGCCTGCTGCCCATAGGCGGCGTCGTCATCCTTGACGAAATGGCCGCTGTCGCGGGCGGTGTCTTGCTTGTTTTTGCTGCCTAACGAGAACAAGCCCATGCGTTTCAGGTATCAGTGTAGAGAGGATTTACGGGCCGCCATCACGCCGGCGACCGTGTAGAACGAACCAAAGACCACAATTCTATCATTCTCCCCTGCCCGACTCACCGCATTCGCATACGCCTCGGCAGGATTGGCGAAAGTGGCGACCGAAAAGTCGTCGGTTTTCGCGCCTGCGGGCTTCAATGCTTCCAGTTTTTCCGCCAGTTGTGCAGGCTGTGCCGAGCGTGGCGAGGGCAGCGCGGTCACGCACCAGTGGTCGATGTATTGGGCCATCGGCGCGATGACCGCATCGATGTCCTTGTCTTCCATGATGCCGAACACCGCATAGGTAAAGCGGTGGAAGCCCATGTTGCCGAGGTTCTGCGCGAGGGTCGCGGCGGCGTGCGGATTGTGGGCGACGTCGAGCACCTGGGTCGGGCGTCCCGGCAGCACCTGGAAGCGTCCCGGCAGCTCGACCAGCGCCAGGCCGGCGCGCACTTCCTGGGCGCCGCAGGGCAGCTGCATGCGCAGCACTTCGAGCGCGGCCAGCGCGGCCGAGGCATTGAGCAGCTGGTTGGCGCCGCGCAGGGCCGGATAGGCCAGCGAATTGCGGCGCTGGCCGCGCCCGCCGTAGCTCCATTGCTGCTGGTCGCCCTGGTAGTTGAAGTCGCGCCCCAGCAGCCACAGGTCGGCGCCGATGGCCTGCGCATGGTCGATGAGCGATTGCGGCGGTACCGGGTCGCTGCAGATGGCCGTTTTGCCGGCGCGGAAAATGCCGGCTTTCTCGAAGCCGATTTTTTCGCGCGTGTCGCCGAGGTAGTCGGTGTGGTCGATGTCGACGCTGGTGACGATCGCCACGTCGGCGTCGACCACGTTGACCGCATCGAGGCGCCCGCCCAGGCCGACTTCGAGGATGGCCACGTCGACGTTCGACTGCGAGATCAGGTGCATGATCGCCAGCGTGGTGAATTCGAAGTACGTGAGCGACACGTCGCCGCGCACGCTTTCCACCGCATCGAAGGCTGCCACCAGGGCTTCGTTCGAGGCCATCTCACCATTGATGCGGGCGCGCTCGTTAAAGTCGAGGAAGTGCGGCTTGATGTACAGGCCCACGCGGTAGCCGCATTGCAGCAGCATGGCCTCCAGCATCGCGCAGGTCGAGCCCTTGCCGTTGGTGCCGGCCACCATGATCACGGGGCAGGCAAAGGCGAGCTGCAGGCGCTCCTTGACGGCGCGCACGCGGTCCAGTCCCATGTCGATATGGGTTTCGGCATGGCGTGACTCGAGCAGCGCCAGCCAGTCGGGCAAGGTGGTCGGGGTAGTGGGCATGGATGGACTTCGATGGTGCGTGCGGGGCACGGTACTCATGCGCGATGGACGCGCACATGCGCGGAACGGATGCGTGGCATCCGTTCCGCGAACGGGATCAGGCGAGGACTTCGACCGCCTGGTTCTGCAGCAGGGCCAGCAGGCGCGCGATTTCTTCGCGCATCTTGCGGCGGTCGACGATCATGTCGACGGCGCCCTTCTGGACCAGGAATTCGGCGCGCTGGAAGCCTTCCGGCAGCTTTTCGCGCACGGTGTTCTCGATCACGCGCGGGCCGGCAAAGCCGATCAGCGCTTTCGGCTCGGCGATCACGACGTCGCCCATGAAGGCGAACGAGGCGGACACGCCGCCCATGGTCGGGTCGGTCAGTACGCTGATGAATGGCAGCTTCTTTTCCGACAGCTTGGTCAGCATGGCCGTGGTCTTGGCCATCTGCAGCAGCGACAGCAGGCCTTCCTGCATGCGCGCACCGCCCGTGGCGGTAATGCAGATGAAGGGCACCTTCTGCTCGAGCGCCACCTGGGCGCCTCTAGCGAACCGCTCGCCTACGACCGAGCCCATCGAGCCGCCCATGAATTCGAATTCGAAGCAGGCGACGACGACCGGCAGGCTCATGATCGAGCCGCCCTGGACGATCAGCGCATCGGTCTCGCCGGTGGCTTCCATGGCCGACTTCAGGCGGTCCGGGTATTTCTTGCTGTCCTTGAACTTCAGCGTATCGACCGGCAGGGTTTCCTGGCCGATTTCATAGCGGCCGCCGGCATCGAGCAGCCCGTCGAGGCGCTCGCGGGCGCGGATACGCATGTGATGGTCGCACTTCGGGCACACGTGCAGGTTCGACTCCAGGTCGGCCCGGTACAACACCGCTTCGCACGATGGGCACTTGACCCACAGCCCTTCGGGCATGGTCTTGCGGTTGGCGGCATCGGAGCGCTGGATCCGTGGGGGCAGCAGTTTTTCTAGCCAACTCATCTTTTTCTCCTTGCGGCAGTTCTTCGAGGTGGCGGTAGTGTAGCCGCTCAGAACCCGCTTGTCGAATCATGTCTGGCTACCAATTAGCATCCTGACATCATCTCCCCCACCTTGGGGTCAGAGTCAAATTATTGAGCAATTTCCCGAAATTTCCCACAATGCGACTCCGACCCTAATTGCCGGTGAGCAGGTCTGTTGCAAAATAATTAGGGTCAGAGTCGAATTACAGGAAACTTTAGAATGTTTCCCAATAATTCGACTCTGACCCTAATTAGCTTTCTTGCTTGCCAGACGCTGAACGATGGTCAGGAAGCTTCCGCGATCTCGGAAGTGGTGTATTCGAAACCGCCGACCTTCTTGGCTGCAAGGTTATAAAGCCAGGCCGAAAAAGCTGTGCCAACAAATGCGGCCGCGGCATAGAACGCAGGTGCCAGGAGCAACAAGAAGACGAGGTTGCCCTGGCCACCAGCGAGGGCGAATACAGCGATGACGGCCACGATCGGTATGGATAACAACAAGTACAGCATCGCCATAACCTTGGCCGACTGGCCAACGGAAACCTTTGTGACTTGTATTTTCATTGAGTATCCTTTTTAGTTGAAGGTTGGAAATACGACCTCAATGTAAGCGAACTTTCCATACCTTTACGCGGCGCAACGCAAGAGTTGCACTGCGCAAAAACAACCAGTCAACTATAAGTAGGTTCGGAAAATAATGAGGGTCAGAGTCAAATTGTTGAGCAACTTTGTGAAGTTTCCCAATAATTCGACTCTGACCCTAATTAATTAGTGCCTGGGTACGCCTGCTGATAAATAGGGTCGGAGTCGAATTGCAGGAAACTTTTGAAAGTTGTCCAACAATTCAACTCTGACCCCAGGGGTCAAGCGTCGAGGGCGGTGCGGATGGTGGTGGTGAAGGCGCGGACGGCATCCACGGCCTGGTCTTTCGGCACCGATTCGAGTTCCTGGATGATGCGGCTGCCGATGACGACGGCGTCGGCCACTTCGGCCACGGCCCGGGCGGTGGCGCCGTCGCGGATGCCGAAGCCCACGCCGATCGGCAGCTTGACGTGCTCGCGGATGGCGGCGACGCGGCGCGCCACGTCTTGCGTGTCGATGGTGCCGGCGCCGGTCACGCCCTTGAGCGAGACGTAATAGCTGAAGCCGCTGCCGTATCGCGCCACCTGCTGCACGCGCGCGGTGGTCGAGGTCGGGGCCAACAGGAAGATCAGGTCCAGGCCGTTGGCGCGCATGGCCTCGGCAAACGACGCGCACTCTTCCGGCGGGTAGTCGACGACGATGGCGCCGTCGGCGCCGGCTTCCTTGGCGAGGCGGATGAAGTTGTCGGGACCCATGCGCTCGATCGGATTGGCGTAGCCCATCAGGACCACCGGCGTGGTGCTGTCCTTCCGGCGGAACTCGCGCACGAAGTTAAATACGTCCGGCAGGCCGATGCCGAATTTCAGGGCGCGTTCGCAGGCGCGCTGGATGACCGGGCCTTCGGCCATCGGGTCGGAAAAGGGGACGCCCAGCTCCAGCACGTTGGCGCCGCCCTCCACCAGGGCGTGCATCAGCGGCACGGTCAGTTCGGGCGCCGGGTCGCCGGCGGTGATGAAGGTGACCAGGCCGGTCTTGTCCTGCGCCTTGAGCGCAGCAAAGGTCGATTCGATACGGGACATGCGGTTCTTTCATTCAAGCTACACGAAGGGAGGGGAACGACGGCCGACGCGCGTCAGCTGAAATCGAGCCCCATCCTTTGCGCCACCGTGTGCATGTCCTTGTCGCCGCGGCCCGACAAATTGACCAGGATGAGCTGGTCCTTCGGCAGCGTGGCGGCCAGCTTCACCGCATACGCGATCGCGTGCGAGGACTCGAGCGCCGGGATGATCCCCTCGATGCGGCAGCAGTCGTGGAAAGCCTGCAGCGCTTCGTCGTCGGTGATCGACACGTATTCTGCGCGCAGCGAATCTTTCAGCCATGCGTGCTCGGGCCCCACGCCCGGATAATCCAGGCCTGCCGACACCGAATGCGTCTCGATGATCTGGCCGTTCGCGTCCTGCAGCAAATAGGTGCGGTTACCGTGCAACACACCCGGAAAACCGGCCGTGAGCGAAGCCGCATGCTTGCCCGAGTCCAGGCCCTCGCCCGCCGCCTCGACGCCCACCAGTTTCACGCCCGGCTCGTCGATATACGGATAGAAGATGCCCATGGCGTTGGAGCCGCCGCCGATGCAGGCGATGACGTAGTCGGGCTGGCGCCCGGTCATGGCCGGCATCTGCACCCGGCACTCTTCGCCGATCACCGACTGGAAGTCGCGCACCATCATCGGGTAAGGATGCGGGCCGGCCACCGTGCCGATGATGTAGAAGGTGTTTTCGATGTTGGTGACCCAGTCGCGCATCGCTTCGTTGAGCGCGTCCTTCAGGGTCCTGGAGCCCGATTCGACGGGCACCACGGTCGCGCCCAGCAGTTTCATGCGGTAGACGTTCTGGGCCTGGCGCTTGACGTCTTCGCTGCCCATGTAGACCACGCACTCCAGGCCGAAACGGGCGCAGATGGTGGCGGTGGCCACGCCGTGCTGGCCGGCGCCGGTTTCAGCGATGATGCGCTTCTTGCCCATCCGGCGCGCCAGCAGGGCCTGGCCGATCACGTTGTTGATCTTGTGGGCGCCGGTATGGTTCAGGTCTTCGCGCTTGAAGAAGATCTGCGCGCCGCCGGTTTGCTCGGACCAGCGCTTGGCGTGGTACACGGGCGAGGGACGGCCGACGAAATGGGCCAGCTCGTAGCGGTATTCGTCGAGGAATTCGGGATCTTGCGAGTAGCGGGCGTAGGCTTCGCTCAGCTCGGCCAGGGCATGCGAGAGGGTTTCGGCGACGAAGCTGCCGCCGTAGGGGCCGAAATGGCCCGAGGTGTCGGGCAGCTGGTAAGCGGTGTTCTTGAACAGGGCGGCAGTGCCGCGGCTAGGCAGTTCTTTCATGGGATGTCTCACTCGAATGGATAGCGTCGGCCGCCCGCACCGCCTTGATGAAATCGGCGAGCTTGCGGGCATCCTTGATGCCCTTCTGCGCTTCGACGCCACTGCTGACGTCGACCGCGAAGGGACGAACACGTACCACCGCGTCAGTCGCGTTTTGTACGTTCAAGCCACCACTCAAAACGACCCGAGGCGCGAGCTCTTTTGGGATGAGAGACCAATCGAAAACCTTTCCTGTGCCGCCGTAGGCATCGACCCAGGTGTCGAGCAAAAGGCCCGAAAACCAGGTGCTGGCGGCGCGGTATGCACGCTCGTATTCTAGCAGTTCATCCTGGGTCGTGTCCGGCCGCACCCTGAAGGCGCGCACGAAGGGCCGCTGCACCGCCGCCGCCACCGCCGCGCATTCCTCGGCCGTTTCGTCGCCATGGAACTGGATCAGCGACAGCGGGCCGTTCGCCGCCACCGCCCGCACTTCATCGATGCTTGCGTTGACGAACAGCGCCACCGCGCTCACGTAAGGCGGCAGCGCGGCGCACAGCTCCCCTGCCCGTTCGGGCGTCACGTAGCGCGGGCTCTTCGGGTAGAACACGAAACCCAGCGCATCGGCGCCGGCGTCGATGGCCGCGCGCAGGTCTTCCTCGCGCGTGATGCCGCAGATTTTGATACGGGTGCGTTGCATAACGATCCTAAGGAAGGCTCTATAGCCAGGGCAAGGGCGAGACCGCCTCCTGCGGAAGTCCCCAGCGTGGATCGTAATCGATTTTGGCCAAATACAGGCCGTCCGGCATGAAGGTGGGCGCGGCCACGTCGCGCGAGCGGCTGGCCAGCACCTCGGCCATCCACTCCGGCTTGTGGCGCCCGGTGCCTACATACACCAGCGAGCCGACGATGTTGCGCACCATGTGGTGCAGGAAGGCGCTGGCGCGCACGGTGAAGACGATCACGTCGCCGTAGCGCTGGATACCGACTTCGTGCATCAGCTTGACCGGGGTATTGGCCTGGCAGCTGGCCGCGCGGAAGGCCGAAAAATCGTGTTCGCCGACCAGGTGGCGCGCCGCCTCGCGCATGGCGTCCAGGTCGAGCGGGCGGAATACCCACCCTGCCCGGCCGGCCAGCAGCGCCGACGGGGTCGGATGGTTGTAGAGCACGTAGTGATAGGTACGCGAGCGCGCCGAGAAGCGCGCGTGGAATTCCAGGCCGTCCAGCTCCGGCTGGGTTTCATGGGCCCAGCGCACCGCGATCGAATCGGGCAGGAAGGTGTTCACGCCGCGCACCCAGCTCTGGGTGGCGCGGTCGAGTTCCGTGTCGAAGTGGATGACCTGCTCGAGGCCGTGCACGCCGGCGTCGGTGCGGCCGGCGCAGGTCGTGGCCAGCGGCGTGCAGGCGAACTTCTCGAGTGCGATCTCGAGCCGGTCCTGGACGGTGTTCCGGTCGGGCTGTTTCTGGTAACCGTTCCAGCCCGTGCCGACGTACTGGAGACCTAGTGCGATGCGCCTCACGCGAGCAGGGTGCGCATCGAGCTGGCCTTGCTCACCTGTTCGCTGTTGCCACCCTTGATGACTTCATCGAGCAGCTCGCGCGCGCCTTCCTTGTCGCCGATTTCCTGGTAGGCGATGGCGAGATCAAGCTTGGTTTCCATTTCCATGTGCTCGGGCGACATCGCACCCGGCGCCAGCGCCTCGCCCGGCTCAGGCAAATCGGCATCGGCCACCGCCGGCTGACTCGTTGCCGGCAGGTCGAGGTCGATGTCGGTCAAGTCGAAGGATGGCGCGGCCTCGGCGGGTGCCGCCATCGGCATGTCCGGCAGCGCGAACGGATCTTCATCGGATGCGAACTGCTGGCCGAAGGCCTGCGGCGCTACGCGTGGCTGCTCGGCGGCCGGTGGCGCGTCGAATTCGAAAGGTTCGACGTGAGCCTCGGTCGGCGCCGGTGCCGCCTGGGCATAGTCGGACGGGCTGCCGAAGTCCATGGTATCGAGGTCGAACAGCGGATCGTCCGCCACCCCGGAGCTTGCAGGCGTGGCGACGATGGCAGGCAGCTCGTCGTGGAAAGGCGTGGCCTCGGCGACCGCCGCCGGCGCGGCCGGCGTGGCGGGCAGGCCGAAGTCCATCATGTCGAGGTCGAACAGCGGATCCTGGTTGGCAGCCGGTGCAGCGGAAGGCGCAGCCATCGGCACCTCGTCCTCGGTGACGGCAGGCAGCGGCGGCAGGTCGAAGTCGGCGGCCAGGCCGGCCAGGTCGACATCCATGCCCGGCGCGTTGCTCGAAGCCTGGGCCGCTTGCGCCTGCGGCGCATCCGGCTCGCCGAAGCTCATGTCGAAGGCGAGGTCAAAGGGTTCTTCCGACGCCGGGGCCGGGGCCGCGGTGATGTCGGCCGGGGTAACGGGATCGAGCGCGAAATCGAGGTCGGGCACGGCAGTCTCGTCCTGCTCCGGCGAATACGGTCCGCCCATCGCGATCGGCTCGCTGCTGCTCACCGGCTCGAAGCTCAGGCCGCCCAGGTCGAAGTCGAGCGCATTGTCGTCGGCGCGCTGCTCGGCGACGTTGCTTGCTGCCGGCACTGCCGTTGCATCCTGGTCGTGGTCCATCGCGGCATAAGCCGCACCACCGGCCAGTGCGCCGGCAGCCGCGCCGGCACCAAACGCCGAGCCCGGGCCGCCGCTGCGGAAGGCGTCTTCCAGCTGCTGCGAGAGCAGCGACTGCTGGTCGCGTTCCTGGGGGCTCGGCACGTGCGCCACGGGCGCTGCGCCGCTGGCGCTGGCATACAGCGGGTTGGATGGGTCGATGCTCTGGCCCAGCGCCACCGCCTGCGCCCATTCGTCGCCCTGCCCGCGCGTGATGCCAAACAGTTCGCTGGCCTGGGCTTCAAACGCGCGCGTGTCCTTGCGCGCGGCATAGATCTCGAGCAGCTTGAGGCGCACCGCATGGCGCTCCGGATGGTTGCGCAGGGCTTCCTTCAGGATTTCTTCGGCCTGGGCGTCGCGGCCATAGGCGATATACACGTCGGCTTCGGCGACCGGGTCGACTTCATTGGTGTCGAGCTGCGAAGCCGAAGGCGCGAAGCTCGAGTTGAACACGCTGTTGCTGGTATCGACGCTCTGGCCGCCCGCTTCCGCGAACAGCGAGTGCGCGGCCTTGGTGGGCACGCCCAGCACCGAGGGCTCGGCGTCCAGGATGCGTTCGTTGTCTTTCTTTTTCTTGCGGCGCGACAGGCCGAAGGCTCCGAGCAGCAGCACGGCGGCGCCGGCGGCGACCAGGTTGATGTTGTCCATCAGCGTGTCAGCCAGGGTCTTTTCCTCAGGCTTGGCTTTTTTCTTCGGCTTGGCCACGGCCTTGTCGGCCGGCTTCGGCGCAGGCACAGGCGTGGTTTCTGCGATCTTGCCGGCCGCGGCGCCTGCCGCTGCTCCGGCGGCGCCGGCTGCCGCGGCATTCTGGGTGTCGGTCCCGGTACGGCTCTTCACCGTCATCAGCGTTTCCAGTTCGCTGACGTTGCGTTCGAGTTCCGTGACCCTGGCCTGGGCCTGGGCCAGTTCGCGTTCGCGTGCGATGCGGTCTTCGGCGCTGGCGGTGGCGCCTGCGGCGCCGGCCGCGGCCTGGGTCGCCTTCGACAGGCGCAGCTGGTCCTGCGATTCGTTGGCCGCGGTCGGGCGTTCCTCGACCTTGGCGGTGATCTTGCCGGTCGCGCTCTGGCCTGCCTGCGGGGTGCGCTGAGGCGCGGCGCTGGCCACCTGGCCGGCGAGCTTGTTACGGTAGGCGTTGAAATCGGCGGCGTGGGCGACGACGACGGCATTGGCCTCGCCCTCGCCGCCGCCGCGCAGTGCGCCGGCATCCGGCACGGACAGGATCTGACCCGACTTCAGGCGGTTCATGTTGTTGCCGATGAAGGCATCCGGATTGGCGCGGTAGAGCGACACCAGCATCATGTCGAGCGAGATGTCGGCGGGTTTCAGCCTGGTCGCGATCTTGCTCAGGGTGTCGCCCTGGCGCACGCGATAGCTCGACGGCGCATCGACGGCCGGCGCGGCGCGCGGGCTCGGGGCTGCCGTCTCGCGGCGCGGCTCCTGCACCGGGGCCGGCTGCGCCGTCGCCGCGCGCGGCTGGGCCGCAGCAGCGGCAGGCGCCGTGGCGGCTGCCGGGCGCGGGGCCTCGGCGGCGACCTGGGCCGGCTGGGTGGTGCGCAGTTCGGCCGGGTCGAGCAGGAAGGTGTATTCGCGTACCAGGCGGCCGTTATTCCAGGACAGCTCGAGCAGCATGTCGACGAAGGGCTCGTTGAGCGGCTGGGTCGAGCTCACGCGGATGATCTGGCGGCCGGCGCGGGTCTCGACGTTGAAGCGCAGCGACAGCAGCGCCGGATTGAATTCGATATTGGCCGCGCGGAAGGCTTCCGGCGAGGCCAGTTTCACTGCCAGGCTGGACGCATCTTCGCCCGCCGTGGTCGTCAGTTCGATCTCGGCGCGCAGCGGCTGGCCGAGGGCCGACAGCACCGACAGCTTGCCGAGGCCGGCAGCCGAGGCGGCAGGCGACAGGAGCACGGCACTGGCGACTGCCGCGGTGACTGTTTTCAGCGCAAACGCCATGAGCGCAGGACGGTGAGGAAGGTGCATAATTGGCAGTGAAATAGTTGGCTCTGGGCAAGAAAGTCCCCGGGAGTCTCAACATATCATCATGCTCTGGAGCATGCAAGCTCTCCGCGCACAACTCCTTCCCGTGAGAGGGGAAGTGTGGCCAGATTGGCGGAAAAACCCGCCACCGATGATGTTCCAATACGGTCCCGCGACAAGGCCGCGGAACCCGGCACGGGCGCATGGCTGCGCCCGCCTGCTTCTACATCATTTGTCGAGCACGATGCGCAGCATGCGGCGCAGCGGTTCGGCCGCGCCCCACAGCAGCTGGTCGCCGACGGTGAAGGCCGACAGGTAGTCGCCGCCCATCGACATCTTGCGCAGGCGTCCCACGGGAATCGTCAGGCGACCGGTGACTGCAGCCGGCGACAGCTCGCGCATCGAGGCTTCGCGCGTGTTCGGCACCACCTTCACCCACTGGTTGTGCGAGGCGATGATGTCGTTGATCTCGTCGAGCGGCACGTCGCGGGTGAGCTTGATGGTCAGCGCCTGCGAATGGCAGCGCATGGCGCCGATGCGCACGCACAGGCCGTCCACCGGAATCGCGCGCGAGCCAAAACCTTCGCCGCGGCCGAGGATCTTGTTGGTCTCGGCGCCGGCCTTCCATTCTTCTTTCGACTGGCCGTTGCCCAGGTCCTTGTCGATCCACGGGATCAGGTTGCCGGCCAGCGGCACGCCGAACTGCTTCGTCTCTTCGCTTGACAAGCCATGCTGGGTCGCCAGCACGGTGCGGTCGATCTCGAGGATGGCCGAGGCCGGGTTGTCCAGCAGCGGCTTGACGGCGCCGTTGATGGTGCCGAACTGGGTCAGCAGCTCGCGCATGTGCTGGGCGCCGCCGCCGGACGCCGCCTGGTAGGTCATGGACGTCATCCACTCGACCAGGCCCTGCTCGAACAGGCCGCCCAGGCCGATCAGCATGCAGGACACCGTGCAGTTGCCGCCAATGTAGTTTTTCACGCCGCGCGCCATGGCGTTCTTGATCACGTCCTTGTTGACCGGATCGAGCACGATGACCGCGTCTTCGTTCATGCGCAGGGTCGAGGCGGCGTCGATCCAGTAGCCGTTCCAGCCGCTGGCGCGCAGCTGCGGGAAGACTTCGCTGGTGTAGTCGCCGCCCTGGCAGGAGATGATGATCTCGCACTTGCCCAGTTCAGCGATGTCGCTGGCGCTTTTCAAGGTGGTTTCGTTCTTCGCCATGGCTGGCGCGGCGCCACCCGGGTTCGAGGTGGTGAAGAACACCGGCTCGATGTGGTCGAAATCGCCCTCTTCCTGCATGCGCTGCATCAGGACCGAACCCACCATGCCGCGCCAACCTACCAGGCCTACTAAAGTCATTGTCTTCTCTCAGGTATCAAAATTTGCGAATATTTTACTGGAGGGCGGCGACCACCGCAGCGCCCATCTCGCGGGTGCTGACCCGCTTGGTGCCGGCCTCGTAAATATCGGGAGTGCGCAGGCCCTGGGCCAGCACGCGCTTGACGGCGGCCTCGATGCGCTCGGCCTGCTCGACGCGCCCAAAAGTAAAGCGCAGCATCATCGCGGCAGACAGGATGGTCGCCAGCGGATTGGCCACGCCCTTGCCCGCGATGTCCGGCGCCGAACCGTGCGAGGGCTCGTACAGGCCCTTGTTGTTCGCATCGAGCGAAGCCGAGGGCAGCATGCCGATCGAACCGGTCAGCATGGCGGCGCAATCGGACAGGATGTCGCCGAACATGTTGCCGGTGACGAGGACGTCGAATTTCTTCGGTGCGCGCACCAGTTGCATGGCCGCGTTATCGACATACATGTGTTCGAGCTCGACGTCCGCGTATTCCTTGTGGACCTCGGTGACGATATCGCGCCAGAACTGGAAGGTTTCCAGCACATTGGCCTTGTCGACGCTGGTCACGCGGCGACTCCGTTTGCGCGCGGCCTGGAAGGCGACGTGGGCGATGCGGCGGATCTCGCCTTCGGCATAGCGCATGGTGTCGAAGCCTTCGCGCTGGCCCTTGAACGGGCCGTCGGGGCATTCGCGCACGCCGCGCGGCTTGCCGAAATAGATGTCGCCGGTGAGCTCGCGGATGATCAGGATGTCCAGGCCCGACACCACCTCGGGCCTCAATGTGGAGGCGCCTGCAAGCTCCGGATACAGGATGGCCGGGCGCAGGTTGGCGAACAGACCAAGTTCCTTGCGCAATCCGAGGATGGCCTGCTCCGGGCGCAGCGCGCGCTCGAGCGAATCGTACCGGTAGTCGCCCACCGCGCCGAACAGCACCGCGTCGGCCTGTTTCGCCAGCTTCAAGGTGCCTTCCGGCAGCGGATGGCCGTGGGCCGCGTAGCCGGCGCCGCCGACCTGCGCCGTCTCCATCTCGAACGGTTCGCCAAGGGCATCGAGCACCTTGACCGCTTCGTTCATGATCTCGGGGCCGATGCCGTCACCCGGCAGGATTGCGATTTTCATGCAGTCTCTTTCAGATGGTGTTGGCCAGCCAGGGCTGGGCCGCGAGGTGACTCTGCTCGAACGTGCGGATCTCGTCGGCATGGCGCAGGGTCAGGCCGATGTCGTCCAGGCCGTTCAGCAGGCAGTATTTGCGGAAGTCGTCGATGGCAAAGCCATACGACAGGCTGCCGTCCTTCGAGCCAATGCGTTGCTGCTCCAGGTCGACGACCAGGCTGAAACCCGGTGTGCGCTCCACCGCCCGGAACAAGTCCTCGACCGCGTCTTCCGCCAGCACGATCGGCAGCAGGCCGCTCTTGTAGCAGTTGTTGAAGAAGATGTCGGCGAAGCTCGGCGCGACGATGGCGCGAAAACCGTACTGCTGCAGGGCCCAGGGCGCGTGCTCGCGCGAGGAGCCGCAGCCGAAGTTCTTGCGCGCCAGCAGGATCGAGGCGCCGGCATAGCGCGGCTGGTTCAGCACGAAGTCCGGGTTGAGCGGACGGTTGCTACAGTCCTGGCCCGGCTCGCCGTGGTCGAGGTAGCGCCACTCGTCGAACAAATTGGGGCCGAAGCCGGTGCGGCGGATCGACTTCAGGAACTGCTTCGGGATGATGGCGTCGGTATCGACATTGGCGCGGTCCAGCGGCGCTACCAGTCCTTCGTGTACGGTGAATTTGTCCATCTGCCTTGCCTTATCGTGCCCCCCTTGCGGGTAGATTGACTTATTTGCCGCCGGCGCCGGTGACGACCTGGCCGACCTTCTGCACATCGCGGCCGAAGCCCGAGATGGTGTTGCAGCCGGTGAGGACAAAGGCGGCGAGTGCTGCGAGAGCGATGACTTTTTTCATGATGATCCTGTGGTTCGATAGAACGGTTAAAACGGTATTAACGTATCAAAGTGCGCGTACGTCGACAAAGTGGCCAGCGATTCCTGCGGCAGCCGCCATCGCGGGCGAGACCAGGTGGGTGCGGCCGCCCTGCCCCTGGCGTCCCTCGAAATTGCGGTTAGAGGTCGAGGCGCAGCGCTCGCCCGGCTCGAGCCGGTCGGCGTTCATGGCCAGGCACATCGAGCAGCCTGGCTCGCGCCACTCGAAACCGGCGTCCAGGAAGATGCGGTCCAGCCCTTCGCGCTCGGCCTGCTCTTTCACCAGGCCCGAGCCCGGCACCACCATCGCCAGCTTGACGCTGGCGGCGCGCCGGCGGCCGCGCACGACGTCGGCTGCCGCGCGCAGGTCTTCGATGCGCGAATTGGTGCAGGAGCCGATGAAGACCTTGTCGATCGCAATCTGCCCGATCGGGGTGTTCGGCGCCAGGTCCATGTAGGCCAGCGCCTTTTCCATCGCGCCGCGGCGCACGGCGTCCGCTTCCAGGCCCGGGTCGGGCACGCGGCCGTCGATCGAGGTGACCATCTCGGGCGAGGTGCCCCAGGTGACCTGCGGGCGAATCCCGGAGGCATCCAGGGTGACGACGGTATCAAAACGAGCGCCTTCGTCCGAGTGGAGGGTGCGCCAGTAGGCGACGGCCTGCTCCCATTGCGCGGCATTGGGCGAGAACGGGCGGCCTTTCACGTATTGAATCGTGGTGTCGTCCACCGCGACCATGCCGGCGCGGGCGCCCGCTTCGATTGCCATGTTACAGACCGTCATGCGGCCTTCCATCGACAGCGCGCGGATGGTGGAGCCGCCGAATTCGATGGCGTAGCCCGTGCCGCCGGCGGTGCCGATTTTGCCGATCACGGCCAGCACAATGTCCTTGGCGGTGACACCCGGCGGCAGATCGCCGTCGACCTGCACCAGCATCGCCTTCGATTTCTTGGCCAGCAGGGTTTGCGTGGCCAGCACGTGCTCGACTTCCGAAGTGCCGATGCCGTGGGCCAGGCAGCCGAAGGCGCCGTGGGTCGAGGTATGCGAATCGCCGCAGACCACGGTCATGCCGGGCAAGGTGGCGCCCTGCTCCGGCCCGATCACGTGGACGATGCCCTGGCGCTTGTCGTTCATGTTGAAATACGTCAGCCCGAAGCTCCGGGCGTTGGCGTCGAGGGTCTCGACCTGCAGGCGCGAAGTCGCATCCAGGATGCCCTGGGCACGGTCGGTGGTCGGCACGTTGTGGTCGGCCACCGCCAGGCTGCTTGATGCGCGCCATAGTCCCCGTCCCGCTTCGCGCAGGCCTTCGAAGGCCTGGGGGCTGGTCACTTCGTGTACCAGGTGGCGGTCGATGTAGAGGACGGTGGTGCCGTCAGGGTCGGCACGCACGACATGCGAATCCCAGAGTTTGTCGTAGAGCGTTTTTTGCATGGTCAATCCGTAAGCGCGCACCGCTTGCGCGGAGCCGGATTTTGATTATGCCATAATTGTGCAGTGCCGCACCAAGAGGGGACGGCGCATTTTTCTGCCAATCAACGTGAACTCATACAAATATAATTTGCATAGACAAGTCAATATGCAAATAAAAAAAGCCTGCGCGGCTTGCACAGGCTTTTGTATGCGCTTTTGTCACGCTAGGCACGGATAGTGCGTATTGCGCACTGCACCGTAGGGTGGTCGGCTCTGCCGACCGCGCGTTCAACCGGCTGAAGATTTGCCGCGACGCTGTTCAAACGTGATTTGAACGCGCGGTCGGCGAAGCCGACCGCCCTACGCGGCCAGTCGTACGTTGCTGCGGCACCCATCCATCAGGAAGGACAGCCCCACCACCAGCACCAGCTCGCCCTCGGCCGAACGGGCGGTACCGGTGATGCCTTCGACGGACAGCGCCGTCATCGGCTTGATCACCAGGTCGGCCGTGCCATCGACCGCTTCCACCGCCAGGATATATGGCTGCGGTGCGTTGATGACGATGCCGACGCGTTCCGAGCAGGCTTCGTAGCCCAGCGCCATGGCGAGGGAACGCACCGGCAGCGGGCGGCCCTGGTCTTTCAGCACCGGGGCGCCGCCGACGCACTGGAACTCTTCCGGCAGCTCGACCACGCGCTCGACGACGGCCATCGGCAGCGCCAGCGAGGCGCTCGAGGTCGACACCAGCATGGTCGGGACGATCGACAGTTCGATCGGCAGGCGGATCGCGAACTTGGTGCCGTTGCCCAGCGAGGAATCGATGCGGATCGCGCCGCGGTTCTTTTCCACCGCCGTTTTCACGACATCCATGCCCACGCCGCGGCCCGAGAC
This sequence comes from Telluria sp. ZT3P39, assembly GCF_059685935.1. Taxonomy (NCBI): domain Bacteria; kingdom Pseudomonadati; phylum Pseudomonadota; class Betaproteobacteria; order Burkholderiales; family Oxalobacteraceae; genus Telluria; species Telluria sp. ZT3P39. Next base: position 53,237 of record NZ_JCASIH010000019.1, read on the forward strand.
GGACGACGCGACTTCTTTCGTCGAGAAGCCCGGCAGGAACACGAGCTGATAAGCGTCTTCGTCGCTCTGGGCGCCGTTCTCGCCGATCAGGCCCTTGTCGATAGCCTTCTTGCGCAGCTTGATCGGGTCCATGCCCTTGCCGTCATCCTGCAGCACGATCATGACGCTGTTGGCTTCCTGCCAGGCTTTCAGCAAGATGAAGGCCTTGGCCGGCTTGCCGTTGGCGACACGCTCTTCCGGCGACTCGACACCGTGGTCGAGCGCATTGCGCAGCATGTGCACCAGCGGATCGTACAGGCTGTCCACCACGACGCGGTCGACTTCCGTCTCGGCGCCTTCGATGGTCAGCTCGACGTCCTTGCCGAGGTCCTTGGCCAGCTCGCGCACCAGGCGCGGGAATTTCTGGAACAGGCGGCCCACCGGCTGCATGCGGGTCGCCAGCGTGGCGCGCTGCAGTTCGGCCGAATAGCGCGAGGCGCGTTCCAGCGTTTCGGTCAGCGTGGCCATCAGGGCGGCGGCCGGACCTTCGAACTTGAACTGCTGCAGGCGCTCGAGCAGTACGGCGGCCTGGTTGGCGGCCTGCACCGATTCGCCCGCCACTTCCAGCAGCGCGTCGAGCTTGACCGCATCGATACGGATGCTTTCGTCTTTCGCAGGCGCGGCGGCGGCACGTGCATCGGCCACCTTGTCGCTGCGGCGATCGACGCCATCCCAGCCGCCCGCGCGTGCCGGCGCTGCGGCTTCGGCCGGGGCGGCGGCAGGCGCCGCATCGGCGCTCGAACCGGCGGCGATGGCGGCGCCGGCCGGCACCACGGCGTTGTACATGGCGGTCCAGTCCAGGCCATCGTCGCCCACGGGAGCTGCGGCGGGGGCCGCCACTACCGGCACGGCAGCGGCAGGCGCCGGTGCGGCGGCAGCCTTGCCTTCGATCGCATCCGTCAAGATGCGCTCGAGGGCGGCCGGCATTTGCGCCAGGCCTTCCGGCGGCGTGCCGTTGTTCAGGTCATTGAGCTGGTCGGCCACGAAGCCCGAGGCTTCCAGCGCCGCTTCGATCGCCAGCGGCGTGACCGGCGCCTGGCCGGTACGCAAGGCGTCGAACAGGTTTTCGGTCAGGTGGCAGGCGGCGACCAGCGCGGGCAGGCCCATGAAACCGGCGCCGCCCTTGATGGTGTGGAAGGAGCGGAACACCGCATTGAGCGTTTCCTTGTTATCCGGATCGCGTTCGAGGCGCAGCAAATGTTCTTCAACATTTACTGCAAGGTCCATCGCCTCGACGACGAAGTCCTTGAGCATATCGTCCATTAGAACCCCAGATCGGCGAGAAGGTCGTCAACGTTGTCCTGATTCAGTGCCGAATCCGGCACTGACGGGCCCGACATCAGCGGCGCCGGTGGCGGCGGCGCTTCTTTCTTGGCCAGCTTTTCCTTGAGGTCGGCCGGCGCGTGGTCGCGCAGCAGCTGCGCCAGTTCCTGCTCGACCGTCTGGGTGATCTTGACCACTTTCTTGATCAGCTGGCCGGTGATGTCCTGGAAGTCCTGGGCCATCATGATCTCCAGCAGGCGCGCCTTTTCGGCTTCGGTCGCTTCGTTCACGACGGTGGCGAACTGGCGCGAGTCGCCGGCCAGGGCCTTGAATTCGTCCAGGCTCAGCTTGCCCGCATACAGGTCGGCCCAGCGCGTTTCCATGTCCTTGGCCTGCTTCGACAGCAGGTCCTGGGCCGGCATGCCGTCGTCCAGGGTATTGAGCACCTTGTTGGCGGCCTGTTCGGTCAGGGTGGCGACGTATTCCAGACGGTCCTGGGCGTCGACTATGGCCGACGAGGCTTCGGTCAGCGCCTTGTCGTAGCCCAGTTCGCGCAGCGAATCGTGCAGCAGGCGCACGATGCCGCCGAGGCGTTCGAACATGCCGCTGTTTTCGCCGTCGGCGGCGGAGACGCTCGCGGCGCCGGCCGGGGCCGGGGCCGGCGCCGCCGGTGCGGCGGCTACGGGAGCGGCGCTGGAGGCCACCTGGTCGAACAGCGACTCGAGGTCGTCTTCGTCAATGGCGGGAGCGGCGGCGGCAGGCGCCGGGGCGGCAGCAGGCGCGCTGGCGCGCTGGGCCGCCACTTCCTCGAATAGTGCGTCGAAATCGTCAGCGGCGTCAGTCATAATCCCTGCTTCTCCATGGTGTTTGGTTCGCGATGTGCGTGTGCGTCGGTGTGTGCTGCGGCCATCCGGTCCGCGCGAAGGCGCGATGTGACAGATGGTGAGAGTCTGCACGGGAGTGTAGCAGCGTGGTTGCCGTAGGTAAATGTCGGCGAAAGCAACGCAACAAAATGGACAAGGAATCTTAATTCCGCGACAATCAAAATGCACGATTCCTGAGTGTTTACACAAGCTTGGTGTTGTTTTTCGTAATCGCGATCCTTTGTTTCCCGCATGTTGTCGTGCGCCGAGGAGGCGGCCTGATGTTTGATCGAGCTCAACAGTTTGCGTTCCCGCAATAGCCGCCACGTCCCGGACAGCCCAGAATGGCGTGGCCATTGGAGGAGTCAACCATGTATCGCAAAATCCTGATCGCTACCGACGGTTCGGCCGTGTCGCAGCACACGGCCTGCGCCGGTGTCAAATTCGCGCAACAGATGGGCGCCGAAGTGCTGGCCCTGTTCGTCGCGCCCGATTACCAGTATCCCGTGTACGTGGAGATCATTCCGCCGTCCTACCCCAGCGAAGAAGAATACATCGCCCAGATGCGCCGCCTGGGCGAGGAATACATGGGCAAGATCATGCGCTCGGCCGAAAATGCCGGCCTCAAGCATGCGTGCATGACCGCCTTCTCCGATACCGCGGCCCTCAAGATCGTCGACGTCGCCGAACAGGAAGGCTGCGACCTGATCTTCATGGGCTCGCACGGCCGCAGCGGCTGGGGCCAGCTGCTGCTGGGCAGCGTCACCAACAAGGTCTTGTCGCACACGGCCAAGCCGGTGCTGGTGCACCGCCTGATCAGCGAGCCGGCCGCCACATGACGGCCGCCGCATGCCCCCCGCTGCCGGCGCCAACCTGTCAGATCTGCTTCGATGACAATTTGTCTTGTAATTCCGTGTTAGCCTTCGCTCGTTACTATCGCTTCCCGCTAGAAGGGTGATTTATGATCCGAATTGTCATTGCCGACGACCACACCATCATGCGCGAGGGCCTCAAGCGCATCCTCGACGGCGCGCCCGATATCGAGATTGCCGGTGAGGCCACCAATGGCTTCGAAGTGCTGGCCCAGGTGCGCCAGGGCGGCTTCGACCTGCTGCTGCTCGATTTGTCGATGCCGGGACGCAGCGGGGTCGACCTGATCCGCCAGGTGCGCAGCGAAGCGCCCAAGCTGGCGGTTCTGATCCTGACCATGCACGAAGAAGAGCAATACGCGGTGCGCGCGATCCGCGCCGGCGCCCAGGGCTACCTGACTAAAGAGAGCGCGGGCACGCAACTGGTGGGGGCGATCCGCAAGGTGGCCTCGGGGCGCCCTTATATTAGTACCGAGGTGGCCGAGCAGTTGGCGCTGAACATCATGGCGCCGAATGAACAATTGCTCCATAAACAGCTGTCAGACCGCGAATTCGAGGTATTTTCGCTACTCGTCGGCGGAAAGTCGATCACGGAAATCGCGAACGGCCTGCACCTGTCGGTCAAGACCGTCAGCACCCACAAGACCCGCATCATGCAAAAAATGGGCATGACGTCCTTGTCGGAAATGGTGCAATACGCGGTCGCCCACCGCCTGCTTTCACCAATGAAAGCGTAGGACAAACAGCTTTAGACAAGCGGCTGCGGTGTTTGTGCCACTCTCTGGCGCAAACCGTCGCCTGCTCCCCGCCCTTGCCCTCCCCCGCATTTCCTGTTCCAGCCCTGTCTCTCCCTCTGGCGCCGCCGTCGAGCGTCAGACGATTCCTACAAAGCCGTCATCCCTCCTACCTACAGATTCAGTAGCCGCTGATATGCGTGCCGGACTCGTGTTGGCATACTGAATTCAACGTTTCGACTTGCCTGCGATCCAAGTCCCAGCGTGAGCCAGCCTGCGGTGCGGTCCGCCTCTACAGTGCCGGTTGGGTCTCCGCCCTGTGGTCGCCGCCTGAAACCCAAGATTTTTCACCTGGAGATGAGCATGCAGTCCCAGCCAACGTCAGAACAACGCAACGTCAACACGCCCACCCTGCATTCGCCCATGGAAGCCGGCCGCCAGCGCCAGGGACGTCTCTGGTCCAACCTCAAGGAAGTCTGCGACCTGCTGCGCATCCCCGCCAGCGTATCGGTCACCTCGGAAGAACTGCTGTTCCAGCACGTGCAATTCAAGACCGGCCAGCGCGTTCACACCATCGGCCAGGCCTTCGACACCCTCTACATCGTCAACTCGGGCTTCCTCAAGACCGTGCTCATCGACGAGTTCGGCAACGAGCAGGTGCTCAGCTTCCCCATGAAGGGCGACATGCTCGGCGTCGACGGCATCCATACCCGCCACTACGCCTCCGAAGCCGTCGCGCTGTCGGACTGCGACCTGATCCTGCTGCCGTTCAAGAAGCTCACCGCCCTCGGCCGCGTGCACGCCGAACTCGAAAACATGATGTACGGCGTCATGAGCCGCGAACTGGTGCGCGAGCAGACCATGATCGGCATGCTCGGCGCCCTGTCGGCCGAAGCCCGGGTGGCCCGCTTCCTGGTCTCGCTGGCCGACCGCTTCGCCGCGATGGGCTACTCCAGCAAACTGTTCAACCTGCGCATGACCCGCCACGAGATCGGCAGCTACCTGGGCCTGACCCTGGAAACGGTCAGCCGCACGCTGTCGGCCTTCAACGAAATCGGCCTGATCACCGTCGACCAGCGCACCATCGGCATCAAGGACGCCGAAGCGCTCAAGACCCTGCGCCGCCTGCCGCCATCGCGCTCGCGCACCAAGGGTGCGGCCAAGAAGGCCGAGCTCGACCAGGCCGGCGACAGCCAGGTGCTCGCCACTGCCTGAACCTCCGCCACAAATAGAAAGGCCGGCTCCTTCACAGGTGCCGGCCTTTTTTTGTAGGGTGGGCGGGTTTCCCGCCCGCGCGTTCAAGGATCGGTGGAGCAGAGGCGGACGAACGGGCATCTCTAGCTCTGATTGAACGCGCGGGCGGGAGGACCCGCCCACCCTACCTATTACTGGTCGCGCGCCAGCACGCCATTGTTCACGCGCACGCGGTCGCCCTGGCGGAAGCCCGGGTCGTTTTCATACTGCAGGGTCTGGGTGCCGCCGTTCGCGTAGCGCACCACGACCTCGAAGCGCTGTGCCTTGTTCATGTTGCGCTCGATGCTGCGGCCAGCCAGGCCGCCAGCCACCGCGCCGGCCACCGAGGCTGCCGTACGGCCGCTGCCGCTGCCGACCTGGTTGCCCAGCAGGCCGCCGACCACGGCGCCGCCGACGGTGCCCAGGTAGTTGCCGTTACCCGACACTTCGATCACGTTGACCGCTTCCACGGTGGCGCAATTGCTGCAATAACGCGCCACGCGGGCCTGCTCGCCGCGGGTTTCCATCAGCAGTGGACGGGCCAGCACCGAGGTCGTGTAGCGGCCGTTGGCGCGGATGGTCGCGGTGACGCGGCTGCTCGGGGTGACGGCGTCGCGGTTGCGCACCGTGTAGATGGCTTCGTATTCGCCCGGGCGCACTTCCGGCAGGAAGAACACGCCGCGGGTGCCGGCGATCGCCACTTCGACGCGTGCGCCGGGGGTGCCGACCACCATGAAGCGCAGCTCGTTGCCTGGGCCGAGGTCCGGTGCGCCCTGCACGTCGAAGCGCTGGATCACCAGGTTCGAGGCGATCTGGCCGCGGCGCTCGCCCCGCTGGGCGTTCGATGCGAGCACCGATTCGCTCAGCAGGCTGGTGGCGACCTGGTTACCCAGGCGCAGGTTGGCGGTGACGCCGCTGCTGGCACTGATGCGGTCGCGGGTGCCGATGGTATAGGTGCCGGTGTACTGGCCCGGCTCGACTTCGGTCAGGTTCAGGTTGCGCGTGGCGCCGTCGATGCGCAGCATGGCGTTGCCGCCCGGGCTGCCGTACAGGTCGAAATGCAGCTCGACGCCCGGCGTCAGGCGGCGCACTTCTTCCACGTTGAAACCATTGATGACGGGGCCGTAGGCGCGGCGGTCGCGGCTGTCGCGGCTGTCGCGGACATCGCGGTCCTGGTATTGCTGGGCCTGGGCAGCGGCGCCGCCCAGGGCGACGGGGCCGAGCGCCACGATGGTGGCGAAGACGGCTTGTAGCAGATTACGACATTGCATGGTATTTCCTCCGTTTTTGAATGCAGGCACGAGCTTGTACGTCAATACGTGCAAGGTACGCCCAAGCTCAACAAGAGTCCGTTCGCTAACGAACGCAGTGGACGGCCTCGCCGGAGCTGACGTAGATGGTGTCGCCCGCTTCCGGACGGATCGCATGGCCGCCGGTGAAGGAACCAAAAGAAGGCAGGATCATGCGCTCCTGCCCGACCACGAAACACGGCAGGCGCAGCGAATCGAAGCGGGTCGCCAGCACGTAGACCGGGTGGATGTGGCCGGCCAGGGCGTAGCCGGCCGTGGCCAGGTCCGGATGGTGGCAGAAGGCGAAGGGCCCGAGCGCATGCGGCTCGTCCACCAGTTCGATACCGAGCGCCCTGGCCGGATCGCCCGCATGGCGGTCATGGTTGCCGCGCACGAGGATCAGGTCCAGCTCGCGGCGGCGCTCGCGCCATGCCAGCATCGCCTGCTGGGTGGCGCTGGCATGGGCCGCGCGCGCGTGCAGGAAGTCGCCGAGGAAGGCGACCTGGCGCGCCCCGTGGGCGTCGATCAGCGCGTCCAGCCCGGCCAGGTTCTCGGTGGTGGTCCCGCGCGGCACCGGCACCCCGAGCGCGCGAAACGCCGCCGCCTTGCCGAAGTGGATGTCGGCAATCACCAGCATCTTCTCCGCCGGCCAGTACAGCGCCTTCTCGGGCAGCAGCAGCATGGTTTCGCCGGCGATGCGCACCGCCAGGCTGGCGGTCTTGGCGATGGTGCTCATACGGCAGCCGCTTTTTCCAGTTCGCGCACCATGCGCGAGACGCGGTCGGACAGCTTCTCGGTGCTGACCTTCTCGCGGAAGCGCTCGACCATCAGCGCAAAGCCGAAGGGCGTGGCGCGCTTGACCTCACGGTAGGCCACGCGCCGCCCGTGCAGCTCACTGAGTGTCTCGCGCAGGCGGGTCAGTTCCAGCTCCTGCTCCAGCACTTCGCGCTGGGCTTGGGTGAGCAGCAGGTTGCTGGAATCGTGCTTGCGGAAGACTTCGAAGAACAGCGAGGACGAAGCCTGCAGCTGGCGGTTCGATTTCGGCTGGCCCGGATAGCCCTGGAAGATCAGGCCGGCGATGCGCGCCACCTCGCGGAAGCGCTGCTGCGACAGCTGGGTCGCGTTCAGGCTGCCCAGCACGTCCTCGAGCAGGCAGTCGGTGCTGAACAAGTCCACCCCGGCGCCGGCTTCGGCCTCGAAGATGCCCGGCCAGTCGACCGGCTCCGGGCTCATGAGCTCGAAGCCGTAATCGTTGATCGCGATCGAAAAGGTCGACGGCTGCATGCGCCCGACGCGGTAAGCGAACAGCGAGGCCAGGCCCATGTGCACCGAGCGTCCCGCGAACGGGTAGACGAACAGGTGCCAGCCTTCGCGGCTCTTCATGTGCTCCAGCACCAGGGTCTCGTTGGTGGGCAGCGCCGACCAGCGGCACTGGATCTCGATCAGCGGGCGGATCGATTCCATCTCCGGACTGTCGTAGATGCCCATGGATGCCAGCCGCAGTTCTTCGAGCGCCGCAGCCGCCAGTTCCGACGACATCGGCATCTTGGCCCCGCCCCAGCGCGCGATCGCGCCGCGGCTGCCGGTGGCGCGTTTCACGAAAGCGGTCATTTCGTGCACCCGGATGAATTCCAGGATGCGCCCGCCGAACAGGAAGTGGTCGCCCTGCTTCATGCGCGAGATGAAGGATTCCTCGACGCTGCCGATGCGGCCTCCGCTCATGTATTTCACCGAGATCGAGGCGTCCGACACGATGGTGCCGATGCCCATGCGATGGCGCCGCCCGATGGCGCTGTCGGGCACGCGGTAGACGCCCTCTTCGTCCGGCAGCACGCGCCGGTATTCCGGGTACACCGTCAGGCTCTGGCCGCCGCGCGCGACAAAATCGAGCGCCCACTGCCATTCTTCCTCATCCAGGTTGCGGTAGGACCAGGCCCGGCGCACTTCCTCGTACAGCTCTTTCGACACGAAGCCCCCGCCCAGCGCCACCGTGACCAGGTGCTGCACCAGCACGTCGAAGGGTTTATTCGGCACGTAGCGGCCCTCGATGCGGCGCGCCGCCACCGCTTTTTTCGCGCCGGCCGCTTCCAGCAGTTCCAGGCTGTTGGTCGGCACGAGGGTCACGCGCGAGATGCGGCCCGGCGCGTGGCCGCTGCGCCCGGCCCGCTGCAGCAGGCGCGCGATGCCCTTGGCGCTGCCGATCTGCAGCACGCGCTCGACCGGCAGGAAGTCCACCCCCAGGTCCAGGCTGGCGGTGCAGATCACGGCCTTGAGTTCGCCCTTCTTGAGTCCCTGCTCCACCCATTCGCGCACCTCGCGATCGAGCGAGCCGTGGTGCAGCGCGATCACGCCGGCCCAGTCGGGCCGCGCCTCCAGGATGTTCTGGTACCAGATCTCGGACTGAGCCCGGGTATTGGTGAACACCAGGGTCGCGTTGTAGTGTTCGATCTCCTTGATCACCGGCTGCAGCATCTGCAGGCCCATGTGCCCGCCCCAGGGAAAGCGCGCCACGTTCTCGGGAATCAGGCAGTCGACCTGGATCTGCTTGCGCATGTCGCCCTCGACCAGCACGCCCTCGTCGCCTCCCAGCAGCACCTGGCGCGCCAGGTCGAGATTGCCCATGGTGGCCGACACGCCCCAGACCAGCAGTTCCGGGCGCCAGTGGCGCAGCCGCGCCAGCGCAAGCTGCACCTGCACGCCGCGCTTGCTGCCCATCAGTTCGTGCCACTCGTCGATGACGATCATGTCGAGGTGCTTGAACTGCTCGCTTGCAGCTGCGTGGCTCAGCATCAGCGACAGGCTTTCCGGTGTGGTCACCAGGGTGGACGGCATGCTGCGCGTCTGGCGTGCGCGTTCGGCTGATCCGGTGTCGCCGGTGCGCGCGCCGATCGTCCATGTGGGCGCCAGCTCCGCCGCCGACTGTTCCAGCGCGCGCTGGGTGTCGGCAGCGAGCGCGCGCATCGGCGTGATCCACAACACGCGCAGGCCACTCGACTTCCTGCCTTTGGCAAGCGCACCGCGCTGCAGCGCCGCGAACCACACCGCAAACGTCTTGCCGGCCCCGGTGTTCGCGTGCAGCAGGCCGGATTGTCCGGCCAGCGCCGCTTTCCAGACCGCGCGCTGGAACGGGAACACCTTCCAGCCGCGCGCGGCGAACCAGTCCTTGACGACGGTAGGCGTAGGCCCGCTCATGCACCCGCGAGCGCGGTCGGCCGGATGGTCCGGACGGGAATGCGTGTCGATCTGTTGCGCTTGTGATTCGTGCTCATGCTCGGGTTCGCTCAAAGTTGCCGCGGCTGCGACCGCCGGATGCCGGCCGAGTCTAGCAGATGACACTTTCGCGTGGCGCAGCCGACCACGTCCAGGCGGACGCCGCAGCCGCGTCCGCCGCCGGAACCTAGCGCAAGGGCAATTGACCTTCGACATCCCGGAAAAATAAAGCGCAATTGCAGCAGGTAATGGGTGTACTGTTGTTTTTTATAACGACAAACCTTGCCCATGCCTGGGCCCGGTTGAGACCCTGGAAAATGAACTTACGCCAAAAGCGCGCCGATAGCGCTACAGCGAACGTGGTCGCACGCGGCCTCAACATCCTGGCCGTTCGCGGCAGCCTGGTTGCCCGCCACTACATGGATTACCACCGTGTCCCCGCAGCGGTCATCGAGCGCGTGATCGACCATCCGGCGTCGCGCCGCATGCCCACTGCCGCGCAGCTCCGGTCGGAAGCGATCAGCCCCCTGACTCCCGGCCCTGCCGACGACTAGCAGGAGACACACGACACATGAGCAAGCAACATGCCAGGACGCCCCAGCTCTCCGCGCCGGAACTGCGCAAGCTGCTGACCTTGTCGCGCGAGCTGTTCCAGACCGACGAAGCGGGCAGCTCGCTACGCCTGGTCGGGAAGACCCTGGCCGACATGATCAAACCCGAATCCGCACTGTTGCTGCTGCGCGGCGCGCGCCTCGACCTCACCGGGTTCAACCGGCACGGCGAGGTGCAGCCCGCCGCAAAGGACCATCCGATGTACGCGGCCGGGATGGCGCAGTTGTCGGCCGTCGGTCGTCCCAGGGACGACAGCGTTCCCGGCGCCTGGCAGTGCCGCCAGGTCGGGCAGCGCACGCTGGCCCTCGCGGTCCCGCTGCACTCCGCGGTCGCCGCCCTCGTCGCCGCATGGGACCACGACCTCGATGCCGCAGCACAGGACAACTATGGGGCGAGCATGTCGCTGCTGCTGGAACTGGCCACGGCGGCGCTGGGCAAGATCGATGCGCGCAGCGCGCTGGAGCGGACGGTGGGCGACCAGCGCGAACACATCGCCAGCGCGTCCTCTGCGCATGCGGCAGAGCTGGCGCGGCGCGACGAGACCGAAACCGAGATGCACCTGCTGTCGCTGACCGATGTGCTGACCGGCCTGTACAACCGGCGCGGTTTCTTCGTGGAGGCGGAACGGATCTTCAAGGTGTCGCGGCGCCAGCGCGCGCGCAGCGCCGTGATCTTCGCCGACATCGATGGCCTGAAGCGGGTGAACGACGCACTCGGCCACGACGCCGGCGACAGCCTGATCCGCGATGCGGCCTTCGTGCTGCGCCAGTCGTTCCGCCAGGCCGACGTGGTGTCGCGTCTCGGCGGGGACGAATTCGTCGCCTATACCCTGGACGACGAGCAGCCGGGCGCGATCCTCGATCGCATCTCGGCCAACCTGCGTGCCTTCAACCTGATGCACGAACGGCCCTATGCCGTGTCGATCAGCACCGGGCTGGTGGAGTGCGACCCGCTCGCCCGGCAGACGCTGGGCGACTATGTGCTGCAGGCAGACGAACAGATGTATTTCAACAAGCGCAGCCGCCTGCATTAGGCGGCTGCGCTCATGTCCCGGCTGCGGCCAGCAAGCCTTTCAGGGTATCGAGGGTATCGGCTTCATCCACCGGCTTGTCCTGGCGGCGGCGCAGGATGCGCGGAAAGCGCACCGCCACGCCGGCCTTGTGCCGGGTCGACAGCGCAATGCCTTCGAAGCCGAGCTCGAACACCATGGTGGGTTTCACCGAACGCACCGGCCCGAATTTCTCGATAGTGGTCTTGCGCACGGCATTGTCCACCTGCGCGATCTCGGCATCGGTCAGGCCGGAATAGGCTTTGGCAAAGGGCACCAGCTTGCGCTCCTCGCCTTCGCCATCCCAGACCGCGAAGGTGTAGTCGGTGTAGAGCGAGGCACGGCGTCCGCTGCCGGCCTGGGCGTAGATCAGCACCGCATCCACCGTGTACGGATCGACCTTCCACTTCCACCAGGTGCCGACATCCTTGGTGCGGCCCACGCCATACTGCGCGCTGCGCGCCTTGAGCATCATGCCCTCGACGCCGCGCCGGCGCGACTCTTCGCGCAGGGTAGCCAGCTCGACCCAGCTGTCGGCGTGGATGACGGGCGAAGTGCGCAGCTGCGGGGTCGCGGCGGCGGCCACCTCGGTTTCCATCAGCGCGCGCCGTTCGTGCTGGGGCAGCGCGCGCAGGTCGACGCCGCCGAATTCGAGCAGGTCGTAGCAGCACAGCACCGCCGGCAGCTCGCCCAGCAGCTTGGCGCTCAAGGTCTTGCGGCCGATGCGCTTTTGCAGGTCGGCGAACGGCGCCGGGGCATCGCTGCCTGCCTGCCAGATCAGCACTTCGCCGTCCAGCACCGTGCCTTCGGGGATGCGCACGCTCGCCAGTTCGGGAAAGCGCTCGGTAATCAAATCTTCGCCGCGCGACCACAGGTAGTTCTGGCCGCCGCGCCGCACCAGCTGGGCGCGGATGCCGTCGTATTTCCACTCCACTTGCCAGTCGTCGACTTCGCCCAAGGCAGCCGGGTCGCCCTGCAACTGGTGCGCCAAAAAGAAGGGGTAAGGCTGGCCGCCGCGCAGCTTGTGCTCTTCATCGGATTGCTCGGCGATCAGCTGCAGGAAGCTGGTGGCGGTCGGCCGCACCGAATTGTCGGTCCAGCCCATCAAACGCTGGGCAATCAGCTTGCTGTCCACGGCGGCGATCGCCGCCAGCGCGCGCGTCACCAGGAGGCGCGAGACCCCGACCCGGAAGCCGCCGCCGATGAGTTTCACGAACAGGAAACGCTCGCGCCAATCCAGTTCATCCCAGGCCGCGAACAGCGCCTCGCGGATGGTGCCGGGATCGGCGCCGCGCAAGGGGCCGATGCGTTCTTCCATCCACTGCGCCAGTCCGATGTCGCTGCGCCGGCTGGGCGCCGGCAGGATGTGGGCAATGGTCTCGGCCATGTCGCCGACCGCGTGGTAGGACTCGTCGAACAGCCATTCGTCCAGCCCCGCGTATTCGATCGCGTACTGGCGCAGCAGCTTGGTCGGCACCGCCTGGCGCGGCTTGCCGCCGGCCAGGAAGTAGACGGCCCAGGCGGCGTTTTCGGGCGCTGCCTGGGTAAAATACTGCTGCAGGGCGTCGAGCTTGCGGGTGGTGGAGGTGGTTTCGTCGAGTTCTGCGTACAGGCGGGCGAATTCACGCATCGGGCTCTCCCGCGGGCTCCGCCGACTCGTCCTCTTTTTCGTCGCCGTATTCGGTGTCGAAACCCTTGGCATCGAGCCCGTTCTGGCACAGCCAGCGCACCATGGTCGGAATCGACCCGTGGGTGACGATGACGCGTTCGGCCTCGGTCGCCTTGATGGCGCTCATCAGGCCGGGCCAGTCGGCATGGTCGGACAGCACGAAGCCGCGGTCCACGCCGCGGCGGCGGCGCGCGCCGCGCAGCAGCATCCAGCCGCTGGCAAACGCGTCGCTGTAGTCGCCGAAGCGCTTCATCCAGGGCGAGCCGCCGGCCGACGGCGGGGCGATGACAATGGCGCGGCGCAATGCCGCCTTGTCGATCTCGCTGACCATCACCGTCTCGGGCAGCGCCACGCCGCCGGCGCGGTAGACGCGGTTCAAGGGTTCGACCGCGCCATGGCAGACGATCGGGCCAATCGACGCGTCCAGGCGCGACAGGATGCGCTGGGCCTTGCCGAAGGCGTAGGCGAACACCACGCTGCAGCGGCCTTCGTCTGCGTTCTTGCGCCACCAGGCGTTGATCTCGTCGATGGTCTGCTGCTCCGGTTCCCAGCGGTAGATCGGCAGCCCGAACGTGGATTCGGTGATGAAGGTGTCGCAGACAACCGGCTCGAAGGGTGTGCAGGTCTTGTCGGCTTCGACCTTGTAGTCGCCCGAGGCGACCCAGACCTCGCCGCCGCATTCCATGCGCACCTGCGCCGAGCCGAGCACGTGGCCGGCCGGGTGCAGCGAGATGGCCACGCCGTTGTGCGTGACCGTCTCGCCGTATTCGATGCCGTCGATATTGATGTCGCTACCCAGGCGCGAACGCAGCACGTTCACGCCGGCGCTGGTGGACAGGTAGTGCCCGTGGCCGACCCGCGCATGGTCGCCATGGGCGTGCGTGATCACGGCCCGGTCGACCGGACGCCAGGGGTCGATATAGAACTGGCCGGGCACGCAATACAGGCCCTCCTTGCGCACGACTACCATGTCTCCCATGGGATCCTTTCTGGCTCAGGCCGGCGTTGGCGCTTGTTGTGGCGAGACCGGCGCCAGGAATTGCGCCAGGAAGGTATGCGGTTCCTCCTGGCCCGGGAAGGACAGCGTCACCTGGTCGCCGGCAACGGCAAGCACCGTGCCTTCGCCGTACTTGGCAGCCTTGGCGCGCCCGCCGACTTCGTATTGCGGCCCGCTCGGCGCCGGCGCAGGCTCGCGGTCGAACTCGTCGTCGCGGATCTCGATATCCTCGGTCAGCGACAGCGCCGGCGGGTTCAGGCAGTTGTCGCACTTGCAGCACTTCTCGAAGCCGTCGACCTCGTCGCCGAAATAGTCCAGCAGCAGTTTCCAGCGGCAAAAGCCACTCACGGCATAGCCTACCATCTGCTCGAGCGCCTCGCGGTCCCGTTCGGACTTCTGGACGTACACCTCGGCCAGGCGCTCGAAGATGCCGGGCGCCGGCTCCTTGTTCGACACCAGGAATTCGAGCTTGCGGTTCTGGCGCAGCAACTTGCCGTCCTTGAGCAGCTTGAGGCAGACCTTCAGTTTGGCTTCGCCGGCTTCTTCGAGCGCCGCTTCCAGGCGCCCGGAGATGACGGCGCCGTCTTCGGCCAGCTCGCGCACCACCGTGTACACGGTCTGCAGCTCGGCCGCCGCCGGATAGTGCTTCACCAGGAAGAATTGCTGGATCCGCTTGTCGCCCTGCAGGAACAGCAGCGTGCACTGGGCATCGAGCCCGTCGCGGCCGGCGCGGCCCGATTCCTGGTAATACGATTCGAGGTTGGCCGGGATCTGCAGGTGAATCACGAAGCGGGTGTCGCTCTTGTCGATTCCCATGCCGAAGGCATTGGTGGCGACCATGACGCGGCGCTCGCCGTTCATGAACATGTCCTGGTTCAACTTGCGCTCGCCCGCCGCCAGCTTGCCATGGTAGATGGTGACCGATTCGCCGGCTTCTTCCAGCACGGCCAGCATCTCCTCGGCCACCTTGACGGTGGCGGCATACACGATGCCGACGCCGCTGGACTGCTGCACCAGGCGCAGTGCCTGGGCCAGTTTTTCGCCGTGATTGGTCACCTGCACCACGTTGTAGTGAAGATTGGGCCGGTAGATGCCGGTATTGATCACGTTGAGCTTGCGGCCCAGCTGCTTGCCGATGTCGGCAATCACCTCGTCGGTCGCGGTGGCCGTCAGCGCCAGTACCGGCGGCTTGCCGAGGGCATCGATGGCGGCGCCCAGGCCGATGTAGGCGGTGCGGAAATCGTGGCCCCACTGCGAGATGCAGTGCGCTTCGTCGATCACGACGATGTCCAGGGTAACCGTCTTGAGCAGCGCGATGAACTCCGGCGACACCAGCCGTTCGGGCGTGCAGAACACGATCTCGCAGGCCTCCAGGGAAATCGCCTCGAGCGCAGCCGCTTCTTCTTCCGCATTCAGGGTGCTGTTGACCTGCACCGAGCGGATGCCGAGCTCTTCCAGCTTCTCGAGCTGGTCCTTCATCAGCGAAATCAGGGGGGACACGACGATGGTCATCCCCTCGAGCATCTTGGCGGGGATCTGGTAGCACAGCGACTTGCCGCCGCCGGTGGGCATGATGGCCAGCGTGTCCTTTCCGTCGAGGACGCTGTCGATGATGAGTTTCTGGCCGTCGCGCAGTTGCTCGATCCCGAAGGTCGAACGCAGCAGGCGGCGGATGGTATTGCGGCGCACGGCCATCAGGCCGCGGTGCAGGAGAGTAGGTTCGTGTCGTGTCATGGTGACGCCAACTGTATGTGCGGCGCCTTGCACACACTATAGGACACTGCCTAGCTCTCCCGTAGGAGCTCAACTTTTCAACGTGGCGAAAATGTCACAGCATCAATTCCTACAGATCTAAGGAGTATTGACCGATAGTTACCCTCGGGTCGGGGACGTAAGATGACTCCATCAACAACGTATCTTACCGATCAGGAGAACATCATGGCCCGCCACAATCCAATGACGTGGACCGCAGTCCACCTGGCGCTGGCCAGCGTAGCGACCTGGTTGCTGCTTGAAACCGAAGCGCTGAGCGGCGCGATGATGGTGGCTTTCCATTGATCGGCCCCGTGCGGCGCTATGTGCCGCGCACACCGTCGCAATAAAAAACGCCATCCCCGGCGACGAGGATGGCGTTTTGTCGTTCCTGGAACGCGGGCCAGGCGGCCCGCCTCCGATCAGGCAGCTTTCGCTTCCCGGGTTTCTTCTTCCACCGGCTGACGCATCAGGTAATCAAAAGCCGCCAGCGAAGCCTTGGCGCCCTCGCCCACCGCGATCACGATCTGCTTGAACGGCACCGTAGTGACGTCGCCCGCGGCAAATACGCCCGGGATCGAGGTCATGCCGCGCACGTCCACTTCGATCTCGCCGTGCGCCGACAGCTCCATCGTCCCCTTGAGCCACTCCGCGTTCGGCACCAGGCCGATCTGCACGAAGACGCCTTCCAGGTCGATCCGCTTGACCTCGCCGCTGTTGCGGTCCTTGTAGGACAGGCCGCCCACGATCTTGCCGTCGCCATGCACCTCGAGGGTCTGGGCCGACTTGATCACGGTGACGTTCTTCAGCGAGTACAACTTGCGCTGCAGGACGGCATCGGCGCGCAGCTCGGCGCCGAACTCGATCAGGGTGACTTCCTTGACAATGCCGGCGAGGTCGATCGCCGCTTCCACGCCCGAATTGCCGCCGCCGATCACGGCCACGCGCTTGCCCTTGAACAGCGGACCGTCGCAGTGCGGGCAGTAGGCCACTCCGTGGTTGCGGTATTCCTTCTCGCCCGGCACGTTGATTTCGCGCCAGCGGGCGCCGGTGGCGATGATCACCGACTTCGACTGCAGCACCGCACCGCTTTCGGTATGCACTTCGATCAGCTTGCCCTCGACCAGCCTGGTGGCGCGCTGGGTATTCATGATGTCGACTTCGTAGTGCTTGACGTGTTCTTCCAGGGCGACGGCAAATTTCGGGCCGTCGGTTTCCTTCATCGAGACGAAGTTCTCGATGGCGAGGGTGTCCAGCACCTGGCCGCCGAAGCGGTCGGACAGCACGCCGGTGCGGATGCCCTTGCGGGCGGCATAGATGGCCGCGGCCGCGCCGGCAGGCCCGCCGCCGACGATCAGCACGTCGAACGGGTCTTTTTTATTCAGTTCGGCAGCCTTGCGGGCGCCGGCATTGGTGTCGATCCTGGCCAGGATCTCTTCCACGCTGGTGCGGCCCTGGCCGAAGTGCTGGCCGTTCAGGAACATCATCGGTACCGCCATGATCTGGCGCGCTTCGACTTCGCCCTTGAACACGCCGCCATCGATGGCGACGACCTTGATGCGCGGGTTGATCACCGCCATCGAGTTCAGCGCCTGGACGACTTCCGGGCAGTTGTGACAGGACAGCGAGATGAAGGTCTCGAAGACGTAGTCGCCTTCCAGGTTCCTGATCTGCTCGATGACAGCGGCGTCCAGCTTGATCGGGTGGCCGCCCACCTGCAGCAGGGCCAGCACCAGCGACGAGAATTCGTGGCCGAGCGGGATGCCGGCGAAACGCACGCCGATATCGGTGCCGACGCGGTTGATGGCGAAGGACGGCTTGCGCTCGTTCGCATCGCTGCTTTCGCGCACGGTGATCTTGTCGCTCAACGCGGCGATTTCGCGGAGCAGTTCATCCATTTCGCGCGCTTTCGGCGAATCATCCAGCGATGCAACGAGCTCAATCGGCTGCACCACTTTTTCCAGATAGGCTTGCAACTGCTTCTTGAGGGTTGCGTCCAGCATGGTGTTTTTCCTTGATTGGCGGTGAATAGGACGTTGGAAAACAAGCGGGCCGCCGCAGCGGCCCGGCAGGTACTACCCGACTACTGATTTAGATCTTGCCGACCAGGTCCAGCGACGGGGTCAGGGTTTCGGCGCCTTCGGTCCACTTGGCCGGGCAGACTTCGCCTGGGTGCGAAGCGACGTACTGGGCAGCCTTCACTTTGCGCATCAGTTCCGATGCGTCGCGGCCGATGCCGTTGTCGTGCACTTCCATGATCTTGATCTGGCCTTCCGGATTGATCACGAAGGTACCGCGCAGCGCCATGCCTTCTTCTTCGATCATGACTTCGAAATTGCGCGACATGGCGCCGGTCGGGTCGCCGATCAGCGGGTAGTTGACCTTCTTGATGGCTTCCGAGGTGTCGAACCATGCCTTGTGCGCGAAGTGGCTGTCGGTCGACACGCCGTACACGTTCACGCCCATCTTGGCGAATTCAGGCTGGAATGCAGCCAGGTCTTCGAGTTCGGTCGGGCAAACGAAGGTGAAGTCAGCCGGGTAGAACATGACAACCGACCAAGTGCCCTTGAAGTTTTCTTCGGTCAGATCGATGAACTTGCCGTTGGCGAATGCGGTTGCCTTGAATGGCTTGATCTGGGTATTGATGAGGGACATGTAATCTCCTGTTTGGGGTTGAATTTGATAGACGCCAGTGTACTGCCCTGCTCGTCTATTGTGAAATTGATTGATTCGATGCTCGTTATAGATTTTGACTATCAGACAGGTTTGACCGAAGTCATAACAAACATAGGCGAGCAGTGTGGACGAATTGACAGCGGGGTGCAAGCCGGTGCTTCGATAGGCCGATTGGCCTGCTGCTCGTAGGGTGGGCAATTCGTAGTTCAGGCCATTGGCCTGAACTACCTTGCCCGCGCGTTCAAATCACGGGGGAGTAGTCGTCGCGGCAGATCATGAGCCTGTTGAACGCGCGGCCGGCGAAGCCGGCCACCCTACGAAGTCAAGCGGTTGCCGCTTCCGTCTGCTCACAACACGGCAGCACCAGCGTAAACGTCGATCCCTCGCCCGGCCGGCTAGTGACCCGCAGCTCGCCCCCATGCGACATGGCCAGCTGGCGCGAGATGTACAGCCCCAGGCCCAGCCCCTTCGGCTCGCCATTGCGCGCACCGCGCTCATACGGCTCGAAAATGCGATCCAGGTCGCCGGGGGAGATGCCCTTGCCCTCGTCACGCACGTCGATGCGCACCACGTCGCCGCTGTACTGCACGCTGACCTCGACCGGTCCGCCGCCGCCATAGCGCATGGCATTGGTCAGCAGGTTGACCACCACCTGCTCGATGCGGAACTCGTCCCAGCAGCCCTGCACCGGATGGTGCTCGCGCAGCGACAGCGTGCTGCCGGTGGCGGCGGCCTGCAGCGACAGGTCGCTGACGATACGCCCGAGCAGGTCCATGAGCTCGACCTGGTTGGGGCGGATCGAGAGCTGGCCGCTGCGCATGCGCGAGACGTCGAGCATGTCGTCGATCAGGCGGATCATGGCCTTGATCTGGCGCTCGTCGCGTTTGATCATGGCGTCGAACTGCTCGGGCCCGATGGTGGCCAGCGTGCCGCGCTTGAGCTGCAGGCTGCGCATCTGCGCTTCCAGGAACAGGGTGTTCAGAGGCGTGCGCAGCTCGTGCGCGACCAGCGACATGAATTCGTCGCGCATGCGCAGCGAGCGCTGCAGTTCTTCCTGGGTCTGGTTCAGTTCGCGCAACAGGGTTTCCTGCTCCTGGCGGCTGCGCTCGAGCGCGGCCATCTGGCGCCGCATCTCGCGGCGCTGCTGGTCGAGCGTGACGAACACGTTCACCTTGCTGCGCACGGCGTCCGGGTCGAGCGGCTTGTACAGGAAATCCACCGCGCCGGTCTCGTAGCCCTTGAAAGCGTAATTGAGTTCGCGCCCCGCGGCCGAGACGAACACGATCGGGATGTCGCGGGTGCGCGAGGTCGAGCGCATCATTTCGGCCAGCTCGAAGCCGTCCATGTCCGGCATCTGCACGTCGAGGATGGCCAGCGCGAACTCGTGCTCGAGCATCAGCGCCAGCGCCGCCTCGCCGGACGAGGCCTGGAACGTGAGGCGCTCTTCGCCGCGGATCAGGGCGTCGAGGGCGCGCAGGTTTTCCGGAAGGTCGTCGACGATCAGGAGTTTGCTAGGGTCATGGACGCTCATGGGGTCTCCAACAGGGGAAGCAATGCCCGGATACCGGACAGGGGCAGCACGAGATGCGGCGCGCAGCGCCGGATGGCCTCGACCGGCATGGCGCTGGCCTGGGCCTCGCCCGGGTCCTGCACCACCGTCAGCCCGCCGCGCTCACGGATCCGGCGCATGCCCTCGGCGCCATCGTGGTTGGCGCCGGTGAGCAGGATGCCGGCCAGCGCCGGACCATAGGCATCGGCGGCCGATTCCATCAAGAGGTCGATCGCCGGGCGCGCGAACTGCACCGGGGGTTCACAGCTCAGGGAAAAGGTCCGATCGCGTTCCACCGACAGATGATAGCCCGAACCGGCGAAGAAGATGACGCCGGGTTCGACCGTTTCCTTGTCGCGCGCCTCGCGCGCCGGCAGGCCCGTGCGCAGGTCGAACAGCTCGGCCAGCCGGCTCTCGCGGTCGGCCGGCACGTGCAGGATGCATACCACCGCCGAACGAAAGCGCTCGGTCAGCGCCGGCAGCAGCCCGACCAGGGCATCGACGCCGCCGGCCGAGCCGCCGATCACCACCAGTTCGATGCGGCGCCCGGCCAGCGCTTTCCTCACCTGTTCGGAGACGCTCACAGCATCCCCTTGCGGAACAGGCGCTCGCGCTTGGCCAGCACGTCGAAACGGTCGGCATAGGCCGAGAAATCGATGCTCTCCTTGCTGCCCAGGCCCAGGAAGCCGCGGTAGCACAGCGAATCGTGGAACAGCCCCAGCACGCGGTCCTGCAGGCGGCGGTTGAAGTAGATCAGCACGTTGCGGCAGCTGACGAAATGGGTTTCCGAAAACACGCTGTCGGTGGCCAGGCTGTGGTCGGCGAAGGTCACGTTCTCGATCAGCACGCGGTTGAACAGGGCGCCGTCGTAGGCGGCCGTGTAGTAATCCGAGAAGGCCTGCTTGCCGCCGGCCTTCTGGTAGTTCACGGTGTACAGGCGCATGCGATCGAGCGCGAACACCCCGCGCCGCGCCGCTTCCAGCGATTCCGGGTTGATGTCGGTGGCGTAGATGATGGCGCGCTCGAGCAGGCCTTCTTCCTGCAGCAAAATCGCCAGCGAATACACCTCTTCGCCGGTGCTGCAGCCGGCCACCCAGAGCTTGAGCGACGGGTAGGTCTTGAGGAAGGGCACGACCTGCTCGCGGATGGCGGTCCAGTAGTCCGGGTCGCGGAACATCTCGGTCACGGGAATGGTCAGGTATTGCAGCAGCTGGGCAAAGCCGTCCGGCTCGTGCATCACCTTCGCCTGAAGACTTGATACGGTCGCGCAATCCATCTCGCGCATCGCCACCAGGATGCGGCGCTTCTGCGAGGCGCCGGTGTAGTCCCGGAAGTCGTAGTTGTACTTCAGGTAGACCGCTTCCACCAGCATTTTCAGCTCGATGTCGAAATCGTCCGGCGGCGTCGCCGGCAGGTTGTCGGAAATACTCAAATCCGCTCCAGTGCCGGCATCCACACCCGCAGCAGCGAATACAGGCGGCTCAGGTCGATCGGCTTGGCCAGGTAATCGTTCGCTCCGGCGGCCAGGCACTGCTCCTGGTCGTCCTTCATGGCCTTGGCCGTGATCGCGATGATCGGCAGGCGGTCGAAACGCCCGTCCGCGCGGATGCGACCCGTCGCTTCCAGCCCGTCCATCCCGGGCATCATCACGTCCATCAGCACCAGGTCGATGCCCGGCACTTCGTCGAGCCTGGCGATCGCTTCGAAGCCGTTGCGGCCTACTTCGACCTTGGCGCCGCGCGACTCCAGCGCGCTGGTGAGCGCAAACACGTTGCGCACGTCGTCGTCCACCAGCAGGATGGTGCGGCCTTCGAACACGCGGTCGCGCCCACGCACGGTTTTCAGCATGCTCTGGCGCTCGGACGACAGCTCGCTTTCCACCTTGTGCAGGAACAGCGTGACTTCGTCGAGCAGGCGCTCGGGCGAGCGCGCGCCCTTGATGATGATCGAGCGCGAATACTTGAGCAGCTCGGTCTCCTCGTCGCGCGTCAGGTTGCGCCCGGTGTAGACGATCACCGGCGGGAAGGAGCACAGCTCTTCGTGCGACATGCGCTCGAGCAGCTCCCTGCCCTGCATGTCGGGCAGCTTCAGGTCGATGATCATGCAGTCGTAGATCTGCTTGTGCAGCAGCTCGAGGGCTTCGCCGCCGGTGCCGACCGCATTGATCTCGACGTCGGCATCGGCGATGAGCTTGACCACGCTGTCGCGCTGGCGCTCGTCGTCCTCCACCAGCAGCACGCGCTTGATCTTCTGCGACGACTTTTCCTGCAGCTTGCGGAACACTTCCTCGAGCTGCTCGCGCGAGGTAGGCTTGAGCGCATAGCCGATCGCGCCCAGGTGCAGGGCTTCGCCACCGTTCTCGATGCTCGACACGATGTGCACCGGGATGTGGCGGGTGGCCGGGTTGTCCTTCAGTTGCTGCAGCACCGACAGGCCCGAGCCGTCCGGCAGGCGGATGTCGAGCAGCACGGCGTCCGGTTTCTGGCTGGCGGCCAGCGCCAGGCCTTCGCCGGCGGTCAGCGCCACCAGGCAGCGGTAATCGAGTTCGTGCGCCAGTTCGAACAGGATGCGGGCGAACTCGGGGTCGTCCTCGACCACCAGCACGGTACGCGCGCCCTCGGTGGGCTGGTCGCGATCGTCCGCGAAGCTTGCGGCCGGCGCTCCATCGGCTGCCGGAGCGGACGGTGCGGGCGCCTGCTGCACCGGCTGGAAGGCCTGCGGCGCCTGCACCGTGGGCGGCGGCGGGCTGGCCGCTACAGTGCCGTTGCGCGGCAGGCTCAGGGTAAACAGGCTGCCCTCGCCCGGCACGCTTGCCACCGTCAGGCTGCCGCCCAGCAGGTTGGTCAGGTCGCGCGAGATCGACAGTCCCAGGCCGGTGCCGCCGAAGCGGCGGCTGGTGGTGCCGTCGGCCTGGTGGAAGGCGTCGAAAATCTTGTCCTGCTGTTCTTGCGGAATGCCGATGCCGGAATCGCGCACGGCGAACTGCACCCAGCCTTCGGGCGTGACCGAGACAAGCATGTTGACGGCGCCGGCGTCGGTGAACTTCACCGCGTTCGACATCAGGTTCTTCAGGATCTGCTCGACGCGCTGGCGGTCGGTGACGATGGTCGCCGGCACGCTGGCCTCGACCGTCACGGAGAAGTCGAGCGCCTTCTGGCGCGCCAGCGCCTCGAAGGTGCGGGCCATGCCCTCGACCATGCGGCGCAGCGGCACGTCTTCCGGCACCAGTTCGAGCTTGCCGGCTTCGACCTTCGAGATGTCGAGAATGTCGTTAATCAGGTGCAGCAGGTCGTTGCCGGCCGAGTAGATGGTCTGGGCGAAGCGCACCTGCTCCTCGTTCAGGTTGCCCGGTACGTTGTCGGACAGGAGCTTGGCCAGGATCAGCGAGCTGTTGAGCGGCGTGCGCAGCTCGTGCGACATATTGGCGAGGAACTCGGATTTATAACGGCTGGCGCGCTCCAGTTCCAGCGCGCGCTCGCGCAGCTGCTCCTGGGCGCTGCTCAAGGAAGCGTTCTTCATGTCCAGGTTGAGCGCCTGCTCGGCCAGCTGGTCGTTGGTGGCGCGCAGTTCCGACTGCTGGTTCTCCAGCGCCGACTGCGATTCTTCCAGCGCGCGCGACTGCTCTTCGAGTTCCTCGTTGGCGGTGCGCAGCTCTTCCTGCTGCACCTGCAGTTCCTCGTTCAGGGTCTGGGTTTCTTCCAGCGCATGCTGCAGGCGCAGGCGGTACAGCACCGAGGCCACCGAGGCGCCGATCGCCGGGGCGACCAGTTCCATGAACTCGCGGTCGCGCGCTCCCACCGGATGCAGGAAGCCGATCTCGATCACGCCCTTGATCTTGCCGTGGTTGTGGACCGGCGCGATCAGCAGTTCGCGCGGCGCGGACTCGCCCAGGCTCGTTGCCACCTTGATGTAACCGGCCGGCAGGTCCTTCACGACCAGGATGCGGTTTTCCAGCACGGCGCGGCCGGCCAGCGAATCGCGCAGCATCAGCACCTGCGCGTCGTCGGCTGCATCGTAGGCGAAGCCATAGGCGCCGATCCGGCGCAGCACGCCGTCCTCGCCATGCGAATACATGGCTGCCACGACGCCGTCCAGGTAGCCGGTCACATGCCGCAATACCACGTCGGCCAGCGGCTCGAGCGTGTGGATGCCGGTGCTCAGCGCTGCCAGCTCGGCCTGGCCGGAGCGCAGCCAGTCCTGATGGCGCAGTTGGGCGTTATGCTCGGCCTCGTGCTCGAGCGTCTCCTGGTACGAATCCGACAGGGACACCAGCTGGCGGCGGCCGAACAGGGCCAGGCCGATGCCGACCAGGAGGCTGAGCGCCAGGAAGCTGACCACCGACCAGGTCGTGACGCGGCGCGCCTGCTCGTTACGCTCCTGCAGCAGGCGGCGTTCGAGATCGAGGAACTGCTCGAAGGTGCGGCGCACGTCGTCGGTGAGGGTCTTGCCGCGTCCGGCGCGCACAGGCCCGACGAAATCGCCGTCCTCGCGCCGCAGGGCGATCATCTCGGTGGCGAACTGGTCCCACTGGGTCTGCACCGACTGGATCCGACGCACTCGATCGGTCTGCACCTGATTGTCCGAGACGAGCCGCGCCAAGTCCTGCAAGCCGTCCTGCATGCGGCGGCGCGCCAGCATGTAGGGAGACAGGAATGCCTCGTCGTTGGCGATCAGGTAGCCGCGCAGGCCCGTCTCCATCTCGGCGGACAGCTTGCTCACCTCCTGGGCGTTGCCGATCACGCGTTCCGAGTGCTCGACCCAGTTCAGGACATTGATCAGGTAGGCGATGATGCCTACGAACACCACGGCCGTGACGACGCTCATTGCCAGGGGCAAGGCGACGTTGCGCGTCAGGATGCGGCGGAACTGCGAATTATCGATGGATGAGCCGGGCATGCGTAGGGAATGTTAGGAGAAAAATATCCTAAGTCTAATGCATTGCTGAAATTCCATTCGCACAATTGAATGTTAATCTGACACAGATATTGTCATTATGAAAATCATTTCCTTGCCACCTGCGGGGCCTGCTTTCCTTTGGGCCGCGCCGCCAGGTGGGCCGCAAGATAAGGCGCCGTCCGGCTCGCCTTGCAGGCAGCCACTTCGGCCGGCGGCCCGGCGCAGACCACGGTGCCGCCCATGTCGCCCGCCCCCGGCCCCACGTCGATCACCCAGTCGCAGCCCGCCACCACCCGCATCGTGTGCTCGACCACGATGACCGTGTTGCCCGCGTCGACCAGGCGGTTGAGCTGCACCACCAGGCGGTCGGCATCGCGCGGATGCAGGCCGGTGGTCGGCTCGTCCAGCACGTACAAGGTGTTGCCGCGGCCGGCCCGCTGCAACTCGGAGGCCAGCTTGATGCGCTGCGCCTCGCCGCCCGACAGCTCGGTGGCCGGCTGGCCCAGGCGCAGGTAGTCGAGCCCGACTTCGCGCAGCACTTCGAGCGCGCGCCCGACCAGCGGTTCGCCTTCGAAGAAGTCGATCGCCTCCCCCACGGTCATGCCCAGCACCTGAGCGATGTTGCGGCCGCGGTAGGTCACTTCCAGCGTCTTCGCGTTGTAGCGCGCCCCTTCGCAGGTCGGGCATGGCGCATACACGCTGGGCAGGAACAGCAGCTCGACCATCACGAAACCTTCGCCGGCGCAGTGCTCGCAGCGGCCCTTGGCCACATTGAACGAGAAGCGCCCGGCGTCGTAGCGGCGTTTTTTGGCATCCGGCGTGGCCGCGAACAGCTTGCGCACGCCGTCGAACAGGCCGGTATAGGTGGCCAGGTTCGAGCGCGGGGTGCGGCCGATGGGCTTCTGGTCGACCCGCACCATGCGGCGCACGCCTTCCATGCCAGAGACGATGCGGCCTTCCAGCGGCAGCGCCGCCTCTTGCTCCAGCCCGGGCTCCTCGCCCTCGCCCGCATCCTGGTCGGGTGCGGGATGGCCAAGTGCCTGGGCCACCAGCTCGACCAGCACCTGGCTGACCAGGCTCGATTTGCCGGAGCCGGATACGCCCGTCACCGCGCTCAATACCCCGAGCGGAAACTCGGCGTCGAGCTGGTTGAGGTTGTTGCGCGTGACGCCTTCCAGCCGCAGCCAGCCGGTGGGCTCGCGCGGGGTGCGCGGCGCCAGCGGCAATTCGTCGAACAGGTAGCTGCGCGTCTGCGAGGCGGCCACCTGTTTCAGGCCGGCCGGTGCGCCGCTATATAACACCTGGCCGCCCTTCTCGCCCGCGGCCGGGCCGACATCGACGATCCAGTCGGCCTGGCGGATCACGTCCAGCGCATGCTCGACCACGAACAGCGAGTTGCCCGCGCTTTTCAACTGGGCCAGCGCGTCGAGCAAGGCCTCGGTGTCGGCCGGGTGCAGGCCGGCCGAGGGCTCGTCCAGCACGTACACGACGCCGAACAGGTTCGAGCGCACCTGGGTGGCCAGGCGCAGGCGTTGCAGCTCGCCCGGCGACAGGGTCGGCGTGCTGCGCTCCAGCGCCAGGTAGCCCAGGCCCAGGTCGAGCAGCACCCCAAGTCTCGCGCACAGGTCTTGCGCAATGCGCTGGGTGACGATCATCTGCTCGGGATGCTCCTTGGCGCGGCGCTTGTCCTTCAGGGCCTCGCCGGCGGCATACGGCTGCATGAGTTCACTCAGCCGCGCCAGCGGCGTGCGCGACAGCTCGGTGATGTCCATGCCGGCAAAGGTGACCGACAGCGCTTCCTGGCGCAGCCGCTTGCCGCGGCAGAGCGGACATTCTGTACTGACCATGTAGCGCGCGACGCGCTTTTTCATGGACGCGCTCTCGGTATTGGCAAAGGTCTGCAGCACGTAGCGGCGCGCGCCGGTGAAGGTGCCCTGGTAGCTGGGCGTCTCCTTGCGCCGGAGCGCCGCCTTGGTTTCCTTGGGCGTGAGGCCGGCGTACACGGGAACGGACGGCGTCTCGTCGGTAAACAAAATCCAGTCGCGGTCCTTTTTCGGCAGCTCGCGCCAGGGGGTATCGACGTCATAGCCCATCGTCACCAGGATGTCGCGCAGGTTCTGGCCATGCCAGGCTGGCGGCCAGGCCGCCACGGCGCGCTCGCGGATGGTGAGGGTATCGTCCGGCACCAGCGACTGCTCGGTGACTTCGTAGACGCGGCCCAGGCCCGAGCACTGGGTGCAGGCGCCTTCCGGGGTATTCGGCGAGAACGACTCGGCGTACAGCAGCTCTTGCCCCGGCGGATAGTCGCCGGCGCGCGAGTACAGCATGCGCAGGGAGTTCGACAAGGTGCTGACGCTGCCGACCGAGGAGCGGGCGGTGGGCGAGCCGCGCTGCTGCTGCAGGGCGACGGCCGGCGGCAGGCCTTCGATCTCGTCGACTTCCGGCACCGGCATCTGGTGGAACAGCCGGCGCGCATAGGGCGAGACCGATTCGAGGTAGCGCCGCTGGGCTTCCGCGTACAGCGTGCCGAAGGCCAGCGAGGATTTACCGGAGCCGGACACGCCGGTGAACACCACCAGCGCGCCGCGCGGGATGTCGACGTCGACGTTCTTCAGGTTGTGTTCTCTGGCGCCGCGCACCCGGACGTAGCCATTCTGGCCTTCGCCGGTGGCGGGCAGCCCTTTGTCTTTGTTGCGCATGCCATCCCATCCTCATGGTCGATGGGCCATTGTGGTGCCCTCCAGCCACGCTGACGGTGCGCTCACGAACAGTAGCGCTATGGCGCTCCTGCGAGGGCCAGCAGGCGGTCGCGCACCTGAGCGACGCCGTCCGGCCCGCGAAACCGGGCGCTGGCCTCCTTTGCCCGCACGGCGACGTCCGCCCCGGTCACCCGGCGCAGCGCCGCCGCCAGGCGTGCCGGATTCAGGCGCGCCGCGTGCAGGCTGGCGCCGACGCCGAGCCTTTCCGCCCGCGCCGCGTTGTCGAACTGGTCGTGCGCCAGCGGCACGACCAGCTGGGGCGTGCCGGCGCGCAGGGCTTCGGCCATGGTGCCGATGCCGCCGTGATGCACCAGCGCGGCCACGTGCGGCAGCAGCACGCGCAGCGGCACGTAGTCCTGCCACATCACCGGCGACGGCAGGTGGGCCGGCAGCTGCGCGCGGTGCGGGCTCAAGCAGATCGCCCGCAGACCGAGCCTGGCCGAGGCCTCCAGCGCACAGCGGAAGTAATGCGCGGCCTGGCGGTTGCCGGTACCCGGCGTGAAGACGACCGGCGGTGCGCCCTCTTCGATGAAGCGGGCGATCCCGGGGGCGAGCTGCGCATCCGGCGCCGGGTCGTACAGGGGAAAGTCGCCGCGAACCAAAGGCTGCGGCCAATCCGGCTGGGTCGGGGCGAACCATTCGGGGAACAGGGTGAGCGACAGGTCGGGCACGGCCACGATGTGGCCGATCAGGTCGCTTACGGGCGCCAGGCCATGCCGACTGCGCGCCGCGTTCACATCTGGCAGCGCCACCGGGTTGATGAGCGCATTGCCGATGCGGCGCCACAGCCAGCGGCGCGCACCCAGCGGCACCCAGCGCGGCACCGGCCAGGGGCCGAGCATGAGCGGATCGTGCACCGTCGGCAGGTTCGAGGGCGCCAGGTAGGCCGCCGCGATTTTCAGACCGGGCCGCAGTGTGCGGCACAGGTCCGCTTCCGGCAGGGCCAGTGGATGGACCAGCAGCACCACGCGTTCGCCGGGCGGCAAACCGGCGATGAAGGCCGGGAGCTGCGCCATGGCCGGGCGCGTCGCACGCCAGACGACGGCCAGGCCGCGCGTCGGATGCCACAGGTCGGGATGGTCGAGCACCGCTTCGTCCGCCGGCAGGCCGTGGAAGGCCAGCCCGGCCTGCGCCACATAGGGGGCGTGCTGCTCGGCCCCCAGCAGGGTGACGCGCTGCCCGGCCTCGCCCAATGCCAGCGCCATCCGCATGAAGGGGAACAGGTCGCCCGCCGAGCCGATGGTGACCACCACGAAGTGAAGCGGCGGCGCGTTCATGGGGCGATGTCGCCGCTTAGAAACTCAGCCTGCCTTCAATCGAATCGTCCAGCGTCTTGCCGAGCACCGCGCCGACCACGATCTTGGCGCCGGCAACCGCATCGCCGTGCTTGTTGTCCCAGTAGTAGCCCTGGCGTGGAATCACGCGGATCGCGGTGATGCGCGGATCGTCCTCGCCTTCGGTGAACCAGGTCTTGAGCATGAAGTTCCACAGTTCCTTGATGCGCGCGCGGTCGGTCAGCACCTCGGCATAGCCGTCGACTTCGACGAAACCGGAATGCGTGCATTTCTGGAAATAGAGCTTCACTGCCGGGTTGGCGGCGATTTCGGCGTTCTTGTGGCTGTCGCTGGCGCTCAGGAACCACAACTGGCCGGCGTCGTCGATCTCGCGCACGCTCATCGGGCGCATGCCGCGGCTCGGGCCGATGCCGCCCTGGGTGGTGAAGAAGCAGGATTTGGCGTCGTCGACGATGTCCTTGAGACATTCGACGGCATCGACGCCATGCAGGTCGCGGCGGTTGAGTTCGGGCTGGTTGCGGTTGATTGAATCCATGATGTCTCCCCTGGCCGGTGTGGCCGATGGGAGGACTCTAGCGGCGATCGGGCGGCGCGTCTGTGGGACCGCGAACATTCGCGCCGCCGCAAGCGGCTACAGGAAGCGGTCGAGGATCTTGCGCGTGTGCTTGTCGATGTGGAACATGTCGCGCACCAGGAAGTTGATGCCGTGGCTGTCCGACACCAGCAGCGAAGCTTCGCCGACGCGGCGGATGTCTTCGTCCACTTTCAGCACGAACTCGGTGTCGCCGCGGTCGGTCTTCACATACCAGGTGCAGGGCGTGGCGAAGCTCGACACGTCCTTGATGTGCAAAATCTCGGGGATGAATTCGCGGCCCTCGATTTCTTCCTGCACCAGGCTGCGCATCTGTTCCGGCAGCTCGGCGAGGTCGTCGATCCAGGCCGCTTCCTTGCCGCCGTCGCGCACCAGGGAAATGCCGCGGGTCGGCGCCTGGATCGGGAAGGCGCGCACCGGAATGACGCCCACAATCTCTTCACCTTCAGCCGTGGTGAGCACCAGCTTGCCGAAACTGTCGCGGCGTAGTTGAAAATTGGTCGTCATTTAGTCGTCCTTGTCGTCTGGATCCTGGTCCACGTTGCGCGCCTGCGCTTCGTAGAGGCGGTGGTAGGCGCCTTCGCGCGCCATCAGGTCGTCGTGG
>NZ_JCASIH010000020.1:0-73450 GCF_059685935.1 Telluria sp. ZT3P39
CTGAACATGTTGCAGGGTTTGAGTTTTAAGTTTGGCGACTTCGGGTATACGCCCGTAACCCACTCCCTGCAACCCTTTCAGCGATTTCCCTACAAATTATTCCGGACAGCAGTGGGCCTTCGCCGGGATGACGTTTACAGGTAGCGGACTACGGTCGCGTCCTGTTTAGCTTGCTTAAAGACCGTCACCCCAATTCCGCACCGCACCACCTCAGCCCAGCCGCATCGCCCCCGCCACCCCATCATCCACCCTGAACGCCGCCAGCTGCCCGATCGCCGACTTCGCATCGTGCACGTCGTCCAGGCCCATGCAGCGCGCCACCGCCTGTTTCGGCGTGATCTCCAGCAGCAGGTAGCCGCGCTTGTCGCTGCGCCCGTACAGCATGTGCGGATTGTTTTCCATCTGCGCCAGGGTGCGCTGCTGCGGGCGCGAACTCGAGGTCACCGAAGTGCCCACGAACTCGGTCGCCACCACCGGGTTCTGCTTCGACACGGCTTTGGAAAAGTCCGGCCGCAGCGAGGCCGCATAGAAGGTGTGCACGTCGCCGCCCAGCACCAGCGGGTTGTGGGCGCCGTGTTTCACGATGGTGTCGAGCAGGCGCCGGCGCGCCGCCGGATAGCCGTCCCAGCCATCGGTCCAGAAGCGGCCATCATCCGGCGTGAGCACCGGCACGCTGCTCGACTGCGCCATCAGGGTCTGCTGGGCCAGGATGTTCCACTTCGCGCGCGAGGTCGCCAGGCCGGATTCCAGCCAGGCTTCCTGATCAAGGCCCAGCATCGTGCGGCGCGGATCGCGCAGCGCTTCGCAGCCGCGTGCGAACACTGCGTTCGAGCCGCCGCGGGTGCTCGATTTGGCGCACACCTGCGGCGAGCGGTACTGGCGGTCGTCGAGCACGTGGAAGCGCGCCAGCCGTCCCCAGTCGTAGCGCTGGAACAGCGGCACGGCGCCGAAGCCGTCACGCCTTACCTGGGGCAGGCGCAGCGGCATGTGCTCGTAGAAGGCCTGGTAGGCCGCTGCCCGGCGCGCCGCGAAGTCGCTTGCTAAGCGCTCGTCGCGCAGGGCGGCGTAGTCGTTGCCGACCTCGTGGTCGTCCCAGGTCACGATCCAGGGCGCGGCGTGGTGCGCCGCCTGCAGGTCCGGGTCGCTCTTGTACTGCGCGTAGCGCTTGCGGTACTCCTGCAGCGTGAACGACTCGTTGCTGCGCACCGCGCGCGCCGGGTGACGCAGCTGGTAGGGGCCCCATTCGTAGATGTAGTCGCCCAGGAAGGCGACCAGGTCGGGATTGGCGGCCGCGATGTGGCGGTGCGCCGCATAGCTGCCGAATTCCCAATGCTGGCAGGAGGCGACGGCCAGCTTGAGCATGCCCGGCATGCTGTCGCGGCCGGGCGCGGTGCGCGTGCGGCCGACCGGGCTGACGGCGTCGCCCAGCATGAAGCGGTACCAGTAGGGCCGGTCGGGAGCCAGGGCTTTCACGTCGACGTGGACGCTGTGGGCCAGTTCCGGCGCCGCGACGGCGGTGCCGCTGGCCGCAATGCTGCGGAAGGCCTCATCGCTCGCCACTTCCCAGCGCACCGGCATCGCCACGGGCGCCATCGGCGCGGCGCCCAGCGGATCGCTCAGGATGCGCGTCCACAGGATCACCGAATCGGGCAGCGGCGAGCCGGAGGCCACGCCCAGGCTGAACGGGTAGGGGCCTTTGCCGGACGAGGCGCAGGCGGCCAATGACACGCTCGACAGCGCTGCCGACAGGCGTGCGCCATCTAACAGGAAATGCCGGCGCGTCGGCATGGCGCCTTATTCGCGCGAGATCAGCGAATCGAGCGGCGGCAGCTGGCGCGGCTTGCGGTCCGGGCCGGTGGCGACATAGGTCAGCTGCGCTTCGGTCACTTTCACGACATCGGACTGCAGGCGGTTGCGCTCGGCATAGACCTCGACGCAGACGGTGATCGAGGTATTGCCGACCTTGACGATGTTGGCGTAGAACGACAGCAGATCGCCCACGAACACGGGCTGCTTGAACAGGAAGGAATTGACGGCAATGGTGGCCACGCGGCCATTGGCGCGGCGGGTGGCCGGCAGCGAGCCGGCGACGTCGACCTGGGCCATGATCCAGCCGCCGAACACGTCGCCGTACACGTTGGCGTCGGACGGCGCAGGCATCACGCGCAGTTCCGGCATCTTGCCTTCTGGCAGACGCGTGTGCGGGGCGGGTGGGGTGTTTTGGGGCGTGGTCATCTTGTTTTTCCGGTAAAAGCTACAATCGTCACGAATTGAACCATAAATCCAGAAGCCCTGCCATGCGACGCACCCCCGCCAGTACTGTCCCCCTGCCACCCGATTCGAAAGGCGTGCCCCGCAACGACTGGGCCACGCTGCGCACGCTGTTCCCCTACCTGTGGGTCTACAAGTGGCGCGTGCTGGCGGCGCTGGCCGCCCTGGTCGGCGCAAAACTGGCCAACGTCGGCGTGCCGCTGGTGCTCAAGCAGCTGATCGACCAGCTCGCGATCGACCCGGCCAATCCCAAGGCGCTGCTGGTGCTGCCGCTGGGCGCGCTGATCGCCTACGGCTTGCTGCGCCTGTCCACCACGCTGTTCACCGAACTGCGCGAATTTTTATTCGCGCGCGTCACCCAGCGCGCGGTCCGCACGATCGCCCTGCAAGTATTCCGCCACCTGCACGCGCTGTCGCTACGCTTCCACCTGAACCGCCAGACCGGCGGCATGACGCGCGACATCGAGCGCGGCACCCGCGGCGTCAATTCGCTCATCTCCTACTCGCTGTTCAACGTGCTGCCCACCCTGGTGGAGATCACGCTGGTGCTGGGCTACCTGGTGCTGAACTACGACATCTGGTTCACCATCATCACCGCCGTGGCGCTGGTCAGCTATATCGCGTTCACCGTGATCGTGACCGAATGGCGCACCCATTTCCGCCGCACGATGAACGACCTCGACTCGAAAGCCAACACCAAGGCCATCGATTCGCTGATCAATTACGAGACCGTCAAATACTTCGGCAACGAAGACTACGAAGCCAAGCGCTACGACCAGGGCCTGCAGAGCTACGAGAACGCCGCGGTGCGCTCGCAGACTTCGCTGTCGGTGCTCAACACCGGCCAATCGCTTATCATCGCCACCGCCGTCACCCTGATCCTGTGGCGCGCCACCGAAGGCGTGATCGCCGGCACCATGACCCTGGGCGACCTGGTGCTGGTGAACTCCTTCATGATCCAGTTGTACATCCCGCTGAACTTCCTGGGCGTGATCTACCGCGAGATCAAGCAGAGCCTGGCCGACATGGAGCGCCTGTTCTCGCTGCTCGACCAGAACCGCGAAGTGGCCGACAGTCCCGGCGCCCAGCCGCTCGTGACGGATCCCGTCAAGGGCGCCCGGGTCGAGTTCTCGCACGTCGAGTTCAGCTACGAAGCCAAGCGCCAGATCCTGTTCGACGTCGACTTCACCATCCCCGCAGGCACCACGACGGCAGTGGTGGGCCACAGCGGCTCGGGCAAGTCGACCCTGTCGCGCCTGCTGTTCCGCTTCTATGACGTCAACGGCGGGTCGATCCGCATCGACGGCCAGGACCTGCGCGCCATCACGCAAGCTTCGCTGCGCGCGGCGATCGGCATCGTGCCGCAGGACACGGTGCTGTTCAACGACAGCATCGAATACAACATCGCCTATGGCAAACCTGGCGCCTCGCACGAGGACATCGTCGCGGCGGCGCGCGCGGCGTCGATCCACGATTTCATCGAAAGCCTGCCGGACGGGTACAAGACCATGGTGGGCGAGCGCGGCCTGAAGCTGTCGGGCGGCGAGAAACAGCGCGTGGCGATTGCCCGGACCTTATTGAAAAACCCGGCGATCCTGATCTTCGACGAGGCGACGTCGGCGCTCGACTCCAAGGCCGAGCAGGCGATCCAGGCGCAGCTGAAAGAGATCGCGAAAGACCGCACCACCCTGGTGATCGCGCACCGCCTGTCGACCATCGCGGATGCGCAGCAGATCATCGTGCTCGATCACGGCAAGATCGTCGAGCGCGGCACGCACGGCACGCTGCTGGCGGCGCGCGGTTTGTATGCGCAGATGTGGGAACGGCAGCTGGCGCGGCCGGATGAGGAGTTGGCGTCGCCGCCGCTGGAGTTGGCGAAGTAGGGAGGGGGGCGGGACGGCAGTTGTGAGGCCGCTACTTCGTTTTCATCGTTACCCTCAAGACCGTCGTCCCGGCGAAGGCCGGGACCCAATTCCGTCGTGCTGTGAGTAAGCAAGCCGTATCTGAGCGCGTGCAAACTTGGATCCCGGCCTGCGCCGGGATGACGTGCTGACGGACGTGTCCTGACAATCAGTAGGTAGAAAACATCCGCTGAATCTCCTTGGTGCCGCTCGTCTTCGTCAACGCCAGCATCAGCAAGATCCGCGCCTTCTGCGGCGACAGGTTATCCCCCGCCACGAAATCGAGCTCGTCGTCATTGGCCTCGCCATTGCGCGCCACGATGCCCTGGCCGACCCGTGCCGAGCGCACGATGATCACGCCCTTCTTGCGCGCAGCGGACAAAGCAGGACGCACCTTGGCCGGCAGCGAGCCATTACCGACGCCCGCATGGACCAATCCCCTGGCGCCCGAGGCCACCAGCGCGTCGATCGCCACCGGCCCGACGTTTGCATGCGCATAGGCGACTTCGACCTGCGGCAAGACGGACAGGTTCATCACGTCGAACTCGGTATCGACCGTGTGGCGGCGGGTGGCGGTGCGATAGAAATACGGCTTGCCGCCCTGGATATAGCCGAGCATGCCCAGTTCCGACGCCTTGAAGGTGTCGGCCGTCGTCGTGTTCGACTTGGTGACGTCGCGCGCGCCGTTGATCTGGTCGTTCATCGCCACCAGGACGCCGCGTCCGACAGCCTCTTGCGAGCCGGCCAGTTGCACCGCGTTGTACAGGTTGATCGGACCGTCGGCCGACAGGGCCGTGGACGGGCGCATCGAGCCCACCACCACCACCGGCTTCCTGCTTTTGACGACCAGGTTCAGGAAATAGGCCGTTTCTTCGAGCGTGTCGGTGCCGTGGGTGATGACGATGCCGTCGACGTTCGGCTGGGCCAGCAGCACGTTGACGCGCTTGGCCAGGATCAGCCAGTGCTCGTTGCCCATGTTCTCGCTGGCGATCTGGAACACCTGCTCGCCGCTGACGTTGGCGACCTTGGTGATCTCGGGCACGGCCTGGATCAGCGCCTGCACGCCGACGGTGGCGGCGGTATAGCCCACCGTCGTGGTGCTGGTGGCGCCGGTGCCGGCGATGGTGCCGCCGGTGGCCAGGATGGTCACGTTCGGCAGCTTCGCCTGCTGCGCCTGCACGGCGCCGGTAAGCATGAACAGGAATGCGAACAGCGAAGCTGCCGCGTGCTTGGTCTTCTGGAATTGCATGGTCTCTCCTTGTCTTTATACGTGGCGCCTTACAGCTTCTTGTAGACGACGCCGTCTTTCATCACAAATTTCACCTGTTCGAGCAGTTTCACGTCGCGCAGCGGGTCGCCGTCGACGGCGATGATGTCGGCCGCGAAGCCCGGCTCGACCGAACCGAGGCGCTTGGGCTGGTCGAGCAGTTCGGCCGCGTGCAGCGTCGCCGCGCGGATCGATTCCAGCGGCGACATGCCCGCTTCCACCATGTAGCCGAATTCCTTGGCGTTTTCGCCATGCGGGAACACGCCGGCATCGGTGCCGAAGGCGATCTTCACGCCGGCCTTGTGGGCGCGGGCGAAAGTGGCTTGCAGCTGCGGCCCGATGGCGGCGGCCTTCGGGCGCACCAGCGCCGAGTAGTAGCCGTCGATTCTGGCCTTGTCGGCCACGTAGCGGCCGGCCGAGATGGTCGGCACGTACCAGTGGCCGGTCTTCTTGAAGAGAAGGATGGTTTCGTCGTCCATCAGCGTGCCGTGCTCGATCGAATCGACGCCGGCGCGCAGCGCCCGTTTCATGCCTTCGGCGCCGTGCGCGTGAGCCGCGACGCGGAAGCCATAGTCCTTGGCGGTGCTGACGATCGCGCGCAGCTCGTCCTCGGTGTACTGCGAGTTCTGCCCGTTGGCGGCCTGGCTCAGCACCCCGCCGGTGGCGGTGATCTTGATCAGGTCCGCGCCTTCCTTGTAGCGGGCGCGCACGGCCTGGCGACCCTGCTCGGGGCTGTCGATTACGCCCCGTTCCGGGCCGGGCGTGCCGATTTTCTCGCCCAGGAAGTGCGACAGGTTGTTGGTCGGGTCGGCATGGCCGCCGGTGGTGGCGATCGACGTCCCGGCGGTGAACATGCGCGGGCCGGGGATCGAGCCGGCGGCGATGGCGCGCTTGAGCGAGACGTTCAGGGCGTCCTCCGCACCGAGGTCGCGCACCGTGGTGAAGCCGGCCATCAGGGTGCGCTCGGCGAATTTCACCGAGCGGTAGGCCATGTCGGCCGGGTCGGCGGTGAGGCGGTCGCGGTAGGAATCCACCGCAGGCTGGGTTTCAAAGCTGAGGTGCACGTGCATGTCGATCAGGCCCGGCAGGCAGGACTGGCGCGACAGGTCGATATTGCCCAGCGCCTGGGTCATCGGGCCGATCGACTTGATTTCGCCGTTCTCCACCACGATGCTGACGCGCTCGCGCCAGACGCCGCTTTTCACGTCGAGCAGGCGGCCGCAATCGACTGTCTGGGTGGCGGCCTGCGCGCCACTTATTGCGAATACCATGCCAAACGCGTAAAGCTGCTTCATGTCCCGCTCCTCATTATAGTTTGGCTGCTTGTAAAAAAGGCCTCCCGTACTGGAAGGCCTTCGGTATCGTGCTTGCCCGCGTCAGCGCAGCGGCGCGACGCTGACGTCCTTGACCGGCTCTCCCAGCTCGCCTTCCCACTTGGCGACGACCGCGGTCGCAATGCCGTTGCCGATCACGTTGGTGGCCGAACGGGCCATGTCCAGGAAGTGGTCGATGCCCAGCAGGAGCAGCAGGCCGGCTTCCGGGATGTTGAACTGGGCGAGGGTGGCGGCAATCACCACCAGCGAAGCGCGCGGCACGCCGGCCATGCCCTTCGAGGTCAGCATCAGCACCAGCATCATGGTCATCTGGGTCGCCAGGTCGAGTTCGATGCCGTAGGCCTGGGCGATGAACACGGCGGCGAAGGTGCAGTACATCATCGAGCCGTCGAGGTTGAACGAGTAACCGATCGGCAGCACGAAGGCGGCCAGGCGGTTCTTGACGCCGAAGCGCTCCAGGCCTTCCAGGGTTTTCGGGAAGGCCGCTTCAGACGAGGCGGTCGAGAAGGCCAGCAGGGTCGGCTCGCGCAGTTCGGCGATCAGGCGCAGCACGCGCGGACCGAGGAAGGCCATGCCGATCAGGATCAGCACCACCCACAGCAGGACGATGCCGAGGTAGAACTCGGCCATGAAGATGCCGTAGGTCGACAGCACGCCCAGGCCGCTCTTGGCGATGATGCCGGCCACTGCCGCGAACACGGCGATCGGCGCGAAGTTCATGACGTAGCCGGTCACCTTGAGCATGATGTGGGCGACGCCGTCGACCGCATCGATCAGCGGCGTGGCGCGCGCGCCCACCGCCGCGGCAGCGGTGCCGAAGAAGATCGAGAACACGACGATCTGCAGGATCTCGTTCTTGGCCATGCCGTCCACGATCGACGACGGCACCAGGTGGGTGATGAATTCCTTCAGCGTCAGGCTCGTGGTGACGATGCCCGACGAGGTGCCGACCGGCGGCAGCGCGCCCGACAGCGCCATCGCATCGCCCGGACGGAACAGGTTCACCAGGATCAGGCCCAGCGACAGCGAGATGACCGAGGCGATCACGAACCAGCCCAGCGCCTTGACGCCGATGCGGCCGACTTCCTTGGCGTCGCCCATCTTGGCGATGCCCACCACCAGGGTCGCGAAAACCAGCGGTGCGATGATCATCTTGATCAGGCGGAGGAACAGGGTCGTCACCAGCGACATCGCGTCGGCGAAGCCGGCCGGATTGGCGAGATTGGCGTTGGCGAAGTAACCGACGACGATCCCGAGTGCGAGGCCGATCAGGATATAGATGGTCAGGCGATTTCGATTGTTCATAAAGCTTCCGGTGGACCTGTGCAAGACCGGCGGCAGGCGAGGGCTGTCGCTGGCGGATTTATTGGGGCATGACGCTGGCTTCAAGAGGGGAAACGGCCAGTTCGTTCTGTAGAATATGGCAAGTTCCGAAGTATCCTTGGCGCTGGAAATGCTGTCAAGCATGCTTACATTACCAGCAAGCGCGCACGCAACAGCGTACGACAAGCCCTGTAAAAGGGCGCATATACAGGCACCGCATGATCGAAATCGAGAACGTCAGCAAGTGGTACGGCAACTTCCAGGTGCTGCGCGAATGTAGCACGCGGGTCGCGCGCGGCGATGTCGTGGTCGTGTGCGGGCCGTCCGGCTCGGGCAAGTCCACCCTGATCAAGACCGTCAACGGGCTCGAACCCTTCCAGGAGGGCGTCGTGCGGGTCGACGGCATCTCGGTCGGCGACCCGAAGACGAAACTGCCGCAGCTGCGCGCGCGCATCGGCATGGTGTTCCAGAACTTCGAGCTCTTCCCCCACCTGTCGGTACGCGAAAACCTGACGCTGGCCCAGGTCAA
Organism: Telluria sp. ZT3P39; assembly: GCF_059685935.1. Classification (NCBI taxonomy): domain Bacteria; kingdom Pseudomonadati; phylum Pseudomonadota; class Betaproteobacteria; order Burkholderiales; family Oxalobacteraceae; genus Telluria; species Telluria sp. ZT3P39. Next base: position 8,626 of record NZ_JCASIH010000020.1, read on the forward strand.
GGTGCTCGGCCGCAGCAAGGACGAGGCGCTCGAGCGCGGACTCAAATACCTCGACCGCGTGGGCCTGCTGGCCCATCAAGACAAATTCCCGGGCCAGCTCTCGGGCGGCCAGCAGCAACGGGTGGCGATCGCGCGCGCCCTGGCGATGGATCCGGTAGCCATGCTGTTCGACGAGCCGACGTCCGCGCTCGACCCCGAAATGATCGGCGAAGTCCTCGACGTAATGGTCGGGCTGGCGCAGGAGGGCATGACGATGATGGTCGTCACCCACGAGATGGGCTTCGCGCGCAAGGTGGCCGACCGCATCGTCTTCATGGACCACGGCAGCATCGTCGAGGACAGTCCCAAGGAAGAGTTCTTCAACGCCACCCGTTCGGAACGGGCGCGCGAATTCCTGGCCCGTATTATTCATTAGTCAAGGCGCACGGCGGAATGGACGGCGGCGCGCTGCCCGGGCGGCGCTGCGGGTAAAATGTCGGCATCCGAAAATCGAGAGCTGCCATGTCCCCCATCGAGACCCCAGATAGCATCACCATCACCCGCCCTGACGACTGGCACCTGCACCTGCGCGACGGCGCGGCGCTGGCCGACGTCCTGCCGCATACCGCGCGCCAGTTCGCGCGCGCGATCGTGATGCCGAACCTCAAGCCACCGGTCACCACGACCGCGCAAGCCGCCGCCTACCGCGACCGCATCCTGGCGGCTCTCCCCCAAGGTATGCGCTTCGAGCCGCTGATGACGCTTTATCTCACCAACAATACCGACCCGGACGAGATCCGCCGCGCCCAGGACAGTGGCTTCATCCACGCGGTCAAGCTGTACCCTGCCGGCGCCACCACCAATTCCGATGCCGGCGTGACCGACCTGCGCAACTGCTACAAGGTGCTGGAAACCATGCAGGAAGTCGGCATGCCGCTGCTGGTGCATGGCGAGGTGACCGACCACGACATCGACCTGTTCGACCGCGAAGCCGTGTTCATCGAGCGCGTGATGCGCCCGCTGCGCCGCGACATGCCGGTGCTGAAGGTCGTGTTCGAGCACATCACCACCAAGGAAGCGGCGCAATACGTGGCCGAGGCCGAAGGCCCGATCGCGGCCACCATCACTGCCCACCACCTGCTCTACAACCGCAACGAGATCTTCAAGGGCGGCATTCGCCCGCACTATTACTGCCTGCCGGTCCTCAAGCGCGAAGAACACCGCCTGGCGCTGGTCACCGCCGCCACCAGCGGCGACGAGCGCTTTTTCCTGGGCACCGACTCGGCGCCGCACGCGGTGCACACCAAGTACGCCGCCTGCGGCTGCGCCGGCTGCTACACCGCGCTGCACGCGATGGAGATGTACACCGAGGCCTTCGCCCAGGCCGGTGCGCTCGACAAGCTGGAGGCCTTCGCCAGCCTGAACGGCCCGGGCTTCTATGGCCTGCCGGTCAACGAGGGCTCAATCACGCTCAAGCGCGAAGCCTGGACCCTGCCCGAGACCCTGCCGTTCGGCAAGCACCAGCTGGTGCCGCTCAACGCCGGCGAAACCATCAACTGGAAGATGGTGTAAGCCGCAGATGCTGGCGCAGATCGACTGGTCGCACCCGTGGTACGACTCGGTGCGGCCGGCGTTCGCGCGGCTGGCGCTGACGGGCGACGAATTCATCGAGGCGTTCAACCGCAATGCGGCGGCGCTCGGGCTGCATAACGATAGCGGCCTGCCGCTGCGCTTCGTGCCCCAGGGCGCGCTGCCCGAAGGTACCGCCTACGAGGAATTCATCGGCGCCACCGGCCAGGTCCCCACGCGCGACAACCTGCACGACTTCTTCAACGGACTGGTCTGGCAGACCTTCCCGCTCATCAAGCGCCAGCTCAATGCCCTGCAGGCGGCCCAGATCGCCCAGGCGGGCGTGGGCAAGTCGCGCGGTCCGGCGCGCGACGCCGCCACCATCTTCGACGAGAACGCCGCGCTGCTGGTCGTACGTGCCGACAGCAGGGGACGTGCACTGGTGGACGAGCTGCGCGCGCACTGCTGGCTGGCCGCCCTGTTCGAGAAGCGCGCCCTGTTCGGCCCTGTCGCCCAGGTCTGGTTGTTCGGCCACGCGCTGATGGAAAAGCTGGTGGCGCCGCGCAAGGCGATCACGGCGCATACCCGGGTCTTGTTCGTCGAGGACGAGTACTTCTCGCTGGCGCCGGATGCGCAGCGCGCCTGGCTCGACGCCCACGTGGCCGCGCAGCTAGCCCGTGAGGGCTTGAGCACAGCCGGCTTCACGCCGCTGCCGGTGCTCGGCGTGCCGGGCTGGTGGCCCGGACAGGACCAGGATTTTTACCTCGACACCACCGTCTTCCGCCCGAAGCGGACAAGCTGACAAGGAACAGCCAATGGCACACGCAGTACGCTGGGGTATTCTCGGCACCGGCAAGATCGCGCGCGCCTTTGCCGATGCGCTCAAGGACGTGCCGGGCGCCGTGCTGGCTGCCGTGGCCTCGCGCAGCCTCGACAAGGCGCAAAGTTTCGCCCACGAATTCGGCGGCGCCGCAGCTTTCGGCTCCTACCAGGAGCTGGTCGACTCCGACGGCGTCGACCTGGTCTATGTCGCCACGCCGCACCCGCAGCATGCCGACAATGCCTTGACTGCGCTGCGCGCCGGGAAGGGCGTGCTGGTCGAGAAACCGTTCACGATGAACCTGCGCGAAGCCGAGCAGGTGGTCACGCTCGCGCGCACACGCCGCCTGTTCCTGATGGAGGCGATGTGGACGCGCTACCTGCCGGCCTTCGAGGAGGTGCGGCGCATCATTCTATCGGGCGAGATCGGTGAAGTGAGCCAGGTCGTGGCCGATTTTGGCTTCACCGCCAGCTTCGGCCCCGAGCACCGCGTCTTCAATCCGGAACTGGGCGGCGGCGCGCTGCTCGACCTCGGCATCTACCCGCTGTCGATCGCGGCCGCGCTGCTCGGCCCCGTGGCCGGAATCAAGGCGCAGGCCGTGATGGGCGCCACCGGCGTGGACGTGCAGACCGGTTTCACGCTCAGGCACGAAGGCGGTGGCATCTCGGTATGCAGCTGCTCGTTCCAGGCCCGCACGCCATGCGAGCTGACGGTATCGGGCACGCGCGGCCATGTGCGCATGAACACGATGTTCCACCGCGCGCGCAGCGTGACTGTCACCCTGGAAGACGGCAGCGCGCGCACGGTCGACACGCCGTACCTCGGCAACGGCTACGTGCACGAAGTGATGGAAGCGCAGCGCTGCTTCCTGGCGGGCCTCACCGAGAGCCCGGCCATGCGGCTGGGAGAAACGCTGGCGCTGATGGGCGTGATGGACGAGATCCGGCGCCAGATCGGACTGGCCTACAGCGCCGACCGTGCCGCATAAACGACGCGTCTAAGCGCTGTGCATGGCCCGGCGTCTGCATGTTGACATTGCAGCCGGGTGTGCGAATACTGGACTTCGTTTCCTCATCCAGTGGAGCCCCCATGCGCATCGCCTCTTCCCTCATCCTCGCTGCCGGCCTGCTCTGCAGCGCCGCCCACGCCGCGCCCGTCCCGGCAGACAAGACGGCCTATGTCGGCAACTGGCAGGGCAAGGACATGCAGCTATCGCTGGCCCAGGACGGCAAGGTCAAGTACAAGCGCGACCAGCCAGGCAAGAAGCTCGACCTGAGCCTCGAGCTGCAGGGCTTCAACGGCGACCATTTCGACGTCGGCTGGGGCATCGTGCGCTCCACCTTCATCGTCAGCAAGCCGCCGCACCGCGAAGGCAAGCAGTGGAAGATGACCGTCGACGGCGTCGAGCTGACCCGGGGCGAATAACATGACACTGCGCACCGTTACGCCGATCCTCCGCATCTTCGACGAAGCCAAGGCGCGCGAATTCTACGTCGATTTCCTCGGCTTCAAGGTCGACTGGGAGCACCGCTTCGAGCCCACGCTGCCGCTCTACCTGCAGGTCTCGCGCGACGGCTGCATCCTGCACCTGAGCGAACACCATGGCGACTGCTGCCCCGGCGCGGCCATGCGCATCGAAACCGGCGACGTCGATGCCTACCAGCGCGAGCTGATCGCGAAGCAGTACGGCTACGCCCGCCCCGGCGTCGAGGACATGCCGTGGGGGACGCGCGACATGTCGGTGAAGGATCCGTTCGGGAACCGGCTGACGTTTACCAGCGCGATCAGTACCTGACCATCGCCATGGCACATGTTCATGCTGGGAGCTGAAATTGGTGACTGACCAACGCGTTGCGATCATGATCGATTGCGACAACGCGAATCCGATGGTCCTGGATTATGCGATGCGGTGCGCTACTGTCTATGGCCGTGTGGTCCTGAAGCGGGCCTACGGCAACCACACGACGCTTGCCAACCGGTGGAAGGACGCTCTCGTGCGAATGGGGTTCGCGCCCTGCCTCCAGTTCCAGTATGCGAACGGAAAGAATACGTCCGATATCGCTCTTGCCCTGGATGCATTCGAGGTCTTGCTCGACAACCGCGCAGACAGCTTTGTCATCGTGACAAGCGATTCCGACTTTGTCTACCTTTGCCACAAGCTCAGAGAACGCGGCGCGGCGATCCATGTGGTCGGAGAGGCAAAGACTCCGGAAGCATTACGTAGCGCTTGCGAGCGGTTTTTTGAATTCTGCCCTGCCGAGCCGGCAAAGGCGGCGCCGAAGCAAGCGCCTCTTGCGCCTGGGCCGCTGTCGGCGGTGCCGGCCGCTCCGCCGACCAAGACGAAAACGCTGCCACAGTTCATGCTCGATGCGGTCTCGCAGCTAGCTGCATGCACGCCGGATGGCAGGGTGCAGCTGTCTTTGCTGGGCGGCCATCTCGGCAGCAGGCCCCAGGGTTTCAAGGCGAAGAACTACGGTTACCCGAAGCTGATCGACATGTTGCGCGCTTATCCATCCCTCAAGCTAAGCAGTCCGGGCGACAAGACTTGCACCGTTCGATTCGTGCAAGAGCCGGGCAGCCGGGCTGCTTGAGCGGCGTAACATAATCGATAGGACAGCGCCGCATACAGGCAACAGGCCTGCCGAGCTGCCTGCCAGCAAACGAAGAAAGGCGGCTTAGTCCTGCAGCATCAAGGTGTACCCGACGAAGGTCTCTTCGCGCTGCCAGCCGGTCGACCGGTATAGGGCCTGCGCGTCCTCGTTGGTTTTTGCGGTCGACAGGGTGAGGAACCTTGCGTCGAGCGACTTCGCATACGAAGCCGCCGCCGCGATCAATGCCTTGCCCACGCCGCGTCGGCGCCCGGCCTCCGCCACGAACAGGTCGTTGAAGACGAACGCGCGCTTGAGCGACACCGACGAAAACGATGGGTACATCTGGGTGAAGCCCAGGACCATGTCGCCATCCTGGGCGATGAACAGGACGGATTCACCGTGATTGAAGCGATCGAGCAGGAAGCTGCGCGCGGCCGCCAGGTCGCTGGGGCGCTGGTAGAACTGGCGATACTGGTCCAGCATTGGCGCCAGCAGGTCGAGATCGGCCAGCACGGCCTGGCGCACGGTGAAGGTCGGAACTGTCGTCATGCCTGGTTTCCTGGTGAGTGATTGAAAACGAATCCGCTGGGATGCTAGACCTTGAGGAATTCCTCACGCCCGCCCAGCCAGCGCGACAAATGTGCATCCACGATCGCCATGTATTCCGGGCGCTCGCTGTCGAGCAGGTATTGTGCCACGTCGCGCGCCTGGTCCACGATCCACTGGTCCGCTTCCAGGTCGGCGAAGCGCAGCATCGCTTCGCCCGACTGGCGCGCACCGAGGAATTCACCAGGGCCGCGGATTTCCAGGTCGCGCCGCGCGATCTCGAAGCCGTCGGTGGTTTCGCGCATGGTCAAGAGGCGCTGCTTGGCCACCTGGCCCAGCGGGCTTTGATACAGGAGCAGGCACACGCTCGCAGCGGAACCCCGGCCGACGCGGCCGCGCAGCTGGTGCAGTTGCGACAGGCCGAAACGCTCGGCGTGCTCGATCACCATCAGCGAGGCATTCGGCACGTCCACGCCCACCTCGATCACGGTGGTCGCCACCAGCACGTGTACTTCGCCCGCCGTGAACGCGTCCATGACCGCCTGCTTTTCGGCCGGCTTCATGCGCCCATGCACCAGGCCCACCACCAGGTCGGGCAGGGCTTCGGCCAGGGTCTCGTAGGTTTCGGTGGCGGTTTGCAGCTGCAGTACTTCGGATTCTTCGATCAGCGGGCAGACCCAGTAGACCTGGCGTCCTTCCTGCGCGGCCGCATGCACCCGTTCGATGACCTCGTCGCGCCGGTTCTGGTCGATGGCGCGCGTGACGATCGGGCTGCGCCCCGGGGGCAGTTCGTCGATCACCGACACTTCGAGGTCGGCGTAATAGGTCATGGCCAGGGTGCGCGGGATCGGCGTGGCCGACATCATCAGCTGGTGCGGCACCAGGCCGTCGCTGCCCTTGTTGCGCAGCGTGAGGCGCTGGCCGACGCCGAAGCGGTGCTGTTCGTCGACGATCACCAGGCCGAGCCTGGCGAAATTGACCGTGTCCTGGATCAGCGCATGGGTGCCGATCACCAGGTTGGCCTGGCCCGACTCGATCAGTTCCTTGGCCGCTTCCTTGTCCTTTTTCTTGAGGCTGCCCGTGAGCCAGGCGACCTTCACGCCGAGCGGCTCCATCCAGGCGGCGATCTTGCGGAAGTGCTGCTCGGCCAGGATCTCGGTGGGCGCCATCAGCGCGGCCTGGTAGCCGCTGTCGATCGCCTGCGCGGCGGCCAGCGCCGAGACCACGGTCTTGCCGCTGCCGACGTCGCCCTGCAGCAGGCGCTGCATCGGGAAGTTTTCAACCAGGTCGGCGCGGATCTCTTTCACCACGCGCTGCTGGGCGCCGGTGAGCTGGAAGGGCAGGGCGGCCAGGAAGGATTCGGACAACTTGCCGACCGCGCGCAAGGTCGGGGCGCCTTTCTCGCGGCGGGCGCGCTGCGCCCGTTTCATGGACAGCTGCTGGGCCAGCAGCTCGTCGAACTTCATGCGGGTCCAGGCCGGGTGGCTTCGCTCGGTGAGCGCGTATTCGTCCACGTCCGCCGGCGGATAGTGCAACAGGCGCACCGAGGGCTCGAAGTCCCACAAATGCAGGCGGCTCAGGAAAGCGTTGGGCAGGGTGTCGCGCCAGTCGATCCGTTTCATGGCGTCGCCCACCGCACGGCGCAGGATGGTTTGCGACAGCCCTTCGCCGGACGGATACACGGGCGTGAGCGAAGTGGGCAGCGGCGCGCCCTCGTTGATCACTTTATAGGTGGGATGCACCATCTCGGCGCCGAAGAAGCCGTGTTTGAGCTCGCCCCGCGCGCGGATACGCACGCCTTCGGCCATCTGCTTGAGCTGGCTGCCGTAGAAGTTCATGAAGCGCAGTTGCAGCTCGCCCGTCTCGTCGGCGATCTGCACCAGGAGCTGGCGGCGCGGCTTGTAGGTGATCTCGTTCTTGGTGACGACGCCTTCCACCTGCCAGGTCTGCAGGCCGCGCATCGTCGCATCGCGGATCGAGACCACCTGGGTCTCGTCCTCGTAGCGCATCGGCAGGTGCAGCACCAGGTCCATGTCGGTGCGCAGGCCCAGCCGGGCGAGCTTCGATTCGAGTGTTTTTGGGGCGGTAGGTGTCTTTGGGGCGGGCATATCGCGGCATTCTAGCTTTGCTGGCGTAAAATAGAAGGTTCGCCGCACGCAACGCAGCCTCTATTGTAAGGCTGTCAGCATCCATTTTCCCAGAATTGACAACAATGTATTCGCTTTCCGATTTCGATTTCGACTTGCCGCCAGAGCGGATCGCGCAGTTGCCGCTCCCTGACCGCAGCGCCTCGCGCCTCTTGCAGCTCGATGGCGACCGCATCACGGACCGCCATTTTGCCGACATCCTCGACCAGCTCCAGCCGGGCGACCTCCTGGTGATGAACAATACGCGCGTGCTCAAGGCGCGCTTCTTCGGCGTCAAGGAGACTGGCGGCCAGGTCGAAGTGCTGGTCGAGCGCGTGCTGGACAACCGCACGGTGCTGGCCCAGGTGCGCGCCTCGAAGTCGCCCAAGCCGGGCAACCGCATCCGCCTGGCCGACGCTTTCGACGTCACCACCGGCGAGCGCGCCGGCGAGTTCTTCACCCTGCATTTCGAGGGCGACGTGTTCGACCTGATCGAAGCCCACGGCCGGCTGCCGCTGCCGCCCTATATCGAGCACACCGCCGACGAGTTCGACGAGCAGCGCTACCAGACCGTGTACTCGAAAGAGCCGGGCGCGGTGGCCGCACCGACCGCCGGCCTGCATTTCGATCAGCCGCTGCTGGACCGCCTGGCCGCGAAGGGCATCCAGTTCGCCTACGTGACCCTGCACGTGGGCGCGGGCACCTTCCAGCCGGTGCGCGTGGAAGACCTGTCTGCGCACCAGATGCATACCGAGTGGTACACGATCCCGCAAGAGACGGTGGACGCGGTGCGCGCTGCCAAGGCGGCCGGGCGCGACGTGGTGGCGGTCGGTACCACTTCCCTGCGCGCGCTGGAATCGGGCTCGCAGACGGGCGAACTGGTTGCCGGCAGCGCGGACACCGCGCTGTTCATCACACCGGGCTACACGTTCAAGACCGTCACCCGCCTGGTGACCAATTTCCACCTGCCGAAGTCGACGCTGCTGATGCTGGTGTCGGCCTTTGCCGGCTATGCCGAGATCCGCAAGGCTTATGCCCACGCGATCGCCAACGAATACCGCTTCTTCAGCTATGGCGACGCCATGCTGCTGACCACGACCTCCAGATAATAGATACCGATGCTCGAATTTACCCTGCTTAAAAAAGACACCAGCGGCCTGTCGCACGCGCGCCGCGGCCGCCTCAAGCTCAACCACGGCACCATCGAAACCCCGATCTTCATGCCGGTCGGGACCTATGGCTCGGTCAAGGCGATGGACCCGACGGAGCTCAAGGCCGTGGGCTCGCAGATCATCCTGGGGAACACCTTCCACCTGTGGCTGCGCCCGGGAACAAAGGTGCTCGACAAGTTCGGCGGCCTGCACAAGTTCATGGGCTGGGACGGCCCGATCCTGACCGACTCGGGCGGCTTCCAGGTGTTTTCGCTCGGTGCGATGCGCAAGATCACGGAAGAGGGCGTGAAGTTCGCCTCGCCAATCGACGGCTCGCGCCTGTTCCTGTCGCCGGAAATCTCGATGCAGATCCAGCGCTCGCTGAACTCCGACATCGTGATGCAGTTCGACGAATGCACCCCCTACGAAATCGATGGGAGACCCGCGACGGCCGAAGAGGCGGCCAAGTCGATGCGCATGTCGCTGCGCTGGGCCCAGCGCTCGATGAACGAATTCAAGGGCGGCGAGAACCCGAACGCGCTGTTCGGCATCGTCCAGGGCGGCATGTACGAGCACCTGCGCGACGAGTCGCTGGCCGGCCTGGAAGACATCAACTTCCCGGGCCTGGCGATCGGCGGCCTGTCGGTGGGCGAGCCGAAAGAAGACATGAAGCGCATCCTGGCCCACGTCGGCCCGCGCCTGCCGGAAAACAAGCCGCACTACCTGATGGGCGTCGGTACGCCGGAAGACCTGGTCGACGGCGTGGCCAACGGCGTCGACATGTTCGACTGCGTGATGCCGACCCGGAATGCCCGCAACGGCTGGCTGTTCACCCGTTTCGGCGACGTGAAGATCAAGAACGCGCGCTACAAGGAAGACACGGCGCCGCTGGACGAGTCGTGTGACTGCTACTGCTGCAAGAACTTCACCCGCGCCTATTTGCATCACCTGCACCGCTCGAACGAGATTTTGGGCGCGCGCCTCAATACGATCCACAACCTGCACTATTACCTGAAGCTGATGCAGGAGATGCGCGATGCGATCGATGTGGATGGGTTCAACGAGTTCCGGATCAGGTTCGCGGCTGACCGCTCGCGCGGGGTCTAACCCCAAGTCCTGGCTTATTTTTCCAGCAACATCTTGCAATTAAGAATTGCGAACCTACCTGGCTCCAGATTGGTCCGGGCCGCATCGCCGGTGCTAGAATACACCGCTTATTTTTTTAATCTCACAATTGGAGTTCTTGTGTTCATTTCCAACGCGTACGCGCAAACCACGGCCGCAACTGATCCAGGCATCATGGGTAGCCTCACCACCTTCCTGCCGCTGATCCTGATGTTCGTGGTCATGTACTTCCTCATGATCCGCCCGCAGCAAAAGCGCCAGCGTGAGGCGAAGGCGATGATGGATGCGCTGGCCAAGGGCGACGAAGTGGCGACCGCAGGCGGCATCCTGGGCCGCGTGACCAAGGTGGCGGACACCTATGTGACGATCGAAGTCTCGACCGGCACCGAAATCGTGGTCCAGAAAAACGCAGTGACGACGCTGCTGCCAAAAGGCACCCTGAAGGCCCTGTAAGCACCCCATGCGGCCCTCCGGGGCCGTTTCCGTGCTCAACATCGAACGCTGGAACACTATGAATCGCTATCCCGTCTGGAAATATCTACTGATTGCCGTCGCGCTCCTGCTGGGCGCGCTGTACACGGCGCCGAACTACTTCGGCGAATCGCCGGCGTTGCAGGTTACTACCGGCAAATCGACGGTCAACGTCACCAGCGCCACCACCGGCCTGGTTGCGGATGCACTCAAGCGCGCCGGCGTTCCGGCCACCGCGGTCAGCCTTGAAGGCGCCGGCAACAGCACTTCCGTGCGTGCCCGCTTCGCCAGCACCGACGCCCAGTTCAAGGCCAAGCTCGCGCTCGAGCGCGACCTGAACCGCGACCAGGAAAATCCGGATTACATCGTCACGGTCAACCTGGTCAAGAACACCCCGACCTGGATGGAAAAAATCGGCGCCAGGCCGATGAACCTCGGCCTTGACCTGCGCGGCGGCGTGCACTTCCTGCTGCAGGTCGACGGCAAGGCCGTGCTCGAGACCAAGGTTAAGGGCTTGCAGGCCACTATCCGCAGCCAGCTGCGCGACAAGAACATCCGCCACGCCGGCATCGAGCGCGTCGGCAATTCCGTGGAGGTGCGCTTCCGCGACGCCGCCATCCGCACTGCCGCCCGCGCCGAGCTGGCAAAGCAGACGGAGCTGGCCTTCGCCGAGACCGCCGACGGCACCGACCTGAAGCTGGTCGTGACCCTGAAGCCGGAAGCGATCAAGCGCACCGTCGAAGACGGCGTCAAGCAGAACATCGCCACCCTGTCCAAGCGTATCAATGAACTGGGTACCACCGAGCCGCTGATCCAGCAGCAGGGCGCCGACCGCATCATCGTGCAACTGCCTGGTGTGCAGGACGTGGCGCGCGCCAAGGACATCATCGGCCGCACCGCCACCCTCGAATTGCGCATGGTCGACAACAGCGTCACCCCGGGCACCGAGCAGACCGCGGCCATTCCGCTGAACTCGGAACTGTTCCTCGAGGGCCGCGGCGCCCCGGTCGTGGTGTCGAAAGACATCGTGCTGTCAGGCGAACAGATCTCGAGCGCCGTCGCCAGCTTCGACTCCAACCAGCAGCCTGCCGTCTCGCTCGACCTGAACGGCGACGGCGGCCGCCGCATGCGCCAGACCAGCCGCGACAACATCGGCAAGCGCATGGCGATCCTGCTCAAGGAAAAGGGCAAGTACAGCGTGCTGTCGGCCCCGGTCATCCAGAGCGAATTCGGTTCGACCTTCCAGATCACCAACATGGGCACCTCGGAAGACGCCAACGAACTGGCGCTGCTGCTGCGCTCGGGCGCGCTGTCGGCGCCGATGGAATTCATCGAAGAACGCGTGATCGGCCCGCAGCTGGGCGCCGAGAACATCGAGCGCGGCCTGTATTCGACGGTCTGGGGCTTCGTGGCGATCGCGATCTTCATGATCATTTACTACCACCTGGTCGGCTTCTTCAGCGCACTGGCGCTGGCGGCCAACGTGCTGTTCCTGCTGGCCTTGCTGTCGATGATGCAGATCACCCTGACCCTGCCGGGTATCGCGGCAATCGCGCTGGCGCTGGGTATGGCGATTGACGCCAACGTGCTGATCAACGAGCGCATCCGCGAGGAGTTGCGCGCGGGCGCCGCGCCGCAGGCGGCGATCTCGGCCGGTTTCAAGCATGCCTGGGACACCATTTTCGACTCCAACGTCACCACCCTGATCGTCGGCCTGGCGCTGCTGGTCTTCGGCTCGGGCGCAATCCGCGGCTTCGCCGTGGTGCACTGCCTGGGTATCCTGACCTCGATGTTCTCGGCCGTGTTCGTGGCCCGTGGCTTCCTGAACCTCTGGTACGGCCGCAAGAAGAAACTGACCCACATCTCGATCGGCACGGTCTGGAAAGACGGTTTCACGCCTAACAAGCAAAACGCTACTCAGGAATAAAGATGGAATTCTTCAAGATCAAACGGGACATCCCGTTCATGCGCCACGCGTTGATCCTCAACGTGATTTCGGCGGTGACTTTCCTGGCTGCCGTGTTCTTCCTGGTGACCAAGGGCCTGCATTATTCGGTGGAATTCACCGGCGGTACCGTGATGGAACTGCGCTACCCGCATGCGGCCGACCAGGAAAAGATCCGCACGACGCTGCGCGCCACCGGCTACGAAGCGCCTGAAGTGACCACCTTCGGCAACGCGCAGAGCATCCTGCTGCGCCTGCCGATCGTCGAAGGCCAGGGACAGGCAGGCGCCTCGGCCCGTGCCTTTGCCGCCATCTGCACCTCCGAGCAGGGCACGCCGAAAGTCACCCAGGTCACGACCGACAAGGGCGAACAGGTCAGCCGCACCAGCTGCGTGAATGCGGCCGGCCAGGAACAGGTGAGCCTGCAGCGCGTCGAATACGTCGGCCCGGCGGTCGGCGAAGAGCTGGCCCAGAACGGCCTGAACGCGCTGCTGATGGTGATCGTCGGCGTGGTCGCCTACCTGGCGATCCGCTTCGAGTGGAAGTTCGCCGTCTCGGCCATCATCGCCAACCTGCACGACGTGGTCATCATCCTGGGCTTCTTCGCCTTCTTCCAGTGGGAGTTCTCGCTCACGGTGCTGGCGGCGATCCTGGCGGTGCTGGGCTATTCGGTCAACGAATCGGTCGTCATCTTCGACCGGATCCGCGAGATGTTCCGCAAGCAGCGCAAGATGAGCGTGCCGGAAGTGATCGACCACGCGATCACCAGCACCATCTCGCGCACCATCATCACGCACGGCTCGACCCAGCTGATGGTGCTGTCGATGCTGTTCTTCGGCGGCCACGCACTGCACTACTTCGCGATCGCGCTGACCATCGGCATCTGCTTCGGTATCTACTCGTCGGTGTTCGTCGCCGCCGCGCTGGCCATGTGGCTGGGCGTCAAGCGTGAAGACCTGATCAAGCCGGTCAAGGAAAAGGACGAGACCGACGGCGCCGTCGTTTAAGCCTGTCCCCTCGAAAAAAAATGCCGCCCGGTTATCCCGGCGCGGCATTTTTTACATTTGGATCAAGGAATGTGACAAGTTCGGGATTTGTGTGTGCTGTCGCACAGAGCCGGTCCCGGCCGATCCCTATAGTGGAACTGTCTCTTTCAGGACATCCCTAGTTTTGGACTTCACCCGCTCCCTCAACCGGAGCGGGTTTTTTTTGTTCGGTGACGCTGCCCTGCAGTTCTCCGCGAAACAGACGATTGTCGGATATTGACGGGCTCAGCCATAGAAAGTGTATTTTTTCTACGTCGCTGCGGAAATAACGAACATGAAATATCGCGCCTGTGTGAATCAGCGCACTGAGCGGCCTACGCCGGACCCCTATAGTGGAACTGTCTCTTTCAGGACATCCCTAGTTTTGGACTTCACCCGCTCCCCAACCGGCGCGGGTTTTTTTTTTACCGCGTCAGAGGAAGCCGATATTGCGTGCACTGGCATCGAAGTTGGACAGCCCGGGCAGCATCGCCAGCAGTTCGCTATCGGTCACGCCCAGCCATTTGCCCAGCGTCGCGGCGAACTGGTCGACCGATGTGGTCGGCAACAGGCGTCCCTGTCCGACATCGTCCGGTCCGCCGTTTGCGACGACCGGCGCCTTGCCATAGAAGCGCTTGCCCTTGACGGCGCCGCCCATCACGAAATGCATGCTGCCCCAGCCGTGATCGGAACCGTCGCTGTTCCCGGCCATCGTGCGGCCGAAATCCGAGGCCGTGAAAGTGGTGACACTGTCGCCCAAGCCCAGTTCGCGCATCGCTGCCTGGAATGACGCCAGGGCGGAGGCGAGGTTCGATAACAGGGCCGGATGCGTGCCGAGCAGGTTGTCGTGCGTATCGAAGCCTCCCATCGACACAAAAAACACTTGCCGCTTCGCGCCCAGTTTGGGTGCGGCGGAGACCATCCGCGCGACCATGTTGAGCTGGCTGGCCAGGCTGTTGCCGGCAGCGAAAGGCGTGGCCAGGGCCGGCGACGACGCCAGCGCGCCGGTGAGGATGCTGTCTGCCTCGATCGAGCGCTTGGTCACACGCGTATATTCGTTCTCCAGCACGTGCGCGCGCGGCTGGCTCACCAGGGTCGCGAGCGCGGCACTGGCTGCGGCCGATCCGAACAGCGGCGACTTCACGCCGGCCAGCGGCACCGAACCGCTGCTCGACACCTGGTATTGCACTGCCGATTTCCCCGACATGAATACGGCGTTGCCCGATACGTTGACGCAGGTGAAGGTCGCATTCCCGTTGCCGCTTTCGAACAGGTCGCCCAGGCGCCCGCCCCAGCCGGACGTGGCGCCCTCCGGGGAGGACGATTGCCAGACCGACTGCTGGTCGTTGTGCGAGAACAGTTTGGGCGGCAATTTGACGGAACGGTTCAGGTATTGCTGCTTGGAGGTCGGTTGCACCAGGGTGCCGACGTTGAGCATGACCGCCAGGTTGCCGGCATTGAAGAGCGGCAGCAGTGGGGACAGTTCCGGCGCCAGCGCATACTGGTGCCCGAAGCCGGCGCTGTCGACCGGGGCCTCCACCGGCGCGAGCGCGGTGGCGTCGAGGCTGGCGCGGCCGTAGGCGAAGCCGGGCCGCATCTGCTGATAGGCCGCATGGCTGCCCACGTCGTAGGGCACGAGGGTGTTGGCGTAATCGTTGCCCCCATAGAGGAACACGCAGACCAGCGCCTTGTAGTCGCCGGCCGTGGCGGCCGATGCCTCGGCCATCGCTGCCAGGTTGAGCGCCCATGGCGCGGCCACCCCGGCTACCGAGAGGGCCGAGGCCCGTTTCAGGAAGGCACGGCGCGATGCAGGTTGTTGGTGCTTGATGGCCATGGCGACTTCCTATTTTTGAATGATGAATTCAGGCGCGGCGAGCACGAGCGTCAGGGCCGCATGGATGCGGTTGGCGCGTGCGCCCTCGCTGCCGGCCGGCATGGCATCGATGGCGCCTTTCAGCAGGGACAGGGTCGGTGCGGACAGCTGGCCTGCTGCGAGGACGAGATTGAGTTCGTCGAGCAGCTGCTGGGCGGTATCGGCCAGCGGCAGCAGCGCCGTATAGTCTGCCTTCACGTCGCCGATCCCGCGGCTGACCACGGTCTGCATGAAATTGATGTAGCCGACCACGCTCGACTCGTTGGTCAGCTGGAATTCCGGTGCGACCATGCCGGCAGTGGCGACGGCGCTGTTCGGAGGCACGTAACCCGGGCGGAAAAAGTTGAAGACGCTGGCGGCGCGCAAGGGACTTTGTCCGAGACGCGTGGCTGGATCCGAGGTATTGCCGACCGCCCATGCATCACTGGCGGAGCTGGCCTTGCATGCACGTGCCCAGGCGGCCAGCCGGAGTATCGGTTCCCGCTGCTTGCCAAAGCGCAGGTCGCCCGGCAGCGGCGCCGTGCGCGCTTCGCTGTCGAGCAGGATGGCCTTGACGACGGCCGCGAGGTTGCCCTTGGCACCGGCGCCGTCGTTGTTGAAGACCGTCGCCACGCGCGTGACATAGGCCGGTGAAGGGTTGCTGCAGACCAGGCGCATGATCAATTGGCGGCTCACGAAGGGCGCCACGTTGGCGTGCGCAAAGATCGTGTCGAGCGCCTGCCTGAGGCTTTCTTCGCCGCTTACGCCTGCCGCAATGGTTTTTCCCAGGAAGGTCTTGGTGCCCGTTTCGTGCGCGCTGGCGTTGACGATCATCGGGCGGCGCTTGTAGTCCGGGGAGTCGGTATTGCCGCCGGCAAGGTCGTAGTTCCATCCAGTGAATACCCGCGCCAGGCCGGCGATATCGTCCAGGCCATAGGTTTCTTCCTGCTGGCCGCCGACGAGCTTGGGCGTGCCGTCCAGGTTCAGGGTGACCAGGCCGATGGTAAATAACTGCATCAGCTCGCGCGCATAATTCTCGTCCGGCAGCGCGCCGGTGCTGGCCCTGAACTTGACGCTGCCGCGGTAGGTCAGGTATTCGCCCATTGCCGCGCTGGTCGAGACCTTCTCCAGCAGGCGGCGGTAATTGCCGAAGGCTTCCGCTTCCAGCAGGTCGAGAAATGCGGCCGCAGTGAAGGCCTTCCATCCGCCGCTGAAGCCCGAGACGGAAGTGACCAGGATTTCGGACAGGGCCAGGGTAATGCGCTGGCGCAGGGTGTCGGACGAGGACAACAGCTTGCGCCAGATCGCTGCGTCGGCGCCCGCTTCGCCATTCTTGTTGGTGAGACCGTTCAGCCCGCGCGACACCAGGTAGTCCCAGCGCGTGGCCGAGGCTGGGGCGGCAAGTTGTTCATCGAGCCAGGCGGCGTAGCCGATCGACTGGACGCGCGCGATCTGTTCGCGCGTTGCGCCCATCGATGCCTGGGCCAGGAAACGCGACGCTTCCGCCGCGGTGGGGCCGGCCGGCGGCGGCGTTGCCACCGGGACCGTTGCCACGGGCGGCGACGCAACCGGTGCGGGAGCGGCACTATCGCCGCCGCCGCAGGCTGTCAGAAGGGCCAGGGGCAAGGCCGTGGCCACGGCTGCCGGTGCCGGCGAGCTGACGTGGTCGCTGCAGGCGATCGTTGAACCGGAGTGTGCCATGGCGTGGGGAATTGACTAGTGGAAAGTATTTACGATCCTAGCCAGTTTTTCGTTTGATGACAACTTGAGAGTTGCAACACCCCTGTGTGTGAATCACCGCACGGAAGCGGCCTAGGGCGCGGCCTATAGTGGAACTGTCTCTTTCAGGACATCCCTAGTTTTGGACTTTGCCCGCTTTCATGAGCGGGCATTTTTTTGTCCGCTAGAGCAGCGCTGCTGTCAGGCTCTTCACTTCTTCCGCCGATTCGGCCAGCACCTGGGCCAGCGTGCCTTCGCCGGTCGTGAAATCGATGGTCGCGGCACTCTCCGGCGTGGTGGCGCCGGGGCGCTGGTGCAGCGGGGAAGGGAAGGGCGCGAGGTCCTTGGCCAGCAGCAGGGTGTCGCCCAGGGTTTCCGGCGGCAGGGCGCGCATGCCGTTCCAGAGCGCCTCGATCGCACCCATCACGGGTACAGGCACGCCCAGCTTGAGCAGCACGCCGCGGCCGATCGCCACTTCGCCATGCTCGAGCCAGTCTTCGGGGCCGCCGTCGAGCAGGCCGGGGAATTCCTCGGCGCGCGAGAGCAGGTAGAAGCCGCCCACTTCATGGACGATGCCGGCGAACATGGCCGTTTCAGGATCGACGAAGGAGACGCGGCGCGCAATCACCTGGGCCAGGGCGGCCACGTGGGCCGAGTGGATCCACAGGGCGTCGGCCTTGGCGCGCAGGCCGGGATCGCTGATTTCGCTGGCCAGCTGGCGCACGATCACGGAGGCGGCCAGCGCCCCGAGCGTGCGGAAACCGACGCGCTGCACCGCCGCGCGAACGTTGGTGACGTCCTGCCCGGCGCGGTTGTAGGCCACGGAGTTGGCGATCGCGACGGTGCGCGCCGCCAGCAGCGGCTCGGCCTGCACCAGCCGCGCCGCCATGTCGGCATGGCAGTCGGGCTCGCCCAGGGCGCGCTGCAGCTTGAGCGTTGCATCGACGTTCGTGGGGAAGCTGAGGTCGCCGCGGCTGGCCTGGGCGGCAATACTCTTGAGGGCAGAGAGTCGGTCCATCGAAAAATTATACCCCCATTGCACCGCCGGGCTAAGAAATATTGCCTTGTGGCATTAAGTCTTTGCCGGCCAGTGCACGGCGGCGAGCCGGATCACAGCTCGCTGAAGATGGCGTCGCAGCCTTCCTTCTGCTCTTCGGTGTCTTGCAGCTCGTCGGTCAGGCCCAGGTCGATGAGTTCCTCGACGGCGTTCATGAAACTGTTGAGCTTGGTTGCGCCGATGAGACGGTAGATCTCGCCGGAGTCGTTGCGCACGCCGATCAGCATGCTTTCCTGCTGCACTTCGTCGAGCGGGGCGACGTCCAGCAGGATGTTGCCGATGATGTGCTTGTCGAAATGGGCAGGCTTCTTGCCGTCGATCAGGGAGGTTTTCAAGGCAATTCCTTTATGTGTCAGAAGGTGGGGAGGCGCCGCCGGCGGCGATCTGGTCGCGCAGCTTGCGCAGTGCGGCGTCGAGGGCATCGAATTCGGTCGTGCCATAGCCGGCGAACAGCTGTTTGCCGTGTGCCACGACCTTGGGGAAGACGTCGGAGAATACCGTCTCGCCGGCGGGCGTCAGGCGCACGTAGAACGAACGCTTGTCCTCAAGGCTGCGTTCGCGCACGACCAGGCCTTTCTGTTCCAGCCGCTCGATCACGCCGGTGAGGGTGCCCTTGGTGATCAGGGTGCGCTCGCCCAGTTCCTTGTAGCTCATCCCGGGCGTGTTGCCCAGCGTGGCAATGATATCGAACTGCGCGTGCGTCAGCCCGTGCTGGCGCACCGACTCGCCGGAAAAACGCTCGAAGCCTTGCATGCACTCGGCCAGCAGCCGGACACTCTTTAAATATCGTTCCCCCATGGGGCAGGATTATAGCCGCCTGCGAGGCATTATCCGAATGCCGGCCGGGACGGCCTCCCATTGTCCTGCGCATTGTTCTGTATGATAGCGGGCGATGCGTACTACCGGGCGCCATGCCCCTTTCCCCGTATGACACCGCCAAACCGTTCCGATGCAGCCTGCTGACCTGTCCCTGCTGGCACAGGAACGCCCGCTGCGCGTGGTCCTGGTGAACGCGGGCGAGCCGGACATGCTGACCTGGTCCGGCCTGGTGCAGCCGCTGCGCCTCGCGGCCAAGCTGCTGGGCCCCGAACTGCTGCACGTGGACGTGCGCAGCCCCGACAAATTCATGGCCGATGCCCAGCGTTACTGGCACCTGGTGCTGCTGGTGGCCGACGAGGCCGAAGCGGCGCTGCGGCCCGCCAACTGCCGCGCCCTGGTCGAGCGCTGCCGCGCCGCGCCCTTCTGGGGCGGGGTCGGCGCCGGCGTCCTGTGGCTGGCCGATGCCGGCGCACTGCACGGCATCCGCACCGCGCTGCCTTGGGCCTTGTACCCCGACACCAATGCGCTGGCGGAGCAGGCCATGTTCACCCCCAATCTGTTCGAAGTCGACGGCAACCGCCTCACCTGTTGCGGCGGCGCGGCCAGCATCGATTTTGCGTTGACCCTGGTCGAGCTGCTGTTCGGCGGAGCGGTCCAGGCCCAGGTCAAGGAGATCCTGTGCGTGGACCGGGTGCGCGGCAAGGACGAGCGCCAGCGCGTCGCGCTGCAGGCCAGGTTCGGCACCCTGCAGCCCAAGCTCACCGAGGCGGTGGCGCTGATGGAGGCGAACATCGAAGAGCCGCTCTCGACCGACGAGATCGCGGGGCTGTCGGGCGTGTCGCGGCGCCAGCTCGAGCGCCTGTTCAAGCAATACCTGGGCAGCCTGCCCTCGCGCTACTACCTTGAGCTGCGCCTGCAGCGGGCCCGCAAGCTGCTCATCGAGACCAACCACTCGATCGTGCAGGTGGGGCTGATGTGCGGGTTTTCCTCTGGCTCGCATTTCTCAACGGCCTTCGGCGCGCTGTTCGGGAATACGCCGCGCGAGGAAAGGCAGCGCAAGCTGGGTCAGTAGCGCCTGGTCCGGCGCCGGTCAAGGCTGGCGCGTGACGACCATCGAGACACTGAATGGCGCGCCCGCCTCGCCCACCTTGATCGTCGCCTGTTCGCCGAGACGGGCCAGCAGGGTCGGCGCGCTGACCACTTCCGCACCCTTCAAGACCCGGCCTTTCAGCCAGACGTCGCCCGCCGTTTGCCCGGGGCGCACGCTCATCTCGATGCGCCACTCGCCCGAGGCCACCGCAAACTGCTCTCCCGCCCTGGTCACGACACGCGGCGTCGATCGTTCGCCGCCGGCGTCGAATGTCATCGCCACCGAATAGGACGGCGCCGTTGCCGCCTCTTGTGCGCGAACGCCGAGCGTTCCGGTAAGGGCGCCCGCGGCCAGCAGGGCAAGCAGGCAGCGGCTGGCGAAGCGGCGAAGGGTTCCGGGCGGGGTGTGCTGCAGGTGCATGAGACGCTCCTTGGTGGGGTGGTGGGTTTTCCAGTGACAGCGAATGCCGGGGCGAAGATCGAAGGCGCCGGCATGGGACTTGAGCAGCGCTTGCGCATACGTCCGGCGCTGCTGCGGATGGCGCTGCATGACGAGGGCATCGCAAGCCAATTCCTGGTCCTGGCGAAGATGGCGCGCGCCCAGGTGAACCAGCGGATTGAACCAGAACAGGCACTGGAAGAGGGCCGCCAGCAAATTGGCCAGCGCGTCGCGGCGGCCGATGTGGGCCTGCTCGTGGGCGATCACGAGGGCTTGCTCGGATGGCGAATACTGCTGGGCGAAATCATGTGGCAGGATGATCCGGGGGCGCAGCAGGCCGACCGACGCGGGGCCGGCATCGGCTTCGCTGAAGTACACCTCGCCGGCCCGCGTCAGCCGGCCCGCCCGGCGCAGGAAAGCCCGGTGTCCCACAACGAGCCAGGCAACCGATGCCGCCACGCCGCAGGCCCACAGCACCAGCAGCGCATCGACCCGGGCCGGGGTCGTCGGGACGGCCTGGGCGGCGAATGCCTGCACCGGGCGCAGCGCCGGCGCAGCCAGCACGATCGGCATCGAGCGGACCGGCAGGATGGCGGCGACGGTCACCAGCGGGACGAGCAGCCAGGCCTGGTAAGCGAGGGCGGCGCCGCTCCAGCGCCGCAGCGGCGTGCGCACCACCAGCAGGACGACGATGGCAAGGCCGGCAAAGCAGGCCGCGCGCAGTATGAGCAGCGTGAGTTCACTTGCCATCGTCGAATTCGTCGATCAGCTTGCGCAATTCCTGGATATCCGCCTGCGACAGCTTGCGCTGGCTGCCGAAATGCGCCACCAGCGGGGCGATGCGCCCGCCGAACAGGCGCTGCAGCAAGCCTTCGCTTTCGCGCGCCAGCCATTCCTCGCGCCGCAGCACGGCATGGTAGAGGAAGCGCCGTCCATCCTTCTGCGCAGCGATCGCGCCTTTCTTGAGCAGGCGGTTGAGCAAGGTCTTGACGGTGGCGGCCTGCCAGGCCTGGGTGTCGGACAGCGCGGCGATGACTTGCTCGGCCACGACAGGGGCGCCTGCGCGCCAGAGCACTTCCATCACTTGGGACTCGGCGTCGCTGATGCCGGGTTGTGGAGAGTCGGTCATATCTTTTCATTTACATGTGTAATCTCAGTTGATAATTACATCTGTAATCGATGCTGTCAAATGCTTTTGTCGACAGTCCTCTGCGGTCATTTTCTCGACTACCGGCAGCGATGTGCGGGAGGGGAGCCTTGCAGGGTGGGAAGGCTTTGTCATTCCCATAATATTTCTCCGACTAAAAACGAAAATCCCTGTCGCAGTTCTGCAAGAACTTGTGGGGGTGCCTTCCTATAATGGCTTCAACCTGCGCGGCGATTGGCCCGCGCACAACCTTCTTGAAGATGAGGAAGAAGCCATGAACGCAAAGCTCGACTCCGGTGTCACCACGCGGCCTGTCACCCGGCAGACCTTCGACGAAGTCCTCGTCCCGACCTATGCCCCGGCAGCCATGGTGCCGGTGCGCGCGGCGGGCCTGGAAGTGTGGGACCAGGAAGGCAAGCGTTACCTCGACTTCACTTCGGGCATCGCCGTCTCGAGCCTGGGTCACTGCAACCCGGCCCTGGTCGATGCGGTGACCAGGCAGATCAACACCCTCTGGCACCTCGGTAACGGCTACACCAACGAGCCGGTGCTGCGTCTTGGCTCGGCCCTGACCGAAGCCACCTTCGCCGACCGCGCCTTCTTCTGCAACTCGGGCGCCGAAGCCAACGAAGCGGCCCTGAAGCTGGCGCGCAAGTATGCGCACACCAAGTTCGGTCCGCACAAGTCGCGCATCGTGTCCTGCCTGTCGTCCTTCCACGGCCGTACCCTGTTCACCGTGTCGGTCGGCGGCCAGCCGAAGTACACCGAAGGCTTCGAGCCGTTGCCGCAGGAACTGAGCCACATCCCGTACAACGACATCGAGGCCGCGCGCGCCGCGATCCTGGAGGACGTCGCGGCCGTGATCGTCGAGCCGATCCAGGGCGAGGGCGGCGTCATCCCGGGCGACAAGGCTTACCTGAAGGCGCTGCGCGAGTTCTGCGACGCCACCGGCGCGCTGCTGGTATTCGACGAAGTGCAGTCGGGCGTGGGCCGTACCGGCAACTTCTACGCCTACATGGACATGGGCGTGACCCCGGACATCCTGACCTCGGCCAAGGCGCTGGGCAACGGCTACCCGATCGGCGCCATGCTCACCACCGAAGAAATCGCGCAGCACTTCGGCGTCGGCTCGCACGGCACCACCTACGGCGGCAACCCGCTGGCGGCGACCGTCGGCCTGAAGGTCGTCGAGACCATCAGCCAGCCAGCCTTCCTGGCGCGCGTGCGCGAAGCCAGCGACAAGATCTTCGCCAACCTGAACAAGCTGGCCACCGACTACCCGCAGGTCTTCGGCAAGCCGCGCGGCATGGGCCTGCTCATCGGCCTGCCGATGGCCGAAGGCTACAAGGGCCGTTCCAAGGACTACACCAAGCTGGCTGAAAAGCTCGGCCTGATGCTGCTGATCGCCGGTCCCGACGTGGTGCGCCTGGCGCCGGCGCTGGTGGTGTCGGACGAGCAGATCGCCGAAGCGGATCGCCTGATGCGCGAAGCCGTCGAGGCGTTCATCGCCGCCTAATCCAGGCCTCGCCCGGGCCGGCCCGCTTGTTTTCAGGCGTGGCCGGCCGCGTCGTTTGACAGATCGATTGATCTCTTTCAGGAGTTCGCATGTATGTAGTTCGTCCGGTAGAGCGCGGTGATATCGGCGCCCTCGAGGCATTGGGGGCGGTCTCGATTCCCGGCGTGCACACGTTGCCGCGCACGCGCGAAGCCATCGTCGCCGCGGTCGAGCGCTCGATCGCTTCCTTCGCCGCCCATGTCGACATCCCGAGCGAGGAGTCCTACCAGTTCGTGCTGGAAGACCTGCGCACGCATGAAGTGGTCGGCACCTCGTCGATCCATGCATCGGCCGGCTCGAACGGCACCTATTTTGCGTTCCGCAACGACGTGATCCAGCAGGTCTCGCGCGACCTGAACATCAGCCACAGCGTGCACGCGCTGACCCTGTGCTCGGAGCTGACGGCCTATTCGCACCTGTCGGGCTTCTACATCCGCAACCGCGACAGCGCCGGCACCGAGGCCGCGCTGCTGTCGCGCGCACGCCTGCTGTACGCGGTGCTGGCGCCGCACCGCTTCGGCGACCGTTTCTTCGTGCCGCTGGCCGGCGTCACCGACGCCGACGGCCAGTCGGCCTTCTGGAATGCGCTGGGCCGCAAGTTCTTCAAGATGGACTTTTTAGAAGCCGAGCGCGTCATCGACGGCGCCCGCAACCGCACCCTGATCGTCGAACTGATGCCGCACTATCCGGTCTACGTGCCGCTGCTGCCGGGCGACGCCCAGGCCGCCCTCGGCCAGATCCACCCGAGCGGCGAACTCGCCTTCGACCTGCTCACGCAAGAAGGCTTCGAGGCCGACGAATACATCGACATCTTCGACGGCGGCCCCATTTTGCAGGCGCACCGCAATTCGCTGCGCTCGTTCAGCGGCTCCCACCTGCGCCAGGTGGAGAATGCCCGGATCGATGCGCCGCACGACTCGCTGGTGACCTATGCGGTGGCCAGTACTGAACAGGCCTTCCGCGCCGTCATCACCGCCTGCCCGCCGGTCGATACCGCCCAGGCCATCTGCCTGTCGCGCGAGGCCCAGCAGGCGCTGGGCGTCTCTCCAGGTGACAGCGTCACCTGCGTGCGCATCTGAAAGAGGACTCCATGCTCGTAATCCGTGCAATCAAAACGACCGATCTGGACGCCCTGATGGAAATGGCGCGCCAGGCCGGCAGCGGCATGACCACCCTGAAGCCGGACGTCAAGATGCTGGGCGACCGCATCGCCACCGCGGTGGCCTCGTTCGCCGAGATCATCCCGCCTGAAGAGCGCGACTACATGTTCGTGCTCGAGCATACCGACGACGCCCGTATCGCCGGCGTCTGCGCCATCAAGGGCGCGGTCGGACTCACCGAGCCGTTCTACAACTACCGTATCGGCACCCTGGTGCACTGCAGCCGCGAACTGAACGTGTTCACGCGGATGGAAACCCTGTACCTGTCGAACGACCTGACCGGCTCGACCGAACTGTGCTCGCTGTTCCTGCTGCCGCAGTACCGCGCAGGCTTCAACGGCAAGTGGCTGTCGAAAAGCCGCTTCCTGTTCATCGCCCAGTTCCAGCACATGTTCACCGAGAAGATCATCGCCGAGATGCGCGGCTACCAGGACGACCAGGGCGTCTCGCCCTTCTACGAAGGCCTGGGCCGGCACTTCTTCAAGATGGACTTCAACCATGTGGATGGCCTGACCGCGATCGGCAAGAAGTCCTTCATCGCCGAGCTGATGCCGCGCCAGCCGCTGTACGTCGACTACCTGCCGGAATCGGCGCGCGAAGTCATCGGTCAGGTGCACACCTCGACCCTCCCGGCGAGGAAGCTCCTGGAAAACGAAGGCATGCATTACGAAGGCTATGTCGACATCTTCGACGCCGGCCCGGTGCTGCAGGGCCGCGTGTCCGAGCTGCGCGCGGTGCGCGACAGCGTGCTGGCGATTGCCGGCGAAGGCGTGGCGGAAGGTGAGACCGAGCACGTGCTGGTCTCGAACACCAAGCTGGCCGATTTCCGCATGATTCTTACCCGCGCCGTCCCCGGCGCCAACCGCGTCGCATTGACCGCCCAGGAACTCTCGCAGCTGCACGTGCAGGCCGGCGACGAAGTGCGGACGCTGACACTCAACGCAAGGAAGAACGCGCATGGCTAATCTGTCGAACTACATCAATGGCGAATGGCTCGCCGGCAGCGGCACGGAACTCGCCACCATCGACCCGTCGACCGGCCGCCAGACCTGGACCAGCAAGCAGTCGACCGCGGAAGACGTGCAGCAGGCAGTGACCGCCGCACGCGAGCAGTTCGAAGCCTGGGCGCTTATGCCTTTGGATGAGCGCATCGCCGTGGCGACCCGTTACCGCGACCTGCTCAAGGAGCATGCCGAGGAGCTGGCCGGCATCATCGCCGAGGAAGTCGGCAAGCCGCTGTGGGAAGCGCGTACGGAAGTGGCCACCATGGCCAACAAGATCGACATCTCGGTGCAGTCCTACGGCGCGCGCACCGGCGAGACGGCTGCCAAGGTCGCCGACGGCAATGCCGTGCTGCGCCACCGCCCGCACGGCGTGTTCGCCGTCTACGGTCCCTACAACTTCCCGGGCCACCTGCCGAACGGCCACATCGTGCCGGCCCTGATCGCCGGGAACACCGTGGTCTTCAAGCCGAGCGAATACGCGCCGCGCACCGCGGTGAAAACCGTGCAGCTGTGGGAACAGGCCGGCCTGCCCAAGGGCGTGCTGAACCTGGTCAACGGCGGGCGCGACACCGGCGTGGCGCTGGGCCAGGCCCAGGACATCGACGGCATCCTGTTCACCGGCAGCAGCCAGACCGGCGCGGCCCTGCACAAGCAGTTCGGCGGCCAGCCGGGCAAGATGCTGGCGCTGGAAATGGGCGGCAACAACCCGCTGGTGGTATGGGACATCAAGAACGAGCCGAAGGACATCGACGCGGCCGTGCACCACGCCGTGATGTCGGCCTTCATTTCGGCCGGCCAGCGCTGCACCTGCGCGCGCCGCCTGATCATCCAGGACTCCCCAAGCGGGCAGGCATTCCTTGACCGCCTGGTGCAGGTCGCCTCGACCCTGCAGATGGGCGCCTCGAAGGCCGAGCCCCAGCCTTTCATGGGCCCCGTGGTGTCCGCGGCCGTTGCCGCGCGCCTGGTCGAAGCGCAGGCCGGGATGGCAGCCAAGGGCGGCAAGGTGCTGCTGCAGATGAAACAACTCGACCCGAACGCCGGTTTCGTCACCGCCGGCATCGTCGACACCACCGATGCTCAGGGCATTCCGGACGAAGAGTGGTTCGGCCCGCTGCTGCAGGTGATCCGCGTGAAAGACTTCGACGCTGCCCTGGTTGCCGCCAACGCCACCGAATTCGGCCTGGCCGCGGCATTGTTGTCGCCGTCGGAAGAACTCTGGAAGCGCTTCGCCGTGCGCGCCCGCGCCGGCATCGTCAACTGGAACCGCCCGACCACGGGCGCTGCCAGCTCGGCGCCGTTCGGCGGCGTCGGCAAGTCGGGCAACCACCGCCCGAGCGCCTATTACGCGGCCGATTACTGCGCCTACCCGGTCGCCTCGATCGAGACGGCCGAACTCGAGATGCCGGCCAAGCTGTCGCCGGGACTACACTTTTAAATCATGCGTACCGCTCGCGAATACAACTTCGACGGCCTGGTTGGCCCGTCCCACAACTACGCCGGCCTCTCGTTCGGCAACGTCGCCTCGTTCAGCAATGTGCGCAGCGCCTCGAACCCGCGCCAGGCCGCGCTGCAGGGCCTGGCCAAGATGCGCGCGCTGGCTGCGCGCGGCTTCGCCCAGGCCGTGATGCCGCCGCAGGCGCGCCCGAACTTCCGCCTCCTGCGCCGCATCGGCTTCTCGGGCACCGACGCCGACGTGCTGGCCCAGGCCATGCGCGAGGCGCCGGTGATCCTGGCTTGCGCGTACTCGGCCGCGCCGATGTGGACTGCGAACGCGGCCACCGTCAGCCCCTCCGCCGACGCGCGGGACGGGCGCGTGCACTTCACGCCGGCCAACCTGAACAACAAGCTGCACCGCTCCGAAGAATACGTGCAGGCCACCCGCACGCTGCGCGCCATCTTCGGCGACGCCGATCACTTCATGGTGCACGACGCGCTGCCGCCGGTGCCGGCTTTCGGCGACGAGGGCGCGGCCAACCATACCCGTTTTGCAAGCTCGCACGGCGCGGCCGGCGTCGAATTCTTCGTGTACGGCCGGGTGGAGTTCGATCCGTCCGCCCCGAGCCCGAAAAAATACCCGGCGCGCCAGACCCTGGAAGCCTCGCAGGCGGTGGCGCGCCTGCACGGCCTGGACCCGGCCCGCACCGTGTTCGCCTCGCAGAACCCGGACGTGATCGACCAGGGCGTGTTCCATAACGATGTGATCGCGGTCGGCAACGGCAACGTCTTGTTCTATCACGAGCAGGCCTTCCTGGATGAAGCCGGCACCCTCGACGCGCTGCGCGGCGCGATGGAGAGCGTCGATACCGGCCTGCTGCCGGTGCGCGTGGCGACCGGGCAGGTGCCGGTGGCCGATGCCGTGGCCAGCTACCTGTTCAACAGCCAGCTGCTCACCAGGCCGGACGGCGGCATGGCGCTGCTGGTGCCGCACGAATGCCGCGAGAACCAGGCGGTGTCGCGTTACCTCGACGGCATGGTGGCCGGCGGCGGCCCGATCGACGAGCTGCTCGAATTCGACCTGCGCCAGAGCATGCGCAACGGCGGCGGGCCGGCCTGCCTGCGCCTGCGCGTGGCGCTCACCGACGACGAAGCGCGCGCCATGCACCAGGGCGTGGTCATGACCGAGGCCCTGTATGCGAAGCTGGTGCCCTGGGTCGAGCGGTATTACCGCGACCGCATCGAGCCGAAGGACCTGGCCGACCCGCAGCTGGCGATCGAATGTCTGGCCGCCCTCGAGGAACTCGAACGCATTCTTGGCCTGCCGGGTCTTTACGACCTGTCTTGAGCCTACACCGGGCCAAGCGGAACAGGCGTGACCCAGCTCGCATGGCATGTTCTAATAACGGATTGCCGCACCGGGGAATGCTGCGGCGCACACGGAATTCGGACGGGACACCCCCGTCCAATATAGAGCCAGGGCAGCGCAAAGCCACAAGCTGACAAGCGCGCCGGGCACACAAACTTTGGAGAAGCAAATGAAAGACATGCCACAAGATCTGCGTAACCAGACGCTCGCTCTGGTGAATGCAAACCACGCCGCCACCGGCGCTCCTGCGCAAGTGGGCGCGCTGATCAGCGCGTGGCTCGGATCGCTCGACGACGAAGACCTGGCCGGCACCTCGCCCGAGAGCCTGGCGCCTGTGCTGTGGGAAGGTTTCTCGCAGCTGGCCCAGCGCACCGGCCCTGGCTGCCAGATCGCGCAGATGCAGTATTCCGACGGACGTGGCGGCATGGCCACCGCATTGCTGATCCTGAACGCCGACATGCCTTACCTGGTCGATTCCTTCGTGATGGCCCTGCGCAAGGAGCGCCAGATCGCGACCGGCGTGATGAACGCCGTGCTGGCCGTGCGCCGCGACGCCGCCGGCGCCGCCACCTCCGTCGGTGAAGCCGGCGCCCCGCTCGAATCGATCGTGCTGGTGCTGCTCAACGACGAACTCGAATTCGCCGAACTCGACGCGCTGACCGCGCGCATCCGCATGGTGGCCAACGATGCCGCCGTGGTGCACCGCGACGCCGTCAAGATGGCCGACCGCATGACCACCGTCGCCGCCGCCGCCGCCCAGGCAGGCACCGCCGAAGGCCAGGAAGTCGCGGCCTTCCTCGAATGGGCCAAGAACGAAGGCTTCGAGCCCTTCGGCTACGCCTACTACATGGTCAAGGAAGGCGTGCGCGAACTCGAGCGCGACGTCCCGAGCCGCGTCGGCGTACTTGCCGATACCGCGCATCCGGTCTATGGCAGCTGCCTGGCCAACATCCCGGGCGACTTCGAAACCCTGTCGCGCCGCGCCGACACCCTGTCGATCGTGAAAGCCGACGTCGAAGGCACCCTGCACCGCGACCAGCCGCTCGACTTCATCGGCGTGCGCAACACCGACGCCCAAGGCAAGATCCTGGGCGAGCATTGCTTCGTGGGCCTGTTCACCCGCGCCGCTACCTCGACCCCGCTGGCGCGCCTGCCGTTCGCGCGCGGCCGCGTCGCCAAGGTGCTGTCGATCGCCGGCGTGCGCCAGGAAGGCTTCCGCGCCGAGAAATTCGTCGAGATCCTCGAGTCGCTGCCGCGCACCGAAGCACTCGAAGCCGATCCGGAGTGGCTGGCCCAGGTCTGCAGCTCGGTGGTGTCGCTGTACAAGCAGCCGCGCCCGAAAGTCTTCGCCCGCCGCGACGTCTACGCGCGCCACCTGAACGTGCTGGTCTACCTGCCGCGCGAGCGCTACAGCGCCCAGGTGGCATCCGGCCTGGCCGCGGCCCTCAAGCAAAGCTCGGGTGCAAGCGAGGTGCGCGTGCAGACCCTGGTGGCCGACGGCCCGCTGGCCCGCGTCTACCTGATCGCCCACGCCGCGCGCAATCCGCTCGACCTCGAAACCGACATCCAGCAGCCGCTGCTGTCGGTGCTGGACGGCTGGCATGACCGCTTTGCCGCAGTGACCAACACCATCGAAGACGCCGGCCTGCGCAGCAGCCTGCGCAAGCTCGGCACCAACCTGCCGGTGTCGTTCGTCACCAACACCGCGCCGGAAACCGCCTTCCGCGACCTGCAGGCCCTGATCAACAACGGCCAGCAGAACCGCGTCACCGCGCGTGTCGAACCGGGCGACGACGCCAACGGCATCGATGCTTCGATCCGCCTGTACTCGGGCGAAGTCGTGCCCTCGCTGTCGCGCATCCTGCCGGCCCTGCAGAACGCCGGCATCGCCGTCGACCGCGAGCAGACCTGGTCGTTCACCACCGCCGACGGCAGCCGCCACCACGTCACCGCCCTGGCGGTGGACGACGAGAGCGGCGCCAAGCTGGTCAAGCAGGGCGTCGTCCCGGTGGCCGAAGAGCTGTTCACCGCGCTGTTCAACGGCGAAGCCGAAGACGGCCGCATGAACGGCCTGACCATCGAAGGCGGCCTGGCCATGCGCGAAGTGCAGCTGGTGCGCGCCTACATCAGCTACTGGCGCCAGCTCGGCTCGAAGTTCTCGGTGCGCTACATGGCCGAGACCCTGCGCACTCAGCCGGCCCTCGTCAAGGAATTCGTCACCGCCTTCCTGCTGCGTTTTGATCCGAAGCTGGGCGAGTCCGAGCACGCCGCCGGCACCGCCAAGCTGGCCGCGCTCAAGGCCGGCCTGTCGAGCGTGAACCACGCCGACACCGAAGAAATCATGGCAGCACTGGTCGACCTGGCGCTGGCCACCGTGCGCACCAACTACTTCCAGAACGACGGTGAAAAGCTGATCTTCAAGGTCGACACCAGCAACCTGGCGCTGGCCCCGGAGCCGCGTCCTTACCGCGAGATCTACGTGTTCTCGCGCCGCTTCGAAGGCGTGCACCTGCGCGGCGGCCCGGTCGCCCGCGGTGGCCTGCGCTGGTCGGACCGCATGGAAGACTACCGCACCGAAGTGCTGGGCCTGGTGAAGGCGCAGATGGTCAAGAACGCCGTCATCGTGCCGGCCGGCTCGAAGGGCGGTTTCGTGTGCAAGCAGATGCCGACCAATGCCCCGCGTGAAGCCGTCGCGCTCGAGGGCGAATCGGTCTACCGCCTGTTCATCGCCAGCCTGCTGGAAGTGACCGACAACCGCGTGCGCGGCGCCATCGTCCCGCCGGAAAACACCGTGCGCTACGACCAGGACGACCCGTACCTGGTGGTGGCTGCCGACAAGGGTACCGCGACCTTCTCGGACATCGCCAACAGCATCGCCGTCAAGCGTGGCTTCTGGCTGGGCGACGCCTTTGCCTCGGGCGGCTCGAACGGCTACGACCACAAGAAGATGGGCATCACCGCCAAGGGCGCGTTCGAAGCCGTCAAGCGCCACTTCTATGAACTGGGCCACGACATGATGACCACCCCGATCACCATGGTCGGCGTGGGCGACATGTCGGGCGACGTGTTCGGCAACGGCGTGCTGCTGTCGCGCCAGCTGAAGGTGCTGGCTGCATTCGACCACCGCCACATCTTCCTGGACCCAACGCCAGATGTCGAAGTCTCGTTCAACGAGCGCCAGCGCATGTTCGCGCTGCCGCGTTCGTCGTGGGAAGACTACGACAAGAGCCTGATCTCGCAGGGCGGCGGCGTCTACCCGCGCTCGGCCCGTTCGATCGACCTGACTCCTGAAGTGCGCGCTGCGCTGGACATCCAGGAAACCTCGCTGGCCCCTGAAGAACTGATGCACCGCATCCTGCTGGCGCCGGTCGACCTGTTCTACAACGGCGGCATCGGCACCTATATCAAGGCTTCGAGCGAGACCCATGCGCAGGTGAAGGACCGCGCCAATGACCGCATCCGCGTCAACGGCAGCGAACTGCGTTGCAAGGTCGTGTCCGAAGGCGGCAATTTGGGCGCGACCCAGGCCGGCCGTATCGAGTTCGCCCTGGCCGGTGGCCGCATCTTCACCGATGCGATCGACAACTCGGCCGGCGTGGATTGCTCCGACCACGAAGTCAACATCAAGATCTGGCTCGACACCGAAGTCAATGCCGGCGAACTGCTTGACGCCGACCGTAACCGCATCCTGAACGAGATGACCGGCGACGTCGAACGCCTGGTCCTGCGCGACAACACCCAGCAGACCCACCTGCTGACCCGCGAAGCGCAGGCGCAGGCCACCGGTTCGACCGTGGATGGCTATGCCGCCCTGATCACCAACCTGGAGTCCGATGGTTCGGTCTCGCGCGAACTCGAACAGCTGCCGAGCGACGCCGAGCTGCAGCGCCGCAAGGCACTGGGCCTGGGCCTGTCGGCGCCGGAACTGGCGGTCGTCGTTGCCAACGTCAAGAACCGCTTCAAGCGCACCCTGTCGGCGCTCGACCTGACCGGCGAAACCTGGGCCGATTCGCTGCTGCGCCCTTACTTCCCGGCGCAACTGGTGGCGACCCGCAACCCGCTGAACCACCCGCTGGCCAATACCATCCTGGCCACCGTGCTGGCCAACGAAGCGGTCAACCGCTGCGGCCCGCTGATGCTGCGCGACCTGGCAGCCGAGCACCGCGTGGATGAAACCGAAGTGGTCAAGGCCTGGGCCCGCGCCTGGGCGGCGCTGCACCTGGCGCCGGTGTTCGACGCACTCGACGCCGATGCCCTGACCGTGCCGCGCGACGTGTCGATGGCAGTCGACCTTCGCACCCGTGCGCTGCTGCGCGCCGTGATCGAAGGCGTGCTGTCGCTGCCAGCCGGTCTAGAGGGCATGGCGGAACTGTCGTCGCTGTTCGGCCAGGCCGACCAGCTGCGCAGCCTGACCCCGGCCCGTTCAGAAGCCGATGGTCACAGCGGCCTGCCGGCATCGTTCACCGCAGCCTGGAAAGCCGTCGAGACCATCGAGTCGCTGGCGACCTTCCTGTTCGCGGCGGTCTCGGTGCAGCGTCCAAGCGGCATGAGCCTGGCCCAGTTCCTGCAGGTCGGCATGGCGCTGCGCCAGCAGGCCGGCATCGACACCCTGGAACGCGGCCTGAAGCTGCCGGCCCAGGGCAAGGCCCAGGAACAGCTGCGCAACTACGCGATGCAGGCACTGCGCCGCACCCAGCAGCGCCTGCTGCTGCAGGTGATCGAGCGTGCCGGCCATGGCGGCGATGCGCTGGCGGCGGTTGCCGAGGTCACCAAGGCGCGCGGCCTGACGGGCTTTGCCCAGCCGGTCGAGCTCGAGCAAGCCATGCTGGACGTCTGGGCGCTGTCGGAAGGCTCGAGCCCGGACCGCCTGGCAGCGTAAGGCATGAGCGCAGCTGAACCTGGTGCGCTGCCGGAAGCGGTGCGGCTCCTCGCCGGAGGCGACTTCGGCACGGTGGCGCAACGCTTCACCGAGGCTGGCTTTGCGGTCGGCCTGCCGGCCGCCGGCATCCTCACGGTCAAGGGGGGCGCACCCGACGCGGCCCGCCCGGCCGTGCTGGTGTCGGTGGGCGTGCATGGCGACGAAACCGGGCCGATCGAAATGGTCGCCTGGCTCATCGAAGCCCTGTCGCGCACTCCGCGCGCGCTGGCGGTGGACCTGATGCTCTGCGTCGGCAACATCGATGCGATCGCGGCGGGCAAGCGTTTCATCGATGCGGACCTGAACCGCATGTTCCGCAGCGAACGCGGTGCGCTGGCCGGCAGCTTCGAGGCGGGGCGCGCCGATACGATCATTGCGGTGACGGAAGCGTTTTTTGCGGAGGCAGGGCCGGCGCGCTGGCACCTGGACCTGCATACGGCCATCCGTCCATCGCACTACCCGATGTTCGCGATCGTGCCGGAGCTGATCCCGGACGCGCCGCGCAAGGCCCTGATCGACTGGCTGGGACAGGCGGCGATCGGCGCCGTCATCATGAACCCGAAGTCGGTCGGCACCTACAGCTATTATTCGAGCGAGCACCATGGCGCCGCGGGGACCACCGTGGAGCTGGGACGGGTCGGTACGCTGGGGCAGAACGATTTGTCGCAGTTTGCCGATGCTTCTTCGGCACTGGACCGGCTGCTGCGCGGGCAAGCCGGCGAGGCGGCCAAGGCGGCGCCGCATGTGTTTGCGACGGCGCGCCAAGTCATCAAGCTGTCCGATGCCTTCACCATGTCGGTGGGGCGCGAGACCTGGAACTTCACGCCGATGAAACAGGGCGAGGTCATTGCGAGCGATGGCGACACGGTCTATACCGTGGAGCACGACGAGGAGCTGGTGGTGTTTCCGAATCCGGATGTGCGGGTCGGCTTGCGTGCGGCGCTGATGGTGACGCGGATCGGCTGATCGAGCGATCAAGCAAACTTGGGCCCCGGCCTTCGCCGGGGCGACGGTTTTAAGGGGAGTGGTCGAACGGTCGGTTGGCTATTTGAATTGTTAGCCTAAAAACCGTCATCCCGGCGAAGGCCGGGACCCAATTTCCTCACCAACGTCGCAACATCAAATCCCCCTCTGCACTAGACTCAAACCTTTGCAAACGCGCGGAGGCCTCATGAGCATGCTCTTCTCCCCAGTCACCCTGGAACCCCTGCAACTCCCGAACTGCATGACAAGGCTGGGGCAGCGCTGACGTAGGGTGGCCGGCTTCGCCGGCCGCGCGTTCACATACTGCATGCGTCGTGGCGAAGCATCTGCTGGTTGAACGCGCGGGCAGGAGGACCTGCCCACCCTACGGTGTTCGACCGATCAAGCGGTGCGGATTACAGCAGGTTATCCAGCAAATCCGGCCCGAACACTTCGCGGTGCAGGCGCGCGGCCGGCGCACCGGCGGCCAGCAGCGCATTCCACTGCGCCTGCATGAAGGGCAGCGGACCGCACATGTAGACATTGGTCTCGCTGCGCGGCCACGACGGCAGGCGGGCCAGGTCCATCTTGCCCGGCAGGGCGCCGTCGGCGGCGTCTTCTTCATGGAAGTTCACGACCTGCAGGTACGGCATGCGCGCCCTGGCGGCGGCGACATCGAGCTGGTGCGGGTGATGCGCCGCATTGCGCGCGGCGTGGGCGAAGATCACGCGGCGCTCCGGGTTGACCATGGCGATGCGGTTCAGCGCCGCGATCATCGGCGTGATGCCCACGCCGGCCGAGAGCAGCACCACCGGCTCGTTCGATTCGGTATCCGGCTGGAAGTCGCCGAATGGGTGGGTCACATGCAGCAGATCGTCGACGTTCACGTTGTCGTGCAGCCAGGTCGAGACCTCGCCACATGGCACCGCGCTGTCGCCATCCTCGCGCTTGACCGAGATGCGCAGGCTGTCCTTGCCAGGCGCGTCCGACAAGCTGTACTGGCGCAGCTGGCGGCGGCCGTCCTTGAAGTCCACGGCCACGCTGACGTACTGGCCGGCCTTGAAGGGCGGCAGGGCGCCGTCGACCGGATTGAGGCGGATCGAGGCGACGTTGTCGCTTTCGCGCACCACCTCCAACACGCGCATCGGGCGCGTTTCGCCCGGCTGCACGCCGGCGTCGGCATACATCTTCGCTTCCGCATCGATCAGGAGCTTCGCCAGCGAGGTATAGGCTTCTTCCCAGGCCTTGAGCAGCGGCTCGGTGGCGGCATCGCCCAGGATCGTCTTGATCGCGCCGAGCAGGTGATGGCCGACGATCGGGTAGTGGTCGGCGCGGATGCCGACCGAGGCGTGCTTGTGCACGATGCGGCTCACGACCGGACCGAGCGCCCCCGCATTGCCGATATTGGCGGCGTAGGCGAACACCGCCGACGCCAGCGACTGCTGCTGCGCGCCGTTGGCCTGGTTGCCCATGTTGAACAGGCGGGTCAGCTCCGGGTGCGCCGCGAACATGCTGCGGTAGAACTCGGTGGTGATGGCCACGCCGTGCTCACGCAAGACAGGAACGGAGGCATCGATATAGGGGCGGGCAGCGGTCGAGATCATGATGTTTTCCTTATGATGCATTCAATTTGCATGTTTAATGCCAAAAAAAGGTCCGGACAGGGGCAATTTGTGCGGACGTATCCATTCTATCAAAGAGGCAAACGAGATGCATCTTTGAGCAAACTATTTTTCGGTGATAACACAACAACCCCTATAATCGCAGGCTTTGATTGGCGGATCATTAACGCCGCCGACCTTGCCAACCGCACCAAAGGACTTGCCGTGAATCTGACCCTGGGCCAAAAGCTGATCCGCACGAAACCCGCTGGACGTCATCATGACGACAGCGACGGCACGAGCGACGGTGGCCTGCAGCGGTCGCTCGGCCTGTTCCCGCTGACGATGATCGGCGTCGGCGCCACCATCGGCACCGGCATCTTCTTCACGATGGTCGAGGCGGTGCCGAAGGCGGGGCCCGCCGTGATCCTCTCGTTCTTGCTGGCCGCCCTGACCGCCGGCCTGACCGCGCTGTGCTACGCCGAGCTGGCAGGGCGCGTGCCGGCCGCCGGCTCGTCGTACTCGTTCGCGTATGCCACCGTCGGCGAGTTCGCCGCCTTCATCGTGGCGGCCTGCCTGCTGCTCGAATACGGCCTGGCGGGAAGCGCGGTGGCGATCGGCTGGTCCGACTACCTGAACAATTTTTTGACCAATGCGATCGGCTGGGAGATCCCGGCCCACCTGCGTTCGCCGATGTTCGTGTCGGACCACCATAACGTCCACTTCACGCCGGGGAACTTCAACCTGCCGCCGGTGCTCCTGATCGCCATGTGCTGCATCATGCTGGTACGCGGCACCAAGGAATCGGCCACCACCAATGCCATCATGGTGCTGATCAAGCTGGCGATCCTGATCTTCTTCTCGGTGATCGCCTTCACCGGCTTCGACGCCAACAACTTCACGCCCTTCTTCAATACCGACAACAGCAACGGCTATGCGGGCATGGCCGGCGTGACCGCCGCCGCCGGCACCGTGTTCTTCTCTTTCATCGGCCTGGACACCATCGCCACCGCCGGCGAAGAAGTGAACAACCCGCGCCGCAACGTCCCGATCGGCATCCTGGCCGCGCTCGTGATCGTGACCGTGTTCTACCTGGTGGTGGCGTTTGCCGCGATGGGCGCCCAGCCGGCGCACATGTTCGAGGGCCAGCAGGCCGGCCTGTCGGTGATCCTGCAGAACGTGACCGGCCAGGCCTGGCCGGCGCTGGTGCTGTCGGCGGGCGCCGTGGTGTCGGTGTTCTCCGTGACCCTGGTGACGATCTACGGCCAGACCCGCATCCTGTATGCGATCAGCCGCGACGGCCTGATTCCGAAGACCTTCCAGAAGGTGAACAAGCGCACCCTGGCCCCGACCGCCAATACCGTGATCGTCTGCATCGTGGTGGCCCTGGTGGCCGGCCTGGTGGACGCGACCTTCCTGTGGGACATGGTGAGCATGGGTACGCTGACCGCCTTCATCGTGGTGTCGATCGCGGTGCCGGTGATCCGCGCCAAGCAGGGCGAAGGCGAGGGCGGCTTCCGCGTGCCCTTCGGTCCCTACCTGATCCCGGGCCTGTCGATCATCGCCTGCCTGTACATCATGAAAGACTTATCAAGCACCACCTTCCGCGTCTTCTTCATCTGGATGGCGGTGGCCGTGGCAACCTACTTCCTGTACAGCGTGCGCCACAGCCGCCTGAACAAGGCGTCGTAAGTTGGAGAATTTCGACCGGCGGCGCGACCGCTTCGAGCTGTTCGACG
This sequence comes from Telluria sp. ZT3P39, assembly GCF_059685935.1. Lineage (NCBI taxonomy): Bacteria > Pseudomonadati > Pseudomonadota > Betaproteobacteria > Burkholderiales > Oxalobacteraceae > Telluria > Telluria sp. ZT3P39. The sequence goes on from NZ_JCASIH010000020.1 coordinate 45,839, forward strand.
GGATGGACAGCGCGGCGGTCAACCTGTGCTTCCCGCTCGAGCTGCCGGACTTCCGGCCCTGGTGCAAGCAGCAGGGCCTGGCCCCCTTCCATGTGCTGCTATGCGCGGTGCTGCGCTCGGTGCTCAAGATCGAGAATTTCCGCTGGCGCCTGCTCGACGGCGAGGTCTTTGAAATCGACCGCCTGCGGCCCTCGTTCACGGTGGTGAACCACCACAGTGATTTGAATTTCGCCCAGTTCGCCTGGACCGACGACCTGCGCGACTTCGTCGCCCGCGGCATCGCGGCCCGCGAAGAGGCCAGCGCCATGACCGGGCTGAACGCCACCTACAGCAACATGTCGCCGCGCGAGGCAAAAGAGCAGGTCTTCGTCACCTGCATTCCGTGGCTCGCGTTCACCTCGATCCAGCATCCGAGCATGTCGCTGGCGCATCCGGACATTCCCTCGTTCGCATGGGGGAAGTTCCGGGATGCCGGCGGCGGGCGCCTCGAATTGCCGTTCTCGGTGCAGGCCCACCACGGGTTCGTCGACGGCTTCCATATCCACCAGCTGGCGCAGCAGGTAGCAAGCGAGCTGGAAGCGATGATGCGCTAGCGCTTCCTTCCCGAATAGCTTCCTCCAGACGAAAAAAAGCCACGCGGCCTTGCGGCGGCGTGGCTTCCTGCATGGCGCCCGCAGGCGCCACCCGAACGCTTATTGCACGTTCATTTCCTTCAGCAGGTTGTCGGCCTTGTCCACGTGCTTCATGTTCCACAGGATGTAGCGCACATCAACCTGGATGTCGCGGGTGTTGGCCTTGTTGAAGTCCCAGTCCGAGATGATCGAATCCAGGGTGCCGTCGAAGGCCAGGCCGATCAGTTCGCCCTTGGCGTTCAGCGCGGCCGAACCCGAGTTGCCGCCGGTGATGTCCAACGTCGCCAGGTAGTTGACCGGCACGGTCTTGAGCTTCGGATCGACATACTTGCCGAAGTCCTTGGCCTTGATCGCCGCCAGCTGTGCGGCCGGAGCGTTGAACTCGCCTTCGCCGGTGTGCTTCGCGACCACGCCCTTGATGGTGGTGAACGCCGTCCACGAACCGGTGCCGTCGGCGCCGTGGGCGCGGCCGGCGATCTTGCCGAAGGTAACGCGCAGGGTGCCGTTGGCGTCCGGGTAGACGGCCTGGCCGCGGCTGTTCATGTAGGCGATCTTGGCCTTCATGTAGTTGCCATAGGCTTGCTGGATCTTGCCTGCCAGTTCCTGTTCCTTGGCTTCATCCTGCATGTCGGCGTCGTACATCGCGACGGCGGCCTTGATGAAGCTGTCGTTCGAGGCCTGGAATTCGGCCGGCGACTTCTTCAGCCATGCGCTGCGTTCGTCCTTGTTGGCCAGTTTCGAACCGGCATAGATGCGGTCCAGCGCGGCCTTCAGTTCGGCTTCGCTCATGCCCGCGCGGATGCCGAGGGCGGCATCGAAGGCGGCGTCATGCTCGGCTGCCGGCTGCGCGTTGTACTTCTGCAGGAAGTTCAGCACCAGCGCCTTGTCGACTTTTTCGTCGTAGGTGCGGTCCTGGCCGGCGATGACCGAATTCCAGCGCGGCATGTCGCGTTCCTGGAAGCCCGTCTTGCGCTCGGTGTCCGGCTTGGTGCGCTCGTTGGCCAGGCGGTAGAGCGAACGGGCCGAGGACAGGAATTTCGGCTGCGCATAGCTCAGGAAGAAAGTCTTCCTGGTGCCGGCGTCGCGCTCGGCGATCAGCTGCTCGACCTGCTCGATGTCGGCGCCGAACTGGGCCTTGCGGGCCGCGTTGGCATTGACCCAGGTCTTCAGTGCGGTATGCTCGGCGGTCTTGCGCTGCAGGAAGTCGCTACCCTCGTAGGAGGTCAGCATGCCCTTGCGGTTCTTGTAGTAGTTGTTGACGTTGGCGACCTGGCCGGCGTACTTGAGCTTGGCGGCCGGATCGTTCTTGGTCTCGCGCTCGATGATGGCCAGGGTCTCGCCCGATGCCGCCACGAAAGCAGGATAGTTCCAGTCGAAGGTCGATGCCACTTCCGACGGCAGGCGGTGGCGGTTGGTGCGGCCAGGGTAGCCCAGGACCATGATGAAATCGCCTTCTTTCGAGCCTTCCTTGGCGATTCGGATGTGGTGCTTGGGCTGGTAAGGCACGTTGTCCTTCGAGAACTCGGCGGCCTTGCCGTCCTTGCTCACGTAGGCGCGGTAGAAACCGTAGTCGCCGGTGTGGCGCGGCCACATCCAGTTGTCGGTGTCGCCGCCGAACTTGCCTACGCCGGCCGGTGGCGCGTGCACCAGGCGCACGTCGCGGATCTCGAGCTGCTTGAGGCGGTAGAACTCCAGGCCGCCGTAATAGCTCGCCACGGTGCAGCGGTAGCCGGCGTCTTTTTCGCATTCGGCCACCAGTTTCTTCTGGTTCTTTTCGATGGCGTCGATGCGTGCCTTGCCGTTCAGCTTGGCGACTTCAGGGGTGATGATCTGGTCGGTGACGTTGGCGACTTCTTCGGTCACGTAGACGCGGCTGCCCGGGGCGGCCGGCAGTTCTTCGCCAAAGTTTTTAGCCAGGAAACCGTTGGCGAGCAGGTCGCGCTCCGGGGTCGAATTGACCGCCACGCTGTTGTACACGCAGTGGTGGTTGGTCACGACCAGGCCTTGCGGCGACACGAACGAGGCCGAGCAGCCGCCCAGGCTCACGATGGCGCCCATCGGGAATTCGGTGAGCTTGGTCAGGCTGGCCGGATCCAGCTTCAGGCCGGCGGCTTTCAGTTGCTTGGCTACTTGTGGCAGCTGCTGCGGCATCCACATGCCTTCGTCCGCTTGTGCGGCGAAGCTGGTCAGGATGGCCAGCGAGAGGAGAGTCTTTTTCATTCGCGTCAGTCTGTTAGGGAAGGGAACACTCTTGGGGCTCCATGAGCAGCCAAGAGTATCCGTAATACATATCCCTAACGTCAAGCACTATGTCGACTGCGCAAATCGAATGTTTTCCAGACAGTAAACACCCCGGAAGCGGCGTCTTTACAGCTGGGCTTTGACGAGCGAGGCCAGGCCGGTCGTCACGCGCTGCCACCACGGGCGTTCGCGGAAGGCTTCCTTGGTCACCTGCTTGGCCAGGCGCCAGTCCGCTTCGAAAATGGTTTCCTGCGCGCGTGCGAAGCCAGGGTCCAGCACGTTCAGGTTGGCTTCGTCGTTGATGCTGAACGAGCGGTTGTCGAAATTGGTCGACCCGACCGACACCAGCAGAGAATCGACGATCAGCGCTTTCACGTGGTACATGGTGGGCTGGTATTCGGCCAGCTTGACGCCGGCCGCCAGCAGCTCGGGCCAGCGCTCGCGCGAAGCCGCCTTGACCAGGTCGGAATCGATGAACTTGCCCGGCATGATGATGCGCACCCGCACGCCGCGCTTGGCCGCTTCCATCAGGGTGCGGATGGTCAGGTCGTCTGGCACGAAATAGGCGGCCGACAAATCGATCGTCTTGCGCGCCGAGGTGATGGCCATCAGGTACATCAGATGCATGGACTCGCTGCCGCCGGTGGGCGAGCTGGAGAACATCTGGGCCGGCATGGTCCCGACCGGCTTCAGGGCCGGGAAATAATCGGCGCCGTCGAGCACGGTACCGGTGGACTTGAGCCAGTTATCGTTGAACACGGCCTGCATCTGGCCGACGGCCGGGCCTTCGATGCGGAAATGGGTGTCGCGCCAGTGCTTTTCGTCTTGGGCATTGCCGCGCCATTGGTCGGCGATGCCGACGCCGCCGGTAAAGCCCAGCTTGCCGTCGATGACGAGCAGCTTGCGGTGGGTGCGGTTGTTCAGGCGTGCCAGTTTCCACCAGACCGGCTTGTGGTAGCGCTGCACCTTGACGCCGGCGGCCTTGAGCGCATCGATCTGCGCCAGGTCCATCTTCACGCTGCCCATGAAGTCGAGCAGCAGGTGCACCTTGACGCCGGCGCGCGCGCGCTCGGCCAGGGCATCGGAAAATTCCTTCCCGATTGTTTCGGACCAGTAGATATAGGTCTCGAAGGTGATGGTTTTTTCGGCCGAGCGGATCGCCGCCAGCATGGCGGGGAAGATCTGGTCGCCATTGACCAGCGCCTCGACCTGGTTGCCTTCCACGATAGGCGGGCCGAGCAGCACGCCGAGCGAGCGGCGGAACTGGGCGTCGTTGGTATCGTAGTGGTGGGTGAGGCGGGTTTCGATCTGCTTTTCACCCGGCATGAAATTCAACGCGAGCACGCCCAGCACAAGGCTGGCGGCGCTCGAGATCAGGACTATCCAAAAGATTTTTGCGGTCATATCGACTTTAAGACGTAAAAAAACCAACGCATGAAGCGTTGGTTTTTAGTAAGGGCTATCCACTAACTCTATTAACGAACGCGGCCGCGACGCAGCAGGTTCACGATAGCCAGCAGGACAACGGCGCCCAGGAACGAAACCAGCAGCGACGACACGCTGAAGTCGTCCGAATTGATGGTGCCCGAGCCAAACAGCGGCGACAGCAGCCAGCCGCCCAGGAAGGCGCCGACGATACCAACCACGATGTTGAGAATCATACCCTGCTCTGCATCGGTCTTCATGACCATGCTGGCGAGCCAACCGAGAATACCACCGACGACGATCCAAATGATAAATAACATGGCTTACCTCCTTCAAAGTGAGAAAACATACCCCCAGGTCCATTAATTGCCGTGACCATGTTGACAAGTTTAGGCACCCGTCCCCATCAGGTCGGTGCGGCAACGAACGTTAGACGGCGAATCGCAAGCGCCGTTCTTTCAATTTTAAAAACAAGCGGGGTGGGTGCGTCAGCGAACAGAAGAGCGCTCGTGTGAAGAATATGGTTGCACTACTTGCAAGACATTCATTGTTTGCACGACCACGCACTTGAACCTTTGAAAGGATTTCGCCATGAGCAGCTACGATTCGAATAACAACCAGAATTCCCGTATGGTCACCGGCCTGTTCCCTGACCGTGCAAGCGCAGAACGCGCCTACAGCTCGATCTCGACCCGCGGTTATACCAAGGACGACGTCAACCTGATGATGTCGGACGACGCACGCAAGACCCATTTCAATGACACCGATACCGACCTGGGCAGTAAAGCTGCCGAAGGCGCGGGCATCGGCGCCGGCATCGGCGGCACCATCGGCGCCGTGCTGGCCGGTATCGCTGCCGTCGGCACCACCCTCGTGCTGCCAGGCCTGGGCCTGGTCGTGGCCGGCCCGCTGGCCGCAGCCCTGGCCGGCGCCGGCGCCGGCGGCCTGACCGGCGGCCTGATCGGCGCGCTGATCGGCGCAGGCATCCCTGAAGATCGCGCTGCCCACTATGAAGAAGGCATCAAGCGCGGCGGCATCGTGATGGGCGTGAATGCCCGTTCGGACGAAGATGCACGCCATATCGAGCAATCGTTCACCGACAACGGCGGTAGCCATGTGATCGGCGCCGGCATCGGCGCGGTCGGCGGCGCCATCGTCGGCGCCGGCATCGGTTCGGTAGCCGGCCCGATCGGCACCGTCGCTGGTGCAGCCATCGGCGCCGTCACCGGCGGCATGGCCGGCAAGGGCGTGGGCGAAGTCGTGAACCCGAAAGCGGGCGACGACCTGTCGGAACACTACCTGGCCAAGGGCACCGGCGCAGGTACCGGCGCGGCAGTGGGCGCGATGGCCGGCGCTGCAGCCGGTCCGATCGGCATGGCTGCCGGTGCGATCGTCGGTGGCCTGGCGGGCGGTGCAGCCGGCAAGGGCGCGGGCGAAGTCGTGAACCCGAAAGCGGGCGACGACCTGAACGACCATAACCTGGCGCAAGGCGTCGGTGGCGCGGGCGGCGCAGCCGTCGGTGCGGCAATCGGCTCGGTTGCCGGTCCGATCGGCACCGCGGCAGGCGCCATCATCGGCGGCATGGCAGGCGGCGCAGCCGGCCAGGGCACGGGCGAAATCGTCAATCCGAAGCCGGGCGACGAACTGCGTGACCACCACCTGGGCACCGGTGTCGGCGCAGCAGGCGGCGCAGCCGTCGGCGGCACCGTGATCGGCGCGGCCGTGGGCGGCCCGATCGGTGCAGTGGCAGGCGCCGGCATCGGCGCAGCCCTCGGCGGCATGGCCGGCAAGGGCGTGGCCAAGATGGCCAATCCAGCGGAAGAAGATGCCCACTGGCGCACCCAGTACCAGACCCAGCCGTACTACACCCCTGGCTACACCTACGACGATTATGCTCCGGCCTATGCGCTGGGCTATAACGGCGCCGGCCGCTATCCAGGCGGCTACGACATGCACGAGAGCGAGCTGTCGAGCGAATGGGAACGCACCAAGGGTGCTTCGCGCCTGAACTGGGAGCAGGCCAAGCAGGCTTCGCGCGCTGCATGGCACAAGGTCGAGCGCGCGATCCCGGGCGACCTGGACCGCGACGGCCGTTAATCCTTGATGCCGCCGCCCGCACGGGGCGGCTTCAATGAAAAAAAGCCCCGCTGCCGTCATGGCAGCGGGGCTTTTTCCTTGGGACGGCCGGTATTACTGCTTGACGGCTTCGACCTGGATCGACAGCTTCACTTCCGGCGAGAAGCGCGGCAGGCCGAAGTTCACGCCGTAGTCGCTGCGCTTGAACTGGGCGCTGACGTCGGCGCCGCAGACTTCGCGCTTGAGCATCGGGTGCTCGATGCACTTGAATTTGTTGATGGTCATGGTCAAGGGCCTGGTCACGCCGTGCAGGGTGAACTCGCCATCGGCCGAGGTCGGCACGTCGCCGGTGAACTTGATCGATTTGGCCTTGAAGGTCGCGGTCGGGAATTTGGCGACGTCGAAGATGTCTTCCTTCTTCGCGTGCTCGTTCATCTTCTCGTGGCCGAAATCGATGCTGGTGGTGTCCACGGTGATGTCGATGGTGCCGGTCCTGGCGGCGCGGTCCAGCGTCACGCTGCCTTCGGTCTTGTTGAACTTGCCGCGCCAGACCGAGATGCCCATGTGGTCGGCTTCGAAACTCGGGTAGGTGTGGTTCGGGTCGATCTTGTAGGTGTCGGCGGCAAAGGCGGCGCCTGCGCTCAGTGCGGCGGCGGCAGCGATCAGGTGGCTGATTTTCATGTGGCGTATTTCCTTATGAGGGTGGGTATTGATGAGCTAGATTACTGGATTACGGCGCCGCGACGACGCGGAACCTGATGACAACTTCATCGGCGACCATGCTCGTGTCTTTCCACTCGCCTTCGCCAATATTGAAGGCCAGCCGCTTGATCGGCAGCTGGCCCTCGAACACCTGTTTCGCGCCTTCGGTTTTCATCGTCAGCGGGAAGCTCACGTTGGCGCTGCGGCCCTTGATGCTGAGCTTGCCGGTGACATTGAACTTGCCGGCGCCTGCCGGGGCGATCGCCGTCGACACGAAATTCGCCTTGGGGAATTGCGCGGCGTTGAACCATTCTTTCTTGGCCACTTCCTTGTTGTATTCGGGATCGCCCAGGTCGAGGCTGGCCGTGGCGATATCGACGCTGGCCTTCGAGGCGGCCGGCTGGGCCGCGTTGTAGTCGATCTGGGCGGTGAACCTGGTGAATTTCGCTTCGACCGGCACGCCCATCTGCTTGAACACGGCCGAGACGCTGCTCCTGGCGGCATCGGTTTTCAGCGGTGCGGCGCCGGCGACGGCGCTGGCCAAGGCGGAGGCCAGCAGCAGGCCCTTGAATGGTGTCATTGGTGTTCCTTCGCAGTAGAGAAAGGCAGCATGCGTCCCATCACGCCGTCGCGGTCGACCAGCACATGCTTGAACGCGGCCGCCACGTGCACGCCGACGAGAAGCGCCAGCAGCATGTTGAGCCAGTAATGGACGTCTTTCAGCACCAGCTTGAGCGCGGGATCGGCGCCGATCAGCACCGGCAGCTGGTACAGGCCGAAATACACGACCGGGATGCCCGCCGCCAGGGTGTAGAAATAACCGGACAGCGGCACCGCGAACATCAGCACGTACAGCAGCCAGTGCAGGCCGTGGGCGGCGCCGCGCTCCCAGGCCGGCATGGTGTCGGCATAGGCGGGCGGCTGACGCAAGAGACGCCACAGCAGGCGCAGGGTAGCCAGGCCGAGCACGGTCACGCCGGCCCATTTGTGCCAGGAAAAATATTTCAGCTTGGTTGGCGTCAGGCCCGGAATATCCGTCATGACCAGCCCGAGCGTGAAGGTGCCGATGATCAGCAGGGCAATCGTCCAGTGCAGCAGGATGGATGTGTTAGTGTAGCGATGCATTGTTTCTTTATGGAAATCTGTACGCGTTAGAACTAACTATACCAAACTTCCTTTCCTGCCGCTGCGGGTGGTTTTTTTCGCTTCGTACACTAGCACGGATTGTAAAGAGTGCGCAGCAGTGACGGCTGGAATGTAAAATCCAAAACCTAGCTGTTTTTCAAACATTACTGGCAGACATGATAGTTGCCCGAAGGCAGGAATAATGCGCAATTCAAGCTTCGCCTGCCTGGGCGCTGCGCTGGCACTGATGGCGGCCGGCGCCGTGGCCGATGAACACGACGCTACGCGGTCGGTTGATCTCGCCGATTTGTCGATCGAGGAGTTGGCCAATATTCAGGTGATGTCGGTCTCCAGGCGTCCCGAACGCCTGCAGGACGCCGCCGCCGCGGTCTTCGTCATCACCGCCGAGGACATCCGGCGCTCCGGCGCCGCCTCGCTGCCGGAAGTGCTGCGCATGGCGCCGAACCTGCACGTGGCGCGCATCAATGGCTACAGCTATTCGATCAGCGCGCGCGGCCTGAATCAGAGCGGCAACAGCTTTTCGAACAAGCTGCTGGTGCTGATCGACGGCCGCTCGGTGTACACCCCGCTGTTTGCCGGCGTGTTCTGGGATGCCCAGGAAGTGCTGCTCGAAGACGTCGAGCGCATCGAAGTGGTCAGCGGCCCCGGCGGCGTCATGTGGGGCCTGAATGCGGTCAACGGCATCATCAACATCACCACGCGTTCGGCGCGCGATACCCAGGGCAGCATGGCCGTGCTGCAGGCCGCCACCGACGGCGCCACGGCCAGTTTCCGCCATGGCGGCACCACCAAGGGCATCGCCTGGCGCGCCTTCGGCAAGACCACGCGGCGCAAGGACGGCGAGCTGGCCACCGGCGCGCTAGTGAACGATTCCTACCGCCGCACCCTGGTGGGCGTGCGCGCCGACTGGGAGCGCGGCGACGAGCGCTTCAGCGTGATCGGCAATGCCTATCGCGGCCGCTTCGACCAGCCTTTCCCCGGCGAGATCGCCGCACCGGGCGTACCCACCACCTTGGGCGGCGTGCGCTCAGACGGCGTAAACCTGACCGCGCGCTGGGAGCATGCGCTCGAGCGCGGCGGCAGCCTCATGGCGCAGGCTTATTTCGACCACACGCTGCGCCGTGCCGATCCGCTGTTCGGCGAGCGCCTCTACACCACCGACCTGCAGTTCCAGCACACGCTGGCAGCGCTGGGCCGGCACAGCATCGTCTGGGGCGCCAGCTACCGCAGCAGCCGCGACCGCGTCGACAACACCGCCGTCGTCGCCTTCCTGCCGGCGCGCACCACGCAGCAGTGGGCCAGCCTGTTCGCGCAGGACGAGATCGCGCTGAAGCAGGACTGGTACCTGACCCTGGGCAGCCGCCTCGAATACAACGAGTACACCGGCGTCGAATGGCTGCCGAGCGCGCGCCTGTCGTGGCGCCTGTCGCCGCAGCACGCGCTGTGGGCGGCGGCCTCGCGCACCGTGCGCGCGCCCTCGCGGCTGGATGCCGACGCCTTCCTGCCGGGCAGCCCGCCTTACCTGCTGCGCGGCGGCCCGCGCGTGCGCGGCGAGGTGGCCAAGGTGTTCGAGCTGGGCTACCGCGGGCAGCCGGCGCCGCAGCTGTCGTATTCGGCCACGCTGTTCCACCACGATTACGACTACCTGCGCACCACCGAATACGACCCCACGCGCAGCTTCATCACCTTCGACAGCCTGATGGAAGGGCGCTCGAGCGGCATCGAGGCCTGGGGCACCTGGCAGGTGATGCCGCGCTGGCGCCTGTCGGCCGGCTGGACCGCGATGCACCAGAAGCTGCGCCTCAAGCCCGGCAGCACCGATACCGGCGCCACGCTGGTGGCCAGCCGCGACCCGGCCCATACCGTCCAGCTGCGCTCGATCTACGGCATCGATGACCGGCGCGACGTGGAAGTCACGCTGCGCAAGGTGGCGGGGAAATCCTTCCCGGACGTGCCGGCCTACACGGCGTTCGATGCGCGCTTCGGCTGGCGCATCCGGCCGGGGCTGGAGCTGTCGGTGACCGGCGAGAACCTCACCGGCGGGCATGGGGAATACGGCTCGATCCTGGCGCGGGCCGAGCTGGAACGCCGCTTGGGCGTGAAGGTGGTGTGGGAGTATTGAGGCCGCGCTACAACGAACAAGCGCGTGGGCGGCAAAGCCGCCCACGCTACAGCATCAGATGGCCGCAGCCAGCTGCGCAGCCAAGCCGATGTAATTCGCCGGCGTCATCTGCAGCAGCAAGTCCTTCGCCTCCTGCGGAATCGCCAGCTTCCCGATGAACTCCTGCAGCGCGTCGCGCGTAATGCCCTTGCCGCGGGTGAGTTCCTTGAGCTGCTCGTACGGGTTCTCGATGCCGTAGCGGCGCATCACGGTCTGCACCGGCTCGGCCAGCACTTCCCAGTTCGCATCCAGGTCCGCTTCCAGGCGGGCGGCGTTCACTTCCAGCTTGTTCAGGCCGCGCAGGCAGCTGTCATAGGCCAGCAGGGTGTAGCCGAAGCCCACGCCGATATTGCGCAACACGGTCGAATCGGTCAGGTCGCGCTGCATGCGCGACACCGGCAGCTTCTCGGCCATGTGGCGCAGCACCGCGTTGGCCAGGCCCAGGTTGCCCTCGGAGTTCTCGAAGTCGATCGGGTTGACCTTGTGCGGCATGGTCGACGAACCGATCTCGCCGGCGCGCAGCTTCTGCTTGAAATAACCGAGCGAGACGTAGGTCCAGATGTCGCGGTTCAGGTCGAGCAGAATGGTGTTGGCGCGCGCGATGGCGTCGAACATCTCGGCCATGTAGTCGTGCGGTTCGATCTGGATGGTGTACGGGTTGAACACCAGGCCCAGGCGCTGCTCGATCACTTCTTGCGAGAAGGCCGCCCAGTCGAAGCCCGGATAGGCCGACAGGTGCGCATTGTAGTTGCCGACCGCGCCGTTCATCTTGCCGAGGATCTCGACGCGTTCGATGCGCAGAATAGCGCGCTGCAGGCGTGCGACCACGTTGGCGAATTCCTTGCCGAGGGTCGTCGGGCTGGCGGTCTGGCCGTGGGTGCGCGAGAGCATCGGCAGCGCTGCATTGGTATGCGCGATCTCGGTCAGCTTGGCGATGATGGCCTGCAGGGAGGGCAGCAGCACGCCGTCGCGCGCGGCTTTGAGCATCATGCCGTGCGAGGTGTTGTTGATGTCTTCCGAGGTGCAGCCGAAGTGGATGAACTCGCTCGCCGCCACCAGTTCCGGCACGTCCTTGACCTGCTCCTTGAGCCAGTATTCCACCGCCTTGACGTCGTGATTGGTGACCGCTTCGATCTCCTTGATGCGCGCCGCTTCTGCATCGCCGAAATTCGACGCCATGCGTTCGAGGTGGGCGTTCGCCTCGACGGAGAACGGTTTGATCTCATCGAAACCGGCCTGCGACAGCGCCTGCAGCCACGCGATTTCCACTTTCACGCGGTGGTGCATGAAGCCCGCTTCGGACAGGATCGGGCGCAGCTTGTCGGTTTTCGACGCGTAGCGGCCGTCCAATGGGGACAGGGCCGACAGGGTAGGGGAAGAGACGGTAGAGGTCATGGCGGGCGGTCCGTGCAAAAACGCGGATTTTACCACCGGCGGTCTCCGAGGGCCGCGGCGCAGGCCCGTTTGGCGCCTGCCCGGCACGGGTGGAAGCGCGCCTGCCGATGCTATACTTGCATCTCTTCTTCAGCCCCGGGCATTTATGAAACTCATCGGTTCGATCACCAGTCCCTTTGTGCGCAAGGTCCGCGTCGTGCTGGCAGAGAAGAAGCTCGATTTCAGCTTCGAGCAGGAAAACGTCTGGGTCCCGGAGACCACTATTCAAACGGTCAACCCGCTCGGCAAGATCCCCTGCCTGGTGATGGAAGACGGCAGCACGCTCTACGATTCGCGCGTGATCGCCGAATACCTCGATACCGTCTCGCCCGTATGCAAACTGCTGCCGCCGAACGGCCGCGAGCGCACCGACGTCAAGGTATGGGAAGCGCTGGCCGACGGCGTGCTCGATGCCGCCGTCCTGGTCTTCCTGGAGCGGCGCGAGCGCCCGCCTGAACAGCAGAGCGCCAAATGGATCGAGCGCCAGCTGGGCAAGGTGCATGCCGGCCTGCGCGAGATGTCGTCCCGCCTGGGCGGCTCCAGCTACTGCGTCGGCTCGCATTACACGCTGGCCGACGTCGCGGCCGGCTGCGCGCTCGGCTGGCTCGCCTTCCGCTTCCCCGAGATCGACTGGCGCGGCGACTACCCGAACCTGGCGCGCCTGGCCGATAAACTGTCCGAACGCGCGTCGTTCCGCGACACCGTTCCCTTTGTCGCGTGAGCGCGCCCGCCAATCAGGTCGCCACTGCGGCCGTCTTCGGCGAAGCACTGGTCGACGACTTCACCACCGAGCAGGTCGTCGGCGGCGCGCCCTTCAACGTGGCGCGCCACCTGGCCGCCTTCATGGCGCCGCAGCTGATGATCACCCGCATCGGCAACGACGGGCCGGGCCAGGCCGTGCGGGCCGAATTCGAGCGCTTCGCCATGAGCGAGGCCGGGCTGCAGGTCGACCCGATCGAGGAGACCGGCCGCGTGCTGGTCGAGCGCGTCGCGCGCGGCCACCGCTTCACGATCCTGCCCTGCCAGGCCTACGATTTCATCGACCGCGAGCAGGCAGTGGCGGCGGTGGAAAACGCACAGCCTGGCATCTTCTATTTCGGCACCCTGGCCCAGCGCAACGAGCGCTCGCGCACCACCTTGCATGCACTGCTCGCGGCCACCGGCGCGCTGCGCTACCTCGACCTGAACCTGCGCGAAGGCCAGTTCGACGAGCGCTGCGTCACGCGCTCGCTACAGGCGGCCCAGATCGTCAAGGTCAACGAAGAAGAGCTGCAGGCGCTGTTCGGGTGGTATTTCCAGATGGCGCCGGACGCGCCGGCGCTGTCGGCCGAAGAAGTGCATGCCTCCTGCGGCGCGCTGCTCAAGATGTTCTCGCTCGACGCCCTGATCGTCACGCTGGGGCACCGCGGCTCGGTGTATTTCGCCTCGAGCGGCGAAGTGCTCATGACCCGCGATACCCCGGCGCCGCCCTTCGTCATCGACACGGTGGGAGCAGGGGACGCGTTCTCGGCGATTTTCCTGCTGGGGAAAATGCGCGGCTGGCCGCTGGAGCTGGCGCTGGCGCGGGCCAACGAGTTCGCCGGCGCGATCTGCGCGATTCCGGGCGCGGTGCCGCGCGACCTGGGGTTCTACGATGGGTGGATGATGAAGTGGCGCTGATGGCCGGCGCCGTCGCGGTATAAAAAAGGGTTCCTGTCGAGGAACCCTTTTTTTTGGGGAGCGGCCGAACCGGAGAAATTACTCCCCAATCTGGCTCTGCAAATAATTCTGAATCCCCACCTTCACGATCAGGTCGAGCTGCGTCTCGAGCCACTCGATATGCTCTTCGGTATCCTCGAGGATCATCAGGAACAGGTCGCGCGTGACGTAATCGGCGGCCGCTTCCGACGCCGAGATGCCTTCCTTGACCGTCACATGGGCCGCGCGCTCGAGCTTGAGGTCGCATTCGAGCATTTCCTGGGTCGATTCACCGATCAGCAGCTTGTGCAGCGCCTGCAGGTTCGGCAGGCCGTCGAGCATCAGGATGCGGTCGATCAGCTTGTCGGCATGCTTCATCTCGCCGATCGATTCCTCGTATTCCTTCTTGGCCAGGCGGCCGAAGCCCCAGTGGCGGTACATGCGCGCATGCAGGAAATACTGGTTGACCGCGGTGAGCTCATTGGTTAGCTGCGCGTTGAGCAGCCGGATGATGTTGGGATCGCCCTTCATGGGATGCTTTCGGTGATGTGAATGTCATCATCATAGCAAACCGCAGGCGCCGCCGGGGAGGTGTCGGACGGCCGGGTTCAGGCCAGCTGCGTGCGGCGCAGTTCGGTGACGACGGTCTTGTTGTCGAGGTGTTCGTTGAGCACTTCGCGCGCATAGCTGACACAGGTGCCGCACATCGTGCCCACGCCCAGTTCACGGTGCAGCTCGGCGACCGACGAGATGCCGAGGTCGATGGCCTGGCGGATTTCACGGTCGGAGATGTTGTTGCAGACACAGACGATCATCGTTTCGTTCCTTGGTGCTGAGCTGGTTGCGGTCTTGGCGATTTGCTATTTAAATGAGAATCAATCTCATTCGTGTTCTATTCTCTCCAAACTCGGCCGCGTTTGCAACAGGTTTTTGTGGGTTCCCTGTGCTATTTGAAGGCTGTGGTCAAACCGCAAATAGAAATAATTCGCATTTAGGTTTATGATGCACGTAGTTGTCTCATCAGTGCTACACATAGTGCCCAACCCACGGACGCGACCATGACCCTTGCCCCTTCCCTCACCACGCTCGACGCCCTCCAGGCCGGCCAGAGCGCCACCGTGATCCACCTGGCGCCAACGGCGCAGCAGGGCGGTTTCGACGTCCAGCGCCGCCTGATGGAACTCGGTTTCGTGCCGGGCGAACGCATCCGCATGCTCAAGCGCGGCCTGCCGGGCGGTCCGCTGGCAGTCAAGGTCGGCCAATCCACCTTCGCGCTGCGCCGCTTCGAAGCGGCCCTGGTGTCGATCCAGCCGGAATAAACATGGGTGTCATGGAACAACAGGTGGCGTCGCGCACGCCCCTGGTCGCACTGCTCGGCAATCCCAACTGCGGCAAGACCGCACTGTTCAACCGCCTGACCGGCTCGCGCCAGAAAGTGGCGAACTACGCCGGCGTCACCATCGAACGCAAGGAAGGCAGCTTCACCTCGCCGGACGGCCGCGCCTTCCGCGTGCTCGACCTGCCGGGCGCCTATTCGCTGTCGGCCCAGACCCCGGACGAAGTCATCACCCGCGACGTGATCGGCGGCCTGCGCGCCGGCGAGCAGTCGCCCGACGCCCTCATTTGCGTCGTCAACGCCACCAATCTGCGCCTGAACCTGCGGCTGGTGCTCGAAGTGCGCCGCCTCGGCCTGCCGATGGTGCTGGCGCTGAACATGGTGGACGTCGCACAAAAGCGCGGCATCGTCATCGACACCGCGCGGCTGTCGCAGGAACTGGGCATGCCGGTGGTCGAGACGGTGGCGATCCAGTCCGGCGGCGAAGCCGCGCTGCTGAACACCCTCGACGCCATGGCTTTCGAGGGCCCGGTCAAGCCCAAGGCCCTGTCGGCCATCGACGACGTGCCGGTGGAAGACACCCAGCGCGAAGTGCGCCGCATCCTGGCGGCCACCGTCTCGGAAGTGCATGACAAGGGCAACCTGTCCGAAGCCATCGACCACGTGGTGCTGCACCCGCTGGCGGGGCCCGCCATCCTGGCGGTCTTGATGTTCCTGGTGTTCCAGGCCGTGTTCAGCTGGGCCGCCACGCCGATGGAAATGATCAGCGATGGCGTCGGCGCCATCGGCCAGCAGGTCGGGGCCTTCATGGCCGAAGGCCCGCTGCGCAGCCTGGTGGTGGACGGCATCATCGCCGGCGTCGGCAGCGTGCTGGTGTTCCTGCCGCAGATCCTGATCCTGTTCTTCTTCATCCTGCTGCTGGAAGACTGTGGCTACCTGCCGCGCGCGGCCTTCCTGCTGGACCGCATCATGGGCAGCGTGGGCCTGTCGGGCCGCGCCTTCATTCCGCTGCTGTCCTCGTTCGCCTGCGCGATTCCGGGCGTGATGGCCGCGCGCACCATCCAGAACCCGCGCGACCGCCTGGTCACCATCATGATCGCGCCGCTCATGACCTGCTCGGCGCGCCTGCCGGTGTACGCCCTGATCATCGCGGCCTTCATCCCGAACCACGAAGTCGGCGGCTTCATGAACCTGCAAGGCCTGGTGCTGTTCGTGCTGTACGCGGCCGGCATCCTCAGCGCCATGGCGGTGGCCTGGTTCCTCAAGGGCCGCGGCGGCTATGCCCAGCAACCCCTGATGCTCGAGCTGCCCGCTTACCACTGGCCGCACCTGCGCACCCTGGGCATGGGCCTGTGGGAGCGCGCCCGCATCTTCCTGACGCGGGTCGGCACCGTGATCCTCACGCTGATGGTGCTGCTGTGGTTCCTGTCGAGCTTCCCCGGCGCCCCTGAAGGCGCCACCCACCCGCCGATCTATTACAGCGTGGCGGGCATGCTGGGACGGGCCCTGGCGGTGGTGTTCGCCCCGATCGGTTTCGGCTGGGAGATCTGCATCGCCCTGATCCCCGGCATGGCCGCACGCGAAGTCGCGGTCGGCGCGCTGGGCACCGTGTATGCCTTGTCGGGCGGCGACGACGTGGCCGACACCCTCGGCCCCCTGATCGCGCAAGCCTGGCCGCTGGCCACCGCGCTGTCGCTGCTGGCCTGGTATGTGTATGCGCCGCAGTGCATCGCCACCCTGTCGGTGGTGCGCCGCGAAACGGGCAGCGCCAAGTACGCGTGGATCATGGCGGGCTATATGTTCGCGCTGGCCTACGCCGCCTCGTTCATCACTTACCGCGTGGCGCTGTTCTTCACCGGAGCGTAGAAAAATGTGGCAGGAGCTGATCGTCGGGATCATCGTCGCGCTGGCCGCCTTGTCGGCCTTCGCGAAATACCTGCCCGCGGCATGGCGCCGCGCCCTGGTGCATCGCCTGTCGACAGGCGGGCGCCAGTCGCGGCTCGTGAAGATGCTCGACACCTCGGCCAGCTGCGGCAGCGGCTGCGACAGCTGCAAGACCTGCGACACGCCTGAACCCGCCCCGCCGCCAGGCAAGGGCAAGGTCATCAAGATCCACCAGCGCCGCTAGCGCGCCGGTTCGGCCACCACATGCCAGGCGCCGCCGACCCCATCGCCGGTCTTGTCGCCCTCTTTCTTGTCCTTGATGAAGGTATACAGCGGCTTGCCCCGGTGCGCGAGCTGCTTGCTGCCGTCTTCGCGCGTGACAGCCGACCAGGGGTCGGCCAGCGCGGCGCTGCCGGCCATCACGGGCGGCCAGTTCCTGGCGCAGGTCTCGACACAGCTGCTCTTGCCGCTGCCGGCGACATCCTTGTCATAGGTGTAGACGGTCATGCCCGAGGCGTTGACCAATATCCCGTGCGCCGCTTTGACGGGCGGGGCATCGGCGGCGAACACGGTGGTGGAAAGAAGCAGGGCGGAAAAGGCGGTACTGACGCGAAGCAATTTCATAAAAGCCTCCTGGTCGGTTACAGCATGGGTGGACGACCATTCTAGTCCTGCTCGTCCGGCGCGTCGACCGCCGCGCTGAGCCGCAAGCTGCATGGTAAGCTGCGGGCCTGTCGAATCCTGTCGAAAGCGTCCATGATTGTCGTCCATCACCTGAATAATTCGCGCTCGCAGCGCATCCTGTGGCTGCTCGAAGAGCTCGGACTGGACTACGAGATCAAGCGCTACCAGCGCGACCCCAAGACCATGCTGGCGCCGGCCGAACTCAAGGCCGTCCACCCGCTGGGCAAGTCGCCCGTGATCACCGACGGCGAGGCCACCGTGGCCGAATCCGGCGCCATCATCGAATACCTGCTGGAGCGCTACGGCAAAGGGCGCCTGCTGCCGGCGGCCGGCACGCCCGAGCGCCTGCGCTACACGTATTTCCTGCACTTCGCCGAAGGCACGGCCATGTCGCCGCTGCTCATGAAGCTCGTGTTCGACCGCATCGAGAGCGGCCCGATGCCTTTCTTTGCCAAGCCGATCGCGCGCGGCATCGCCCGCAAGGTCAAGGAAACCTTCATCATGCCGAACATCCGCAGCCAGCTGGACTATCTCGAAGCCGAGCTGGGGAAATCGCCCTGGTTCGCCGGCAGCGAATTCAGCGCCGCCGACATCCAGATGAGTTTCCCGCTGGAGGCGGCCGCCTCGCGCGGTGGCCTGGGCAGCCAGTACCCGAAGCTGGAAGCCTTTCTGCAGAAGATCCACGCGCGCCCGGCCTACGCCCGGGCGCTCGAGCGCGGCGGCAAATACGACCTGGTCAAGTAGCGGCTCGCAGGCCCGCTTTCCGAAGTGGGCCGCTGGGTTTATCATGGCGGCGCGCGCCTTGCCCCAACCCTGACCCCCGCATCCATCCATGAGCAAACCGGGAAAGCTGCTGGCGATCGATGGCCTGAACATCGTCCGCCGCGTCTACGAAGCCAGTCCCGAGCCGGACTCCGACCTGAAGGCCAGCATCGCGCTGCGCCACGCCTTCTCGTCCTTCCGCATCCTGCTCGAAACGCATACCCCGACGCACGTGCTGGCCGCCTTCGACCATGGCGGCGACACCTGGCGCCATGCGCTCTACCCGCGCTACCGCGAGAACCGCGCGCCGATGCCGGGCTTCCTGCGCGAGGCGCTGCCCGAATTCCACGAACGCCTGCGCCAGGCCGGGCTGCAGGTCTTGACGCTGCCTGGGGTCGAGGCCGACGACGTGATCGCCACCGGCGTGATGCGCTGGCTGCAGGAAGGCCGCGGCGAAGCCATCGTCGCCACCACCGACAAGGACCTGCACGTGCTGGTCGCCCATGGCGCGCTGGTGTGGGACCACTTCAAGAACGAATGGCATGACGACGCCTGGGTGCGCCAGCGCTTCGGCGTGGCGCCGGAACTGCTGCACGACCTGCTGGCGCTGATGGGCGACCCGACCGACGGCGTGCCGGGCGTCTCCAAGATCGGCATGAAAACCGCGGCGCGCCTGCTCAACGCCTACGGCAGCCTGGAAGCGGTGGTGGCCGGTGCAGGCATCCTCAAGACGCCGCTGGGCGAGAGGCTGCGCGCCGAGCGTGAGATACTCCAGGTCTCGCGCCAGCTGGTCGAGCTCAAGCGCGACGTGCGCCTTGGCGTGACCTGGAACATGCTGGCCTATGAGTCACACTGAACGATAAAAGGGAAGATGCGATGCTCAAGGCATTGATCGTGGACGGCAGCGCCATCTCGCGCGGGCTGCTCAACACCGTGTTGCTCGATGGCGGCTACGATGTGGTCGCGCAGACCCATACCGGCCTGCTGGGCTATACGCTGGCGATGAAGCACCGCCCGCAGATCGTCTGCATCGCACGCGAACAGGTCGAAGACGGCAGCCGCGTGGTCGAGGAATTGCGCGCCCACCTGCCGAAGGCGATGATCTTCATGGTCTCGGGCACGCTCGATGCGCCCACCATCCAGGCGGCGGCCGCGCGCGGCGTGCATGGCTTCGTGGTCAAGCCCTTCAAGGCCGACACCGTGCTCAAGACCATCCGCAATACCGTGATCGCGCTGGTGAAGAAGCAGCAGCAGGGCGCACCCGGCAACCCGGCCTAAGCAGGCGCCCGGCCTCGGCGCGCGATTTCCTCGGAGGCGATCGCGGCCAGCTCGTGCAGCGCGCGCAACTCGCGCTCGCGCAGGCGGCGCGGCTCGCGGTCGAACACGCACAGGGTGCCGAGCAGGCGTCCGCCGGCGTCGGCCAGCGGCACTCCCGCGTAGAAGCGCACATAGGGTTCGCCCGTCACCAGCGGGTTGTGTGAAAAACGCGGATCGTTGGCCGCATCCCCCACCACGAAAGGACCGCCGGCTGCCAGCGCATGGCTGCAGAAGGCCCAGTCGCGCGGCGTTTCCGCCAAAGCGATGCCGACCCGCGCCTTGAACCACTGGCGCTGCGCACCCAATAGTGTCACCAGCGCGATCGGGCAAGCCGTGACCTGCGCCGCCAGCCGCGCCAGGCGGTCGAAGGCTTCCTCTGCCGGCGTGTCCATCAGGTGTGATGCGGCCAGCGCCGCCAGCCGCTGCGCTTCGTCCTCCGGCACCGGATAGGGCGGGGCGTTATCAAGCATGGGGTCCACGGCGTTCGCGCCGGCAGGCTCGGCATCGCCCTGCTGGCTGAGCAATTGCCGTACGCTGCTCAGGCGTACGCGCCGGTGCCCGCCGGGCGTTTTCCAGGCCGGCAGGGCGCCGCTCTCCATCCAGAGCTGGGTCGTGCTGACCGCGATGCCAAGCAGTTGCGCCGCTTCGCGTGTCGTGAGGATCGGGTCGTCGTTGAATGTTGTCATAAGCTGCATCAGGGTGAGTGCGGGGATTCTAACCTGATTCATCAAATAATTGACGAAACTGCGCACAACTGATCCGGCAACATTGACGACTTGTCGTGCATTTCCGCAAGAAATTGCGTATAATCGTCATTTCCGTCAAATCTAGCGCCCAGGTGCGCTTCCCTAGCCCACATGAATTCAGTGCACCAGCCGGTATCGCGCGAAGCGATGCGCCTTGATGCCTTGTGCCAGCTCGCGCTGCTCGATAGCACGCCCAGCGAAGCCTTCGATCGGATCACGCGCATGGCCTCGCAGCTGTTCCAGCTGCCGATCGCCGCGGTGTCGCTGACCGACGTCGACCGCCAGTGGTTCAAGTCCAGGGTGGGGGTGGAGCACGATACGGTCCCGCGCCTGAAGGCTCCCTGCGCCGCGGTCGCCGAGAGCGGCAGCATGCTGGCGGTGCCGGACCTGCTCGAAGACGCGTATTTTCGCGACAGCCCGCTGGCCGGGAGCGGCATCCGCTTCTACCTGGGCGCGCCCCTGACCACCAAGTCCGGCCACTGCCTGGGCGCCATGTGTGTGCTCGGGACCGAGCCGCGTGCGGTGACGGAAGAGGAGCGCACCACCATTGCCGACCTGGCTGCGATGGTGATGGCGCAGATTGAATTGCAGCATGCGCTGGGACGGATCGATCCGCTCAGCGGCCTGCCCAACCGTAACCAGTTCGTCAGCGATATGCGCGACCTGGGGCTGGTCGCGGCCGAGGGCGAGCCCCAGCTGGCCGCCCTGGTCAGCCTGGTCAGCCCGGAGCAGCTCAGCGACGCCATGCGCGTCATGGGCAGCGCCTGGCTCGACGACACCGTGCGCATGGCGGTGCCGGCCTTGCGCCGCCTGGCCGGCGAGGGCAAGGTCTACCATGTGGGCACGACCCAGTTCGCCTTCTTCGCGCCGACCGGCAGCACGCTGGTGCGTTTCAGCGGCACGCTGCTGGCCTGGCTGGGCGAACGCGCGCCGAACGGACAAAGCGGCTTCCTGACCAGCGCCACGGTGGGTCTGGTGCGCTTCGCCGTCGGCCAGGACGCGCCGCTCGACGTGCTGCGCAACCTGCACAGCGCCGCCCACGATGCGCGCGACACCGAATCCGGACTACGCGTGTATTCGCCCGAGCAGGATGCGGCCTACCGCCGCCGCTTCTGGCTGATCGGCGAACTTGGCCGCGCGCTCGAACGCCCGGACGAACTGCACCTGGCCTTCCAGCCCAAGGTGTCCTTGAAGGACGGCAGCTGTGCCGGCGTGGAAGCGCTGCTGCGCTGGGACCATCCCGAGGCCGGCGCGATCGCCCCGGGCGAGTTCGTGCCGATCATCGAAAGCACGGCGTTGGCGCGCGCCACCACCGAATGGGTGCTGGAGGCGGCCATGCACCAGCTGGCAAGCTGGCATGCCGCTGGCGTGGCCTTGCAGGTGGCGGTGAACGTCTCGGCCGTGAACCTGGAAGAGCCGGATTTCTGCGAGCGCGTGCTGGCCGGCCTGGCGCGCCATGCGCTGCCGGCGGCCAGCCTGGCGCTCGAATTGACCGAAAGTGCGCTGATGCGCAAACCGAAAGCGGCGCACGACACCATGGCGCGCCTGGCGCAGGCCGGCGTGAAGATCGCCATCGACGATTTCGGCACCGGCTACAGCAGCCTGGCCTATTTGCAGGACATGCCGGCCGACGTGGTCAAGATCGACCAGTCTTTTGTGCGCGGCATGGAGAACGACGAGCGTACGCTGGCGCTGGTGACGACCATGATCAAGCTGTCGCACGACCTCGGCCACCGGGTGGTGGCGGAAGGCGTGGAAACCGCGGAGGTGGCGCAGCTGCTGCGCGCGGCGGGCTGCGACGAGGCGCAGGGCTATTACTATGCGCGGCCGATGGCGCCGGCCTTGTTGGCGGAGTGGCTGGCGCAGCGCTCAGCGTAATAATCTCGGGATGCGGTTTTGATTTCGTAGGGTGGGCGGGTCTCCCGCCCGCGCGTTCAATCTTGGTATGCGTCACCACAACGCGTCCGTGGGTTGAACGCGCGGGCGGCGAAGCCGCCCACCCTACGAACATCAGCCGGCGGTGTTGGAATCGATAATCCCGCCACCAAGGCACACATCGCCGTCATACAGCACGGCCGACTGCCCCGGCGTCACCGCCCACTGCGGTTCCGTGAAATCCAGCGCAAACCGGTCCAGCCCCTCCGCCTGCACCGTGCAGGCCACGTCCGCCTGCCGATAGCGCGTCTTGGCCGACAAGGCCCGCGGCGGCGGCGCTTCGCCCGCGATCCAGCTGGCCTGGCCGGCCTCCAGCCTGCCGGACAGCAGCCACGGATGGTCGTGCCCCTGCACGATGTAGAGCGTGTTGGTCGCGATGTCCTTGCGCGCCACGAACCACGGCTCGCTCGTGCCGTCCGCGTTCTTGTGCGACTTCAGGCCGCCGATGCCGATGCCTTTGCGCTGGCCCAGCGTGTAGAACGACAGGCCGATATGCTCGCCCACGACCGTGCCGTCGTCCAGCTTCATCGGGCCCGGCTTGTGCGACAGGTAGCGGTTGAGGAATTCGCGGAACGGGCGCTCGCCGATGAAGCAGATGCCGGTCGAATCCTTCTTCTGCGCGTTGGGCAGCTGCAGGCGTTCGGCAATCTTGCGTACTTCGGTCTTCGGGATCTCGCCCAGCGGGAACAGCGACTTCGAGAGCTGCGCCTGGTTCAGGCGGTGCAGGAAGTAGCTCTGGTCCTTGGTGTGATCGAAGGCTTTCAGCAGCTCGAAGCGGCCGTCGTTCTCGCGCACGCGCGCATAGTGGCCGGTCGCGATCAGGTCGGCGCCCAGCTTCATCGCATGGTCGAGGAAGGCCTTGAACTTGATCTCGGCGTTGCACAGCACGTCCGGGTTGGGCGTGCGGCCGGCCTGGTATTCGCGCAGGAAGTCGGCGAACACGCGGTCCTTGTACTCGGCGGCGAAATTCACCGCCTCGATGTCCACGCCCACCACGTCGGCCACGCTGGCCGCGTCGATCCAGTCCTGGCGCGTCGAGCAGTATTCGGAGTCGTCGTCGTCTTCCCAGTTCTTCATGAACAGGCCGATGACTTCATAGCCCTGTTCCTTAAGCATCCACGCCGCGACCGAGGAGTCGACGCCGCCCGACATCCCGATCACGACTTTTTTCTTGCTCATCTTGTTTCCGTCTTGATTAAATCCCGCCCTCGAACACCGAGGGGTGGGTATATAGCAGGGCCAGCGGCATGCGGCGGCCGGCCAGGTAGTCGTCCACGCACTGCAGCACGATCGGGCTGCGGTGCTGTTCGACCGTGGCGGCGATCTCGTCGCGCGTCATCCACAGGGTGCGCAGGATGCCGTCGTCCAGCGGCTGGTCGAACCGGCGCCCGGCTTCGCCGCAGAAGGTGAAGCGCAGGTAGGTGATCTCGGTGCCGCGCGACTTGGAATGGTAGCGCGACATGTACATGCCGACCAGGCCGGTCGGGATGAACTCGTGCGCGGTTTCTTCCAGCGCTTCGCGCACCACGGCCTGCTCGAGCGACTCGTTGGGATCGAGGTGGCCTGCCGGCTGGTTCAGCTTCACGCCTTCGCTCGTTTCTTCCTCGATCAGGAGAAAACGGCCATCGCGCTCGATGATGGCGGCGACGGTCACGGATGGTTTGAAGATATCGGTCATGCGCGTCCTCGAAAAATGAGCCGACATTTTACCTTGACACAACCTACCTCTGCTCATCCATGCTACCTACAGTGCGCTTGCCTGTCGTTAAATGGCCTTGATCTTCTGCAAACACCCGATGAGTTCGTCTGGCCTTGTCCTGCCTTCTTCGACACAATCGAGGATTGGCTTTTTGGTATTTGTTATTAAGCAATTCTTGTCATTACATGGTAGATTGTTGGAAAGAATGGTCCACTGAACGGAGGGATTCATGAGAATTGGCATACCGGCCGAAATACGGCCGGGCGAGACCCGCGTGGCTGCAACTCCCGAAACCGTCAAGAAGCTGGCCGCGCGCCACCAGGTCCTGGTGGGCGCCGGGGCCGGCATCCAGGCATCGATTCCCGATGCGGCCTATGAAGCCGCCGGCGCCACCATCGTCGATGCCGCCACCGCGCTTGCCGCCGACATGGTGCTCAAGGTGCGCAGCCCCGACAGCGCCGAGCGTGCCCTGATGCGGCCCGGCACCGTGCTGGTCGGCATGCTCAATCCCTTCGATACCGAGAACCTCGCCGCCATGGCCGGCGCCGGCCTGACCGCCTTCGCCCTGGAAGCCGCGCCGCGCATTTCGCGCGCGCAGTCGATGGATGTGCTGTCGAGCCAGGCCAACATCGCCGGCTACAAGGCCGTCATGCTGGCCGCGAACACCTATGGACGCTTCATGCCGATGCTGATGACGGCGGCCGGCACGGTCAAGGCCGCGCGCGTGCTGATCATGGGCGTGGGCGTGGCCGGGCTGCAGGCGATCGCCACCGCCAAGCGGCTGGGGGCCGTGATCGAAGCCTCCGACGTGCGCCCACCGGTAAAAGAGCAGGTGGAGTCGCTCGGCGCCAAATTCATCGACGTGCCCTTCCTGACCGACGAAGAACGCGAGATCGCCAAGGGCTCGGGCGGCTATGCGCGTTCGATGCCGGCGGACTGGATGCGGCGCCAGGCCGAACTCGTGCACGAGCGCGCCAAGCTGGCCGACATCATCATCACCACCGCCCTGATCCCGGGCCGCAAGGCGCCCGTGCTGATCGCGGAAGAAACGGTGCAGGCGATGAAGCCCGGCTCGGTGATCGTCGACATGGCGGTCGAGCAGGGCGGCAACTGCCCGCTCACGGAACTGGGCCGCACCGTGATCAAGCACGGGGTGCACATCATCGGCGAGCCGAACCTGGCTGGCCTGGTGGCGGCCGACGCCTCGGCCCTGTATGCGCGCAACGTGCTCGACTTCCTCAAGCTGGTCATCGACAAGGACGACAAGTTCATCATCGACCGCGAGGACGAGATCGTGCGTGCGACCCTGGTGTGCGCGGACGGCGCAGTGCTGCGGACGTAGGCGTCAAGAACAGATTCTAGGAGCGAAGCATGGAAATCAGCCACACCATCATCAACCTGATCATCTTCGTGCTGGCCATCTACGTCGGCTACCACGTGGTCTGGAACGTCACCCCCGCGCTGCACACGCCGCTGATGGCGGTGACCAACGCGATCTCCGCCATCATCATCGTCGGCGCCATGCTGGCCGCCGGCCTGACCGAAGGGCTCACCGGGCAGGTCGCCGGCACCCTGGCCGTGGCGCTGGCCGCGGTCAACGTTTTCGGCGGCTTCATGGTCACCCGCCGCATGCTCGAGATGTTCAAGAAGAAGGAACCGAAAGCGGCCGCCAAGCCTGCCGTTGCGGGAGAAAAGGCATGAATTTCATCAGCATGAACCTTGTTACGCTGCTGTATTTGGTGGCCTCGGTCTGCTTCATCCAGGCGCTCAAGGGCCTGTCGTCGCCTTCGACTGCGCGCCTCGGCAACACCTTCGGCATGGCCGGCATGGCAATCGCCGTGGTCACCACGGTGGCCCTGATCTTCAAACTGCAGGCGGAACTGGCCACCGGCCACGGCATGGGCTTCCCGCTGGTGATCCTGGGCGTGGTGGTGGGCGGCGCCATCGGCGCGGTCGCGGCCAGGAAGGTCGAGATGACCAAGATGCCGGAACTGGTCGCGGCCATGCACTCCTTGATTGGTCTTGCGGCCGTGTGCATCGCGATTGCCGCGGTGTCCGAGCCCTGGGCCTTCAACATCGCCACCCGCGGCACCCCGCTGCCCTTCGGGAACCGGCTCGAACTCTTCATCGGCACCTTCGTGGGTGCGGTGACCTTCTCGGGCTCGGTGATCGCCTTCGGCAAACTGTCGGGCAAGTACAAATTCCGCCTGTTCCAGGGCGCGCCGGTGCGCTTCGCGGGCCAGCACATCCTCAACCTGGTGCTGGCGGTCGCGCTCATCGCGCTGGGGCTGATGTTCTGCATGGATGACAACGTCGCGCCGGCGTGGATGCCGTTCATCATCATGGCGGCTATCGCCTTCGTGCTGGGCGTCCTGATCATCATCCCGATCGGCGGCGCCGACATGCCGGTGGTGGTGTCGATGCTGAACTCCTATTCCGGCTGGGCGGCGGCCGGCATCGGCTTCTCGCTGAACAACTCGATGCTGATCATCGCCGGTTCGCTGGTGGGCTCGAGCGGCGCGATCCTCTCGTACATCATGTGCAAGGCGATGAACCGCTCCTTCTTCAACGTGATCCTGGGCGGCTTCGGCGGCGAGGCCGTGGCGATTGAAGACGGCGCCAAGGAACAGCGTCCGGTGAAATCCGGCTCGGCCGACGACGCGGCCTTCATCCTGCAAAACGCCGAATCGGTAATCATCGTCCCCGGCTACGGCCTTGCGGTGGCGCGCGCCCAGCACTCGGTCAAGGAACTGGTCGACAAGCTGACCGCCCACGGTGTGCAGGTGCGCTATGCCATCCACCCGGTGGCCGGCCGCATGCCGGGCCACATGAACGTGCTGCTGGCCGAAGCCGAAGTGCCCTACGACCAGGTGGTCGAGATGGAAGACATCAACGGCGAATTCGGCCAGACCGACGTGGTGCTGGTGCTGGGCGCCAACGACGTGGTCAACCCGGCCGCCAAAGACCCGAAATCCGCGATCGCCGGCATGCCGATCCTCGAGGCCTACAAAGCCAAGAGCATCATCGTCAACAAGCGCTCGATGGCCTCCGGCTATGCCGGCCTGGACAACGACCTGTTCTACATGCCGAACACCATGATGGTCTTCGGCGACGCCAAGAAGGTCATCGAGTCCATGGTCAAAGCCGTCGAGTAAGGCTTTTTGAAACCCCTAATTAGGGTCAGAGTTAAATTGTTTGCCAATTGATTCCTCGATCTGTCGGACGGCCACTTAACATGGTTCGAGGCCAACTGATCTGGAACTCTTGGCAAATAATTCGACTCTGACCCTAATTGCTTCAAGCGATCAGAATCGATGAGCACACTGCGTTTCAATGTGTTTGGAAAAATCGTCGCCATTACCGGTACGCCAGGATCATGGCAGGCGTTTTATCCCGGAACAAATGGCACCCGAAGTCCGGCTGATTTCGTCATCCCTGCCGACGTCGCCGAGGACGGCCTGGCCGAATACCTCGCCGATTTACGCCACGCCCCAGCGTTCCACCGTCCTCCGCCTGAACCCTAATTAGGGTCAGAGTCAAATTGTTTGCCAATTGATCTGCCGATCCAGCGCCGATGCAAGAAACATTGCGCGACCTCAATTGATCACAGGTTCTTGGTGAATAATTCGACTCTGACCCTAATGCCGTTAAGTTAAGGCTGTGATCGTCGGAGTCGGCGTTCGGGATAACGTTGCGGTTTGGCTTTGGTGACCCGGTCGAACTTTCGGCCGGGTCGGTAGACATTCAGTTCGATG
>NZ_JCASIH010000021.1:0-70930 GCF_059685935.1 Telluria sp. ZT3P39
GTAGAATCTTCCATGTGAGCCGGTTGCATGTTGATCTCCTAAGTCTAAGTTTCGAACTCTCAGGTTAGGACTCAATCTGCAAATCGGCTCACTTTCTTTTCATCATAGGATCTACGAGCAACCGGCGACTCTTAAATGATCGGCATTGCGCCATGCCCCGGAATACGCCACCGGATTTCCGCCCCCAGGCGATTTCGCCTGCGACCGCGATTTCACGACTTTCCAGGCGCCAGGCCGAGCGCATTCTGCTGCAGGCCGAGCAGCATAGCGCCTGCGTGCAATCGAGGCGATCCGCGCCTCGCTCCCCGACGCTGCCCCGGCGCCGGCCGATCCGGACGACGCCTTTTGGTAAGGCGGCCAGGTAGTGGCCTGAAGATCGCCCGGCTCAAGGCTCACACAGCCACACTGTTGCCTGCGAAAGATGATTGTGTACATCCTTATCCTGACGACCGTCTGCAGACCAAAATGATGGGCGGAAATATTCAGTGCAGGCCAGGTCCGAACATGACCGTTCGCAACGCTGCCGGGTCCTGCGAGCGCACCAGTTGCGCAATCGCGGCAGCGATCTTGCGCCCGCCCTGCTGCGACGGTTCGATCGGCGAAACGGGCGAATAATCGTCGGGGTGGTCGCAGACCAGGCGCAGATCGAGCACAGGCAGCCCCCGCGCTGCCGCTTCGCGCAAGATCACGTCGTTGAATACCGCCAGGGCGGTACGCAGGCCCGGCGACAGGCCCGGCACGCCGTCGTAGATGGTCGACACCGCCACCGGCAGGCCCGGTGCCGAGACCTCGTCGAGCATGCGGCGATACGCGACGCGAAATTCGCCTTGCCATGAGGCCAGGAGCTCTGCCGCCTCGAGCACCGACCCGACACGCGACTGCATGTAGCCGACCAGGCCCAGGACATCGTTGCCGCCACAGCTCACAAGGACGTTCGTGGACTGCGCCGGCCGATCCCGCAGGCGGCTTGCCTGGGCTTTCACGTCCGCCAGCACGTCGCCATCGCGGGCCAGCAGAATCACACGATGCCCGTCTCCCAGCATCGCCTGCAGTTGGGCCTGGACCTCGCCGCCTTTCGGCACGTAAGGGGCGTTGTCGAAGATCGAATCACCCAACAAGATAACGTGACGCATGCGAAGCTCCAGGACGCATTAAACCGGATGCAAGGTGTAGGCGTTGCCGTCGTCGATCTCGAAGAACAGTTCTCCGACCGCGGCATCCGGCCTGTCCTCCCACAAGGTGACGAGGGCGGCAAGTTCCATCACCAGTTCGCGCAGTCCGGCATTGCCGTCCATGGCCGCCTTCAATTCAGCGCGCGTCATCCCCGGCACGAACAGCGGCGCCAGCGCCAGCTTGCCCTCGAACCCGAGCGGGACCGGGCCGGCCAGTCGATCGTGGACCGCTTTCTGCAGCCGCTTGACGTCCGGGTGGTAGCGGGCATCGGCGACCGACAACTGGAAGGCCTTCGGTGCGTTGCGGCACTCGACCCGGCATGCGACGAAGCCCTGCTGCGGCTGTCCGACGCCGGCGGCGCCATCCAGGGCCAATGCGGCGGTCGGGCTGGCATACACGCTGTTGCGCCGGGAAGGCATGTCGTCCGGACGCGTGAACTCCCACAGGTTATCGACCAGATACGGGACGTTTCCCGGCAGGCGGGTGCCGGGGTGCCGCCTGTACACGCGCTCCGGATCGAAGCTGGCGTGAGGCACTGCGCGGAAGATTTTCATGGAGACTCCTGGAAAGATGGTCAAGACTGGCCGCGCGCTGCGACTCGTTCGAGAAAGGCGGCAAACAACTCGCACAACAAAGGAATGCGTGCGGTCAAGCGGTGGTCGCCCTGCACCAGGTGCAAGGTGCATTGCCGCAGGCGCGCAAAGCGAATCGCGCTGTCATACGGGATGACTTCGTCGTCCCAGCCGTGCACGATCTCGGTGTGCTCGCCCGGCACCACTGGTTCCTGGCTGGGATAGCCCGGCATGTACACCGCCGGCGCCAGCAGGAATACCCCGCGTACGGCGAGGCGTTGGGCGGCCTCGGCTGCCACCCAGCCACCCATGCTCGACCCGACCAGCACCAAAGGCCGGCGCTCGCCCGAGCAGGCGGCCAGGAGTTGATCCAGGCGCGCAGCGGGATCGGCCGTATGCGAATAATCGAGGCTGCATACCTCCCAGCCACGGTCGCGGGCGACGTCGGACAAGGCGGCGATCTTGCTGCCATGTGGTCCGCTTTCTTTGCCGTGTATAAAATGAACCAGGCCTTGTTCAGTCAATGCTGCCTCCATGAATAACGCGTTAGCGGTCAAGGCCCGTGCAGCTGGCCCGGTTCCGCCAGTTTATGCCGGCAGGCGACAGGCCGCGTCGCAAGGCTACCTGTTGACGATGTTCATCGAGTGCCGACGCCTGGAGACAAGCGTCAGCGTCAGCGCGTCCGGAATCGACAATCCATGCAAATCGAAGCCGGCCTGAAGTTCGGCGCTTGACGCACAGGCCCCGGCGCCGCAGGGTTTGTAGTTCACCAGACAAATTTCTTTTCTTGCGCCCAGTTGTCGAGGCCGGCCCTGACATCGCGCGCATCAGGATTCGCTCTGAACCGGAACACGGCTCGCCCTGCGTGTGGCTCCTCGGTCGCTATGCGAAAACCGAGAATTTCGCCGCCGAAGTGCGACAATTTGTCCTGCGCAGCGTGCAAATAAATTTTTCCACCGACGAGGCGTTGCGCGGTGTCTGGAACGATCGCCCAGAATCCGCTCTCCCACTCATTACGTCCCTTGTCCAGGCAGCTCAAATTTTCTGGAAAATCCCCTCTTTCGATGACGTGCAAAGCTGGCATGGCGATTCCTTTCCTGAGTGTGGACATTGAAGCGATCACGGCGTCGCGCCTACCGGGTCGCGGAATCAGCCCATCATACGCCGGTGACCAGGCGTTCTCGAAAGGCGCTGTGCCCGTTACATGTGGAAAACGCCCGTGGAAACGCGGCGGAGAAAACAAAAAGGGCCCCGGTCGGGGCCCTTCGCAGTAGGATCTGGAGGCGAGGACGGGAGTCGAACCCGTCTAGACGGCTTTGCAGGCCGCTGCATAACCGCTTTGCTACCTCGCCGGAGGTAATCTTGCTGCGCTGATGCGGCCGGTTAGCTGCCGTATCAACCGGGAAGGCGATCTTCCCTGAAATCTGGAGCGGGAGAAGAGTCTCGAACTCTCGACCTCAACCTTGGCAAGGTTGCGCTCTACCAACTGAGCTACTCCCGCTAAGGAGTCCAACTATGTGTAAAACCTTTGGAGCGGGAGAAGAGTCTCGAACTCTCGACCTCAACCTTGGCAAGGTTGCGCTCTACCAACTGAGCTACTCCCGCAATGGAGTCTTACTGATGCTGCTGCCAACTTCTGCGCCTGCTTATCGGAATAAACTGGAGCGGGAGAAGAGTCTCGAACTCTCGACCTCAACCTTGGCAAGGTTGCGCTCTACCAACTGAGCTACTCCCGCGTACAGAACAACGATTATCGCAGAACTTTGACATTTTTTCAAGATTACGGTGAATCGTGCAATCTGAAAACTGGAGCGGGAGAAGAGTCTCGAACTCTCGACCTCAACCTTGGCAAGGTTGCGCTCTACCAACTGAGCTACTCCCGCTTTGTCTACCATCCTGCTGCGATGTTGTCGCAACAGGCAGGCATTATAGAGATTCTATTCCATACGTCAAGGATGACGCAGAACATTTCTACAAGCCTCGTTTACAGGCTCGACGCCTTCTCCTTGATGAGCGGCCAGGCGCGGCGCAGGTAGTAGAACATCGACCAGACCGTCAGCACGCCGGCCAGCCACAGGAAGTATTCTCCCCAGTAGTGGGTATCGATCCCGAACAGCACGTCATGGTAGAGCAGCATCGGGATCGCGGTCATCTGGGCGGCGGTCTTGATCTTGCCGAGCGAGCTGACGGCTACCGACTTGGTCGCACCGAGCTGGGCCATCCATTCGCGCAGGGCCGAAATGGTGATTTCGCGGCCGATGATGATGAAGGCGATGATGGCGTTCACCCGGTCGAGCTGCACCAGCACCAGCAAGGCGCCGGCCACCATCAGCTTGTCCGCCACCGGATCGAGGAAGGCGCCGAAGGCCGAGGTCTGGTTCCAGCGCCGCGCCAGGAAGCCGTCGAACCAGTCGGTGATGGCGGCAATGGTGAACACCAGGGTCGCCGCCAGGTTGCGGTCGGCCAGCGGCAGCCAGTGGGTGGGAAGGTAGAAGACGCCTACAACGAGGGGAATCAGCGCTACGCGTAACCAGGTCAGGAGAATCGGGATGTTGAAAGGCATAGGAAAGCACTGATTACAGGAATGAAAGTTTGCGCCGCTAGTCTACATGGCTATTGCCAATTGGACTAGATGACGCGACCGTATCCCCGAGATTCCTGCCGATGTCCTGCCGCCCTGCCCGGCTTTCCAGAAGAATGCGAAAAAAAACTGCGCGGCAAGCCGCGCAGTCTCTCGTATCCGCCCTCTCGGGGCGGATTACCGTTTACGGCGACGCACGGCGACGGCAGCCATCATGCCCAGGCCGGCCAGCGCGAGCGAACCCGGCTCAGGAACATTGGCGGGCCGGACGTCTTCGCGCAGCAGTTTGATCGTGGCGGTCTGCATCCGGGTGCGTGCGTTCGACTGGTCGCGGCCGTCGAAGAACAGGTCATTCAGGGAAATCTCGTACTGGCCATAGGTGCCGAAGCCGACGGTCAGCGGCGTCCAGTCGATCGTGAAGTCGGTGACGTTATCCTGGGTCTGGCCCAGGTCTGCGACAGCGGTCGTGGTCACGATCTTGGTGCCGCCGCCAGCCGGGGCGGTGAAGGTAAAGGTCGCCGTCACGCCGAGGTTGTCCATTTCGCCGGCGGTGATGCCCGGCTGGTTGTTCGCCTCGCGGAAGATGATGTTGCCGATATTGAAGGTGTACGGCAGGCCGCCCACGGTCAGGTTGAAATTCTGGGTGAGGATGGCCGTGGTCGGGAACAGCACGTCCAGCAGGGTCGACGCATTGCTTTCGGTTGCTTCGACACCGTAGCCGGTGGCGTCGCCAGTGACCGTTGCTGCGGTGATGGTGAACGAAACAGGTGCTGCTTGCACTGCGCCCGCCGCGAATGCGGCAGCGGCAACAGTGGTGGTGATCAGGTTCTTGAGTAACGACGCTTTCATGGCACGATCCCTTTATGGTTATGAGTACTGCGTTGCTCTATAAGCATAGATCATGCCAAGAAGGAATAACCAGTAAATACAAGCACTTGTAAGTCGCAGCGGAAACCAGGACGCAAAATCGTCAAATTTGCCGACACCACCAAAAGGAAGAGAGAGTGTGAATTATGCTCATCGCATGAGTGGCGGGGGCATTGCCGGGGCTCAACTGGTGACGCCGGGCCTGGCGCGCCCGAGCATCGGCAGGAAGCGCATCCACGGGAAAGTGTCAGGGACTTCGTCAAAAAAGGGGCCGTGCTGGCGCCCCTGCTTCCTTCAATGCAGCTGCCGGTAGATCTCTTCGGCCAGCGTGCTGGAGATGCCTTCCACCGACATCAGGTCTTCCACGCTGGCATCCACCACCCCGCGCAGGCCGCCGAAGCGGGCCAGCAGGCGCTGGCGGCGCTTGGCGCCGATGCCTTCGATCTCTTCCAGGCGCGAAGCTTGCCGGGCCTTGGCGCGCTTGGCGCGCATGCCGGTAATCGCAAACCGGTGCGCCTCGTCGCGGATCATGGCGACCAGCATCAGCGCCGCCGATTCCTTGCCCAGCTCCTGGGGCGGGCGGGTGTCGGCGAAGATCAGGGTTTCCAGGCCGACCCGACGCGCCTCGCCCTTGGCCACGCCGACGATCATGCCGATGTCCAGGCCCAGTTCGACGAAGACCTGGCGCGCCATCTCGACCTGCCCCTTGCCGCCGTCGACCAGCACGATGTCGGGCATGACGCCCTCCCCGTTCGCCACCTTCTCGTAGCGCCGCTGAAGCACCTGGCGCATCGCCGCGTAATCGTCGCCCGGCGTGATGCCGTTGATGTTGAAGCGGCGGTATTCGCCGTTCTGCATCTGGTGGTGGTGGAACACCACGCAGGACGCCTGGGTCGCCTCGCCACCGGTATGGCTGATGTCGAAGCATTCGATGCGCAGGGTGTCCAGGTCTTCGCTGTCCAGCTGCAGGGCGTCGGCCAGCGCGCGGGTGCGCGCCTGCTGCGAGCCCTGTTCGGACAGCAGCCGCGCCAGCGCCAGCTCGGCGCCCTTGCCGGCCATCTCGAGCCACTGGCGGCGCTGCCCCTGCGGCTGGAAGATCAGGTTGATGCGGTGGCCGCACTGCTCGGACAAGGCC
The DNA here is from genome assembly GCF_059685935.1 of Telluria sp. ZT3P39. Taxonomy (NCBI): domain Bacteria; kingdom Pseudomonadati; phylum Pseudomonadota; class Betaproteobacteria; order Burkholderiales; family Oxalobacteraceae; genus Telluria; species Telluria sp. ZT3P39. Next base: position 6,329 of record NZ_JCASIH010000021.1, read on the forward strand.
ATGATCAGTTCGGGCTGGTCGAACTCGATGTTCAGGATCAGCGTGTTCGGAATGAACTGGCCGGAATAATGCTGGGCCAGGAAGGCGCACAGCACCTCGACGTCCAATGGGCATTCGCCCAGCGATTCGCCGACGTGCGCCGGGAAATAGGCGCGGTCGCCCAGGTGGCGCCCGCCGCGCACCATCGCCAGGTTGACGCAGGCGCGGCCGCCCTGCACCACCACCGCGATGATGTCGACGTCGGCGTCGCCCACGGTTTCCATGCTCTGGGCGTGCAGCACCTTGGACAGGGCCTGGATCTGGTTGCGGATGCTTGCTGCCTGCTCGAACTTGAGCTCCATGGCATAGGCCTGCATCTTCTGCTCGAGGTCGGCAAGCACCTCGGTCTGGCGCCCGCGCAGGAAGCGCGCGGCGTTTTCCACGTCGAGCTGGTATTGCTCGGGCGTGACCAGGTCGACGCAAGGCGCGCTGCAGCGGCCGATCTGGTGCAGCAGGCAGGGACGCGTGCGGTTGGCATACACGCTGTCCTCGCAGGTGCGCAGCATGAACACCTTCTGCAGCAGCTGCATCGATTCCTTGGCTGCCCAGGCGCTCGGGAAAGGACCGAAGTACTGGTTCTTCTTGTCCAGCGTGCCGCGGTAATAGCCCATGCGCGGGGCTTTGCCGCTAGAGATCTTGATGTAGGGGTAGCTTTTATCGTCGCGGAACAGGATGTTGTAGCGCGGCTTGAGCGACTTGATCAGGTTGTTTTCCAGGATCAGGGCTTCGGCCTCGCTGCTGGTCACCGTGGTTTCCAGGTTGGCAATCTGCCCCACCATCATCGCGATACGCGGGCTCGACTGGGTCTTCTGAAAATAGCTCGACACCCGTTTCTTGAGATTGCGCGCCTTGCCGACGTAGAGCACGTTCTGGTTGGCGTCGAGATAGCGGTAGACGCCCGGCAGGTCGGGCAGCTTGGCGACGGTATCGAGCACGCGCTCGCGCGCCGATTCGCTGGGCTTGACCGGCTCGGCGGCGTCTTCGTTCAATGTCGCTTTCAATTCTTCTTTCATGGCCTGCCAACTGTCCGGCCGCGCGCGGGGCGCGGGCACGGCCTTGCTCCTGGTGCTGGTGGTTCGGGGACGCGCCGGCTGCTCCTCCGGCGCGGATATGTGCTCTGCCTTGCCCACTGCTTTCCGTTTCAGCGACTAGGTCGCCAGGTCCTGGGTCACGATCACGAAAGCGACGCCGTAGTCGGCCTCGTCGCTGAGTGTCACCTGGGCGCTGAGGCCATAGTCTTGCATGAATTGTGCGAGCGCCCCACTGCAGACGATGATGGGCTTGCCGCCCGGTCCGTTCAGGACCTGGGCCGAGCGCCAGGTCATGGGCATGCGCATGCCCAGCCCGATCGCCTTCGAAAACGCCTCCTTGGCCGAAAAGCGGGTGGCCAAAAAGCGCAGGCCGCGCGTCGCGTTCCTGGCGCTGCGCGCGTGGTATTTTTCCAGTTCCTCCGCACCGAGGATTTTTTCGGCAAAGCGCGGGCCGCTGCGCGCCAGGGCCGCCTCGACGCGCGAGATCTGCACGATGTCGGTGCCGATGCCGTAGATCATTCCGGCTCCTTTACCGCGGGTACGACGTGCCCAGGCGCGCCGCGACCATGATCGCCTTCATTTCGCGCACGGCATTTTCCCAGCCCGCGAACAGCGCGTGGGCGACGATGGCGTGGCCGATGTTCAGCTCGTGGATGTCGGCAATCGCCGCGATCGGCTGCACATTCGTGTAGTGCAGGCCGTGGCCGGCGTTCACGCGCAGGCCGCGCTGCCTGCCTGCGTGCACCCCGATCTTGATGCGCTCGATCTCGCGCAAGGCCTCGTCGCCTTCGGCTTCCGCATAGCGGCCCGTGTGCAGCTCGATGACGGTGGCGCCCACCGCGCTGGCGGCCTCGATCTGGGCCGGGTCGGCATCGATGAACAGCGACACCCGGATGCCCTCTTGCTTCAGTTGTCTGGTCGCCGCTTCGACTTCCTTGAAATAGCGGATCACGTCCAGCCCGCCCTCGGTGGTGACTTCCTCGCGCCGCTCGGGCACCAGGCAGACGTCCTGGGGCCCCACCCGGCAGGCGAAGTCGATCATCTCTTGCGTGACGGCCGCTTCCAGGTTCATGCGGGTGGCCAGCATCGGGCGCAACGCAATGACGTCCGCATCCTTGATGTGGCGGCGGTCTTCGCGCAGGTGCAGCGTGATCAGGTCGGCGCCGGCCTGCTCGGCCAGCAGCGCCGCGCGCAGCGGGTCCGGATACGCGGTGCCGCGCGCATTGCGCACGGTGGCGATGTGGTCGATGTTGACGCCCAGGTCGATGACGGGGCCGGCGGGTTGCAGGAAGCTCATGGTCGGTTTTTCGATTTATAACTGCATCAGGTCGATCAGGATCTGGCGCGTGTTGAGCGGCGCGCCGCCCAGGTGGTGCGCCAGCAGGAAGCGCATCAGCTGCTTGCTCTGCGCCTGGGTGGCCGGGTCGGCGTAATCCTCGCGCTCCATGTCGAGCAGGGTCTTGCCCGTCACTACAGGCCAGACCTCGCCCATGGTCGCCGCGCGCGCGCCGCGTTCCGGATCCACCACATAGTCGCCAGAAGGAAGGACCGCCGAACGGGTGGTGGTACAACGACCGAGGTCGGCTGCCACGCCTGTTTCCTTAAGTAAGGCCCGTTCGAACTTTCGCAAGACGATGGGGACAGGTTCTCCGTGCGCGAGCTGGTTCAGGGTGGACACGTAATGGTCGAACAGGGCCGGATGCTTGTCGTCGCGCGCGATGAGCTTGACCAGCAATTCGTTGAGATAAAAGCCGCACAGCAGCGGGGTTTTTTCCAGCGGCAGCATGCCGCCCACCCATTCGGCGTCGATCAGGGTGCGCAACTCAAGCTTGCCGCTGAACGAGATAGACAAAGGCTGGAAGGTCTGCAGCACCCCGCGCAATTTGGAGAGCGGGCGCTTGGCGCCTTTCGCGACCAGGCCCACGCGGCCGTAGTCGCGCGTGAACATGTCCACGATCAGGCTGGTTTCCTTGTAGGGATAGCTGTGCAAAACGAAACCGGGCTGGCCGGTCACGCGGGTCTCGCGCAGCGGAGCGCGGCTGCGCCTGGCCGTTGCCGGGGCGGCCGACTGTACCTGGCCGGCTGCAGCGGGCGTGTCGATGGCGTCGTCGTGGCTGGGCATGCGTGGGGGTCGGTCCTCCGGCGCCTGTGGTCTTACTCGTAGCCGTAGGCGCGCAGGCCCGCTTCGTTGTCGGCCCAGCCCGATTTGACCTTGACCCAGATCTCCAGGTACACGGGGCCGCCGAACAGCTTTTCCATGTCCAGGCGCGACTGGGACGAGATTTCTTTCAGGCGGGCGCCCTTGTTACCGATGATCATCGATTTATGGGTGTCGCGCTCGACCAGGATCGCGCAGAAGATGCGGCGCAGGTTCCCTTCTTGCAGGAACTGCTCGATGATCACCGTGCTGGTATAAGGCAGCTCGTCGCCCAGCAGGCGGAACACTTTCTCGCGCACGATCTCGGCGGCGAGGAATTTCTCGCTGCGGTCGGTGATGTCGTCCGGGCCGAACACCGGCGCATTCTCCGGCAGGTGGCGCTTGATCTCGTTTTCCAGGGCATCGACCTGGAAACGCATCTTGGCCGACACCGGCACGATGGCCGTGAATTCGCGCAGCGCGGCGACCTTCTGGGCGAAGGGCATCAACACGGCCTTGTCCTTGACGCGGTCCGACTTGTTAATGACCAGCACCACCGGGACATCGGCCGGCAGCAGGTCGAGCACCTGCTGGTCGGCCGGGCCGAAGGTGCCGGCCTCGACCAGGAACAGGATCACGTCGGACGAGGTGAGCGTGTTCGACACGGTCTTGTTCAGCGTCTTGTTCAGCGCATTCGCGTGGCGGGTCTGGAAGCCCGGCGTGTCGACATAGATGAACTGGGCATCAATGCGGGTCTGGATGCCGGTGATGCGGTGGCGCGTGGTCTGAGCCTTGCGCGAGGTGATCGACACCTTGGCGCCGATCAGCACGTTCATCAGGGTCGACTTGCCGACGTTCGGACGGCCGACGATGGCGATATAGCCACAACGGAAATGTTCGAGGGTGCTGCCGGTGTCGAGACTATCGGTGTTCATGCTGACTTTGTTCCTGGTTGTTCCGGCGGCGTAGTAGCGTCCGTCTGGATGGTGGCGATGCCGGCCAGCTTGAGCTGGGCGGCACGCGGCTTGGCCTTGCGGGCGGCGGGCGACTTGACCAGGGCGGCCTGGGCGCCCTCGAGCGCCAGGCGGGCCGCGGCCTGTTCGCCGGCGCGGCGGCTGCCGCCGCGGCCGAACACCTGCACGTTCAGTTTCGGCACCAGGCATTCGACTTCGAATTCCTGGCTGTGGGCGGCGCCATGGGTGGCCACCACGTTATAGGTCGGCAGCGCAATGCGCTTGGCTTGCAGGAATTCCTGCAGCAAGGTCTTGGCATCCTTGCCAAGGGTGGCCGGGTCGACCGTGTCGAGCAGCGGGATATAGAAGGCGCGGATGGCGTCGCGCGCGGCATCGAAACCGCTGTCGAGGAAGATCGCGCCCAGCAGGGCTTCGAGCGTATCGGCCAGGATCGACGGCCGGCGGAAACCGCCCGATTTCAGCTCGCCCTCGCCCAGGCGCAGGAACTGCGACAGCTCGAGCTTCTGGGCGATCTCGAACAGAGATTGCTGCTTGACGAGGTTGGCGCGCAGGCGCGACAAATCGCCTTCGTCGAGGGTGTTGAAGCGTTCGTACAGGATCGAGGCCACGACGCAGTTCAGGATCGAGTCGCCCAGAAATTCCAGGCGCTCGTTATGCAGCGCGCTATGGCTACGGTGAGTCAGGGCTTGCTGGAGCAGGCCCGTATCCCGGAACGTGTAACCCAAGCGTGTTTGCAATAACTGGAGATTCATTGTGCTGTCGTGTGTTTGTCTAGCATCGTTTGCCGTCCTGTCGGTGGTGGTTCACCGCTTGCCTCATTCGGCAGCGCCCGGCTCGGTGCTGCCCGCATAGTCGATCACCAGGCTGACATTGCCCATCAGTGGCACCCGTTTCTCGTAAGCAAAGCTGATCTGCGTGTCGCCGCCGTCGCGGGTGATGACCAGGTCGCGGCCACGGATGGCGGTCACGTCGTTGACGCCGGCGCTCTTGTCGAAGGCTACCTGCATTTCGCGCGGCGTGCCGCCAGCTTCCTTGGCGCGCGCCATGGCGTCCTTGACCGCGCTGTATTCCAGGTAGGTCGGCACCAGCTTGAGCGCGAACACCACGGCCACGCCCAGCACCGCCAGCACGAAGATGAGGCCGGTCAGCGAGACGCCGGCTTCGCGAGTAAAGGATTGCTTCTGACGCATTGTGGTTCTCCGGTTACTGGATGCCGCCAATCCGTTTCGGATTGCCGAAATTCATCCAGACGACGATCGCCTTGCCAACAATGTTTTTGTCCGGTACGAAGCCCCAATAGCGGCTGTCGGCACTGTTGTCGCGGTTATCGCCCATCATGAAATAGTTGCCCTCCGGTACGATACAGGTAAATTTATCGTAGGAATAGTCACATGCTTCACGATGCGGGAAGTTCTCGACGGCGCCGAGGTCGAACACCTGCTTGCCGTTGGTGTTCAGGATCTGGTGCGGCACGGCCTTGCCTTCCCCGGCCAGGTTCTCGGTGAACTGCTTGTGGTAGACCGGATGCTGGTCGTCCAGGTAGTCGTCCATCGGGGTATAGGCTACCGGCTTGCCGTTCACGGTGAGGCGCTTGTTCTCGTAGCTGATGGTATCACCGGGCACGCCGATGACGCGCTTGATGTAATCCTGGCTCATGTCCTTGGGATACTTGAACACCATCACGTCGCCGCGCTGCGGGTTGCCGATGTCGATCACCTTCTTGTTGATGATCGGCAGGCGGATGCCGTAGGCGTACTTGTTCACGAGGATGAAGTCGCCCACCAGCAGGGTCGGCACCATTGACGAGGACGGAATCTTGAACGGCTCCCACAGGAAGGAGCGCAGCACGAAGACCATCGCGATGATCGGGAAGAAACTACCCGAGTATTCGATCCAGGTCGGCTGGCGCAGGCAGGCCGCCTCGATCTCGGCGCGCTTGCCGTTGCTGTCGACCTTGATGCCGTCGGCGGTCAGCTTGTTGGTGCGGGCATCGTATTCCGCCAGCGCGGCGTCGGCTGCGCGGCGGCGCTGCTTGGCGAAGATGAATACATCCAGGCACCAGATGATGCCCGTGATAACCATCAAGACGAACAGGATCAGGGCAAATTTGCCCAGGATGGGTTGCAGGTCCATTTATTTGTCTTCCACCTGGAGAATGGCGAGGAAGGCTTCTTGTGGGATTTCCACGGAACCGACCTGCTTCATGCGTTTCTTACCGGCTTTTTGTTTCTCGAGCAGCTTCTTCTTGCGCGAGATGTCGCCGCCATAGCACTTGGCCAGCACGTTCTTGCGCAGCGCCTTGACGTTTTCGCGCGAGATGATGGTCGCGCCGATCGCGGCCTGGATCGCCACGTCGAACATCTGGCGCGGGATCAGTTCGCGCATCTTGGCGGCGACCTGGCGGCCGCGGTAAGGTGCGTTGGCGCGGTGCACGATGATCGCCAGCGCATCGACCTTCTCGCTGTTGATCAGCATGTCGACTTTCACGACGTCGGCCGAACGGTATTCCTTGAACTCGTAGTCCATCGAGGCATAGCCGCGCGAGGTGGACTTCAGGCGGTCGAAGAAGTCGAGCACGATCTCGGCCATCGGGATTTCGTAGTGCAGCTTGACCTGGCGGCCGTGGTAGGCCATGTCCATCTGCACGCCGCGCTTGCCGTTACACAGCGTCATGACCGAGCCGACGTATTCTTGCGGCATGTACAGGTTGACGTCGACGATCGGCTCGCGCACTTCGTTGATCTTGGACGGTTCCGGCATCTTCGACGGGTTGTCGACGCGCAGGATCGAACCGTCGCGCATCTCGACCTCGTACACGACGGTCGGCGCCGTGGTGATCAGGTCCATGTCGAACTCGCGCTCGAGGCGTTCCTGCACGATTTCCATGTGCAGCAGGCCCAGGAAGCCGCAGCGGAAGCCGAAGCCCAGCGCCTGCGACACTTCCGGCTCGTACATCAGGGCCGCATCGTTCAGCTTGAGCTTTTCCAGCGAGTCGCGCAGCGCGTCGTACTGGTTCGCTTCGACCGGGAACAGGCCGGCGAACACCTGCGGCTGGACTTCCTTGAAGCCCGGCAGCGGGCTTGGGGCCGGACGGTTCGCCAAGGTCACCGTATCGCCCACTTTCGCAGCCGTCAGTTCCTTGATGCCGGCGATGATGAAGCCCACCTGCCCTGCGGACAGTTGCGGCAGCGAGACCGAGCGCGGCGTGAAGACGCCGATGTTCTCGACCAGGTTCACCGACCCGGTCGCCATCAGCAGGATCTTGTCTTTCGGGCGCAGGGTGCCGTTGACCACGCGCACCAGCATCACGACGCCGACATACGGGTCGTACCAGGAGTCGACGATCAGGGCCTGGAGCGGTGCATCGACATCGCCTTTCGGCGGCGGCACGCGCTTGATCAGGTCTTCCAGCACGTCTTCCACGCCCAGGCCGGACTTGGCCGAGCACATGACCGCTTCCGAGGCATCGATGCCGATGACGTCTTCGATTTCCTTCTTGGCGTTGTCCGGGTCGGCGTGCGGCAGGTCGATCTTGTTCAGGACCGGCACCACTTCCACGCCGAGATCCAGCGCGGTATAGCAGTTGGCCACCGTCTGGGCTTCTACGCCCTGCGATGCATCGACGACCAGCAGCGCGCCTTCGCAAGCCGACAGCGAGCGCGAGACTTCATAGGAGAAGTCGACGTGGCCCGGGGTGTCGATCAGGTTCAGGTTGTAGACCTGGCCGTCGCGCGCCTTGTATTGCAGCGCCGCGGTCTGGGCCTTGATGGTGATGCCGCGCTCGCGCTCGAGGTCCATCGAATCGAGCACCTGCGCATCCATTTCGCGATCCGACAGCCCGCCGCACAGCTGGATGATACGGTCGGCCAGGGTCGATTTGCCGTGGTCGATGTGGGCGATGATGGAGAAATTACGTATGTTGTTCATTAACAAAGCTCAAAACCAAAAAGGCCGCGGACAGTGCGGCAAGGCCACAATACGGCGCAGAACGCGGCACGGTGCGTGGCGCAATACGACGGATCAAATGCGAAAAGCGCTCCGTGGGGAGCATGCCGGTCCCCGGCCGAAGCGCTTCATCAAGCGGAAGAAAGGGCTTGCACACTGCAGACGCTTTTCCGACCCCGGTATTTTACCGGATTCCAGAGCGGAAAGCCCAGTTTAGGGCCGGGAAGGAGGCAGAAAGCCGGTTTTGGGCCGGGCCCGCGCGTATTTGCATGGTTTTGCGCCGGCTTTGGGCCGCCGGCGCCGCCAACAGGGCTCAGGCCGCTGCCGCGCAGCTGTCCGCCCAGGCGCGCGCCGCGGGCGCGTCGAGGAAGTAATGGCAGAGCTCCAGCCGGGCCAGGTCGCCGAACAGCACCGGCACCAGCTCGTCGAAACGCTCGACCAGCGCCGGGTCGGCGTCGACGTCGATGATTGCCACTTCGAAGCGCTCGCCCGGCCCCTGCAGGGCCAACAAGGCCTGGTGCAGGTCCTCGCACAGGTGGCAATAGCTGCGCGAATACAGGGTGAAAGGAATCACCCGCATCATGCGCGCGGCTTCACGACGACGTATTGCGAGACGTTTTCGCGGCGCACCAGCAGGGCCACCGGCTTTTTCGGGTCGAGCCTGGCCACCAGGGCGTTGAACTGCGCGGCGCCGGTGACCGGCGTGTTGCCGACCTGCGAAATCACGTCGCCCACACGGATCCCGGCCAGGGCCGCTGCGCCGTCGGCGTTCTCGACCAGCACGCCGACATCGACACCCAGTTCGGCGCGCTGGGCCGGGGTGATGTCGCCCACTACCAGGCCGAGCGCATTGGCGACACCCGGGGGCGCCCCCTTCTTCGGCGCCGGCCGGCTGGCGGCGATCTTTTCGTCCTGCAGTTCGACGATGGTCACCGGCAGCTCGAGCTGGGCGCCGCGGCGCCAGACGGTGACGCTGGCGCGGCTGCCCACCTTGGTGGCGCCGACCACGCGCGGCAGGTCGCGGGTGGTGTCGATGGGCTGGCCGTTGAACTTGAGGATGATGTCGCCGACCTTGATGCCGCCCTTCTCCGCCGGGCCGCCACTCTCCACCATGGACACTTCGGCGCCGCGCGCCTTGCCCAGGCCCAGCGACTCGGCCACGTCGCGCGTGACTTCGCTGATCTGCACACCCAGGCGGCCGCGCGTGACCTTGCCGGTGGATTTCAGCTGGTCGGCCACGCGCATGACTTCGTCGATCGGCACGGCGAACGAGATGCCGTTGTAGGCGCCCGAGAGCGTGGCGATCTGCGAATTGATGCCGATGACTTCACCGCGCATGTTGATCAGGGGCCCGCCCGAATTGCCCGGATTGACCGCGACGTCGCTCTGGATCAGCGGCAGGTATTCGCCGGTGTCGCGCGACTTGGCCGAGATGATGCCGGCGGTCACGGTATTGTCGAGGTTGAACGGCGAGCCGATGGCGACTACCCACTCACCGACCCGGATCTTGCTGGAGTCGCCGATGCGCAAATACGGCAGGTTGGTCGCGGTGAGCTTGAGCAGCGCGACGTCGGATCGGCGGTCGGCCCCCAGCACCCTGGCCTTGAATTCGCGGCGGTCGGTCAGCGTGACGGTGACCTCGTCCGCGCCCTCGACCACATGGGCGTTGGTCAGCACGAAGCCGTCGCCCGAGATGATGAAGCCCGAGCCGACGCCGCGCGTGACCTGCTGCTCTTCCGCGCCGCCCGGTGCCTGCGGCGCACCGCGGCGCCCGCGCGGGATCTGGCCCCCAAAAAAGCGGCGCAGGAATTCCTGCATTTCTTCTTCGCCCGGCACGCCCCCGTTGCGCTGCACGCGCTCGGTGGTGCGGATGTTGACGACGGCGGGACCGACCTTGTCGATCAGGTCGGTGAAATCGGGCAGGCCGGTGACGACAGGGGCCTGGACCGGGGCAGCCGCGATGGCAACGGGAGTGAACAAGGCGCTGGCGCCGGACATCAGCAGGCCTGACAGGATCAGGCTGGCAGTTTTACTGGTCATGGGGTCGAAGGTGAAGGCTGAGATTGACTTTATGGTAAGCCAAAACAGGGGAATTGTCGCGGGGTGCACGGTGAAGTAAGTAGGATGGTCGGCTCCGCCGACCGCGCGTTCAACCGGAATGCGCGTCGCCGCAATGCAAGCGTCATTCGAACGCGCGGGCGGGAGGACCCGCCCACCCTACAACTGCTTGGCAGCGGGGCCGGACTTGGCAGGCGGTTCAATCTCGACGGCTGGCTCCACCACTGCCACTGCCCCATTCACCGGGCCGTTGCCACTGACGACGGCCGGCGCGATGGCGGCCAGCGCGTCGGTTGGCAGCTCAGGCTTGCGCGGCTCGCGCCGCAGCGGGACGGATTCGGCGGCCAGGCGCTCGGCCAGCCGGGCGGCAAAGCCGGGCGACAGGGCCGGGCCGTCCGTTTCGGCGCGCAGGGTATCGCCGATCTCGTGATAGAGTCGCCAGGCCTCGATGCCGTCGCGCTCCCTTAACCCGGCAAGCGCCAGCTCGGCGTCGGCATCGGACAATTCGTCGTCCATGAAGGACGAAATCGTTTCGCGTATTTTTTTATTCGTGTCCATCTGGTTGCCTTGCCGCATCGGTATGTTCAAAATTACCCGCCCGTCTACGATCCCGCGACCTACCGGCGTTTGTCAACCGGGAAATCGAGCAAAGGGCGCAATTTCTCGGCAATGACTTCGCGCGCGCGGAAAATCCGGCTACGCACGGTACCTATTGGACACGCCATCACTTCAGAGATTTCCTCGTAACTGAGTCCTTCTATTTCGCGCAATACGATCGCCGTGCGCAGTTCCAGCGGCAATGCTTCCATCGCCGCGTTCACCGTATGGGCAATCTGCTTGCTCGCCAGCATTGACTCTGGCGTATTTATATCACGCAGGCTGTCTGCGTCCTCGAAGCCTTCGGCTTTTTCGGCATCGGCCTCGGTGGAGGTCGGCGCCCGTCTGCCTTGGGTGACAAGGAAATTTTTTGCCGTGTTGATCCCGATGCGATACAGCCAGGTGTAAAAGGCTGAGTCGCCACGGAAATGACGCAGGGCGCGATAGGCCTTGATGAAGGTCTCTTGCACCACGTCCTCGGCTTCGGCGGGATCGTGGACGAGACGCGACACCAGGCGCATCAGGCGACGCTGGTATTTCGCCACGAGCAGGTCGAATGCTCCCCGGTCGCCGGCCTGGACCCGTTCCACCAACAACTGATCACCCTCGCGTTCTGTCGTCACGGACCACGCCCCATCGGCTGCAGCGGTCCTCTTCCATAAGAGTTGGCCCGCTGCAATAAGTTCAAAGTATTTTGTGTTCTACGGATGAGCCGGCAACCTGCCCGCCAATGCCGCCAAGCGCCACCGCCAGGGCCCGGAATGCGCCAGGCTCCACACTGTCGGGCAGCACCACGACGACACGGCAGGCAATGCCCGCCGCGCCGTCCGCGCCCCCCAGCCGCAGCAGCAGGAGCCGCGGCCACAGCGTCGAACCAGGCAGAAGCGTCACCGGCACGCCGCCGGCTGCTTCCATCCCCACATCCTGTTGTACCGCCAGCCGTAGCTGGCCGGGTCCAGAAATATCAATCCGGTTCATCGCCGAAGCAAGCCACGCCGCATGCATCATGCATAGCCCGGCAAACAGCAGCGCGGCCGCCACAAGCGGCCCGCCGGCGAAGCGCGCGGGCGCTCCCGAACCCACGGCGAGCGCGGCCGCGCACAGGCAGGCGCCGAAGCCGGCGAGCAGCACACGCAGGCAGCGCGACGGCGCAACGACGACGGTCATCGCGATCGGCATAGGAGCGAAAAGAACAGGAGAAACCGGAAATGAAAGGACGCTGCCGGCCGGAGCCTCGAGCGGAAAATGCAGGAGAAGCGCAGGACCGAATGGTCCAGGCTGTCAGACGCCCATCCCGGTTGGACCGGGATGGGACCGCCCAAGTTCAGGCGAACTTACAGTTTTGCGAACACGAGCGTGCCGTTGGTACCACCAAAGCCGAACGAGTTCTTCACCGCGTAATCGATCTTCATGTCCCGCGCCGTGTTGGCGCAGAAGTCCAGGTCGCATTCCGGGTCCTGGTTGAAGATGTTGATCGTCGGCGGCGAGACCTGGTTATGGATCGCCAGCACGGTGAACACCGATTCCAGGCCGCCGGCGCCGCCCAGCAGGTGGCCGGTCATCGACTTGGTGGAATTGACCACCAGCTTGTTGGCGTGGTCGCCGAACACGCGCTTGATGCCGCGCACTTCGGCTGCATCGCCCAGCGGCGTCGAGGTGCCGTGTGCGTTGACGTAATGCACTTCGCTGGCGTTCAGGCCGGCGTTGCTCAGGGCCGAGACCATGCAGCGTGCCGCGCCACTGCCATCTTCGACTGGCGAAGTGATGTGGTTGGCGTCCGCGCTCATGCCGAAGCCGATGACTTCCGCATAGATTTTGGCGCCGCGTGCGACCGCGTGTTCGTACTCTTCGAGCACCATCACGCCGGCGCCCTCGCCCAGCACGAAGCCGTCGCGGTCCTGGTCCCACGGACGCGAGGCCGTAGCCGGGTCGTCGTTGCGGGTGGACAGCGCGCGTGCCGAGGCGAAACCGCCCAGGCCCAGCGGCGACACGGTCGATTCGGCGCCGCCGGCGATCATCACGTCCGCATCGCCGTACTCGATCAGGCGCGCCGACGCGCCGATGCAATGCAGGCCGGTGGTGCAGGCGGTGACGATGGCCAGGTTCGGACCGCGCAGGCCGAACTTGATCGAGAGATCGCCCGAGATCATGTTAATGATCGAGGCCGGCACGAAGAACGGCGAAATGCGGCGCGGGCCCTTGGCCGTATATTCTTCCTTGGTGGCTTCGATCATCGGCAGGCCGCCGATACCCGAACCGATGTTCACACCGATACGGTCGCGGTTTTCGTCGGTCACTTCCAGGCCCGAATCCTGCAGGGCCTGGATGCCCGCTGCCATGCCGTAATGGATAAAGCTATCCATGTGGCGGCCTTCCTTGCCCGGCAGGTAATCCTCGACGACGAAGTTCTTCACCTCGCCGGCGAATCGGGTCGTGAATTGCGACGCATCGAACTTGGTGATGTTGGCAATGCCCGACTTGCCAGCCAGCGCCGCATCCCATGCCTCGGCAATCGAGTTGCCGATTGGTGAAATGCAGCCCAGGCCGGTGACGACGACACGGCGGTTGCGTGAACGGCTCAAGCGATTCTCCCAGAAACTTTTAAAGCGCGAGCTACTACTTAGGCCTTGACGTGCGCGGTTGCGTAGTCGATGGCTTGCTTGACGGTGGTGATTTTCTCAGCCTGTTCGTCAGGGATTTCCATTTCGAACTCGTCTTCCAGTGCCATCACCAGTTCCACGGTGTCCAGCGAGTCAGCGCCGAGGTCGTCAACGAACGAGGATTCGATTTTGATGTCTGCTTCAGCAACACCCAGCTGCTCAGCGACGATTTTTTTAACGCGTTGTTCGATATCCGACATGTTATGGCTCCATTAGGTATGTGTTGCGGAAAGTGCGCGCATTTTATCAGGTTTGCGCGGTGAAAAACTACTTTCGGCGATTCCTGCTATTTCCACCGAAATTGCTGCTAAAAGATGTGAATACGCCGGTTCCACCGCAATGCCGCGATTGAAACCGCAGTGTGTCACATTAATTCATATACATGCCGCCATTCACGTGCAATTCGGTGCCGGTGATATATGCGGCCTGCGGACCGGCCAGGAAAGCCACCGCGTAGGCGATGTCTTCCGGCTGGCCCAGGCGGCCCAGCGGGATCTGTCCCAGCAGTGCTTCGTGCTGGCCTTCGCCCAGCCCTTTGGTCATGTCGGTGTCGATGAAACCGGGCGCCACGCAGTTGACGGTGATGTTGCGGCTGCCGATCTCGCGCGCCAGCGCGCGGGTCATGCCGGCCACGCCGGCCTTGGCGGCGGCGTAGTTCATCTGGCCCGGGTTGCCCGAGGCGCCCACCACCGAGGTGATATTGATGATGCGGCCCTGCTTGGCCTTCATCATCCCGCGCAGCACCAGGCGCGACAGGCGGCCCACGGCGTTCAGGTTGGTCGAGATGACGCTATCCCACTCGTCGTCTTTCATGCGCATGGCCAGGTTATCCTGGGTAATGCCGGCGTTGTTCACCAGGATTCCCAGGGACCCGAAGCCCTTCTGCACCTCGTCCACGACGCTGGCGCAGTTGGCGGCGTCGGTGACGTTCAGGACGAGGCCCTTGCCGCCGAATTCAGCCAGGTAATCGGTAATGGCCTGGGCGCCGGCTTCGCTGGTCGCGGTGCCGACGACTTTCGCGCCCTGGCGCGCCAGTTCCAGTGCAATGGCTTTGCCGATACCGCGCGAGGCGCCGGTCACGAGGGCAACTTGGTTCTGCAGGTTCATGCTTTTCCTCTTGTAATAATCTAGTTCGGGCAGGCTCAGGCCGCCTGCAGCGAGGCCAGCACGCGCTCGAGCGCGGCCTGGTCGACCAGGGCTTCGCACGCCAAGCCAGGGTCGATGCGCTTGGCCATGCCCACCAGGGTCTTGCTCGGGGCGCATTCGATGACCTGGGTGATGCCGCCGGCGGCCATCTTCTGCATGGTCTCGACCCAGCGCACCGGGCCGGCCGCCTGGCGCACCAGGGCGTCCTTGATCGCGGCGGGATCGTGCAGGATAGCCACGTCTACGTTGTTGATCAAGTCGATCTGCGGCGCGGAGAAAACGATGTTTTCCATGTAGTCGCGCAAGCGGTCGGACGCGGGCTTGAGCAGCGACGAGTGGAACGGCGCCGAGACGGACAGCTTCATGGCGCGCTTGGCACCTTTCGCCTTGGCGATCTCGCAGGCGCGGTCGATCGCCCCCGCATGGCCGGCGATGACGATCTGGGTCGGCTCGTTGAAATTGACGGCTTCCACGATCTCACCTTGCGCAGCCTCGGCGCAGACGGCGCGCACCTCGTCGGCCTGCAGGCCCAGCACGACGGCCATGCCGCCCTGCCCGACCGGCACCGCGTCCTGCATCGATTGCGCGCGGAAGCGCACCAGCGGCACCGCATCCTTGAACTGGATCACGCCCGCGGCCACCAGAGCCGAGTACTCGCCCAGGCTGTGGCCGGCGACCATCGATGGCGCCGGGCCGCCGGCGGCGATCCAGGCGCGGTAGACGGCCACGGCCGCGGTCAGCATGACCGGCTGGGTGTTGGTGGTGAGGTCGAGCTCTTCTTTCGGGCCTTCGGCGATCAGGCGCTTGATGTCGAAGCCGAGGGCGTCGGAGGCCTCTTGGACGGTCTGCTCGACGACCGGGTTGCCGGCGAAGCCGTTCAGCATGCCGACGGCCTGGGCGCCCTGGCCGGTAAACAGGAATGCGAATTTAGTCATTTTATTGTTCTCTATTCGGGTTGGTTTCGTAGGGTGGTCGGCTCTGCCGACCGCGCGTTCAACTCACGGATGCGATCTGATAACGCATGCACTGTCTGAACGCGCGGGCGGGAAACCCGCCCACCCTACGGATCGCCGCAACGCGAACGCCGCGGCACAAAACACTTACATGCGCGCGAGCACGGCGCCCCAGGTGAAGCCGCCGCCGACGCCTTCCATCAGGACATTGTCGCCCTTCTTGACGCGACCATCGCGCACGGCTGCATCGAGCGCCAGCGGGATCGAGGCGGCCGAGGTATTGCCGTGCTGGTCGACGGTGACGACCATCTTTTCCATCGGCAGGTCCAGTTTCTTGGCGGTGCCCTTCATGATGCGCAGGTTGGCCTGGTGCGGGATCAGCCAGTCGATGTCGGACGGCTGCATCTGGGCATGCGCCAGCGCTTCCTTCGCGACTTCTTCGAGCACGGTGACGGCCAGCTTGAAGACGGCCGGGCCGTCCATGTACAGGAAGCCGCTGCCGGCGATCGCGCCGCCGGCCAGGTTGCCCGGGATCGACAGGATGCCCGCATGGCTGCCGTCGGCGTGCAGCTTGGTGGCCAGGATGCCCGCTTCGTTCGAGGCTTCCAGCACGACCGCGCCGGCGCCGTCGCCGAACAGCACGCAGGTGGTGCGGTCGGTGAAATCGAGGATGCGCGAGAATACTTCGGCGCCGATCACCAGCACGCTTTTATACATGCCGGAGCGGATGAAGGCGTCGGCGGTGGCGACCGCATAGACGAAGCCGCTACACACGGCCTGGACGTCGAAGGCGGCGCTGTTATTGCCCATGCCGAGCTTCTGCTGCACGATGCAGGCGGTGCTCGGGAAGCTGCCGTGGTAGTCGGGGGTCGAACTGGCGACGATCACCAGTTCGATGTCGCCGGGCTGCTTGCCGGCCATTTCCAGCGCCTTGAGCGCAGCCTGCACGGCCAGGTCGGACGAGTTTTCGTCGGCGGCCGCATAGTGGCGGCTGGAGATGCCGCTGCGCGACACGATCCATTCGTCGGACGTCTCGACGCCCTGCGCGGCCAACTGGGTTGCGAGCTGGTCGTTGGTGACACGGTTGGCCGGCAGATAGCTGCCGGTGCCGGTGATCTTGCTATACACAGTCATTGCTCCACCATCCTGCTGGGTTGGTTACGCCTGGCGCTCTTCGCCTGGCGAGGTCGGCATCAGTTCGGCGATCAGCGCCGACAGCTGCTCTAATACATCGTATTTTGCCGCATCGTAGGCACGCTGGAGCGCCCACTCGAAGGCATAGGCATTCGCCCCGCCATGGCTCTTGAAGACCAGGCCCTTCAGGCCGAGCAGGCCGGCGCCGTTATAGCGTTCCGGATTAAGCTTCTTGAGCGATTTACGGGCCAGCAAGGCGCCGGCGATCGAGAAGATATTTTCCTTGAACACCGATTTAACGAAGCGCGACAGGCCTTCGACGGCCTTGAGCGTGACGTTGCCGACGAAACCGTCGCAGACGACCACGTCGACCGTGCCCTTGAAGATGTCATTGCCTTCCACATTGCCGTGGAAATTGAGCTTGCCGCGCTCGTGGTCGGCACGCAGCAGTTCGCCGGTGGCCTTGACCATGTCGTTGCCCTTGATGTCTTCGGTGCCGACGTTGAGCAGGCCGATGGTCGGGCGCGGAATGTGTTCCATGGCCGAGCACAGCACCGAGCCCATGATGGCGAACTGGTGCAGGTGATGCGGCTCGCAGTCGACGTTCGCGCCCAGATCCAGCATATAGGTCGGGCCGTTCTTCTGGTTCGGCATGATCGAGCAGATCGCCGGACGGTCGACGCCGGCCATGGTCTTGAGCACGTAGCGCGAGATGGCCATGAGCGCGCCGGTATTGCCGGCCGAGACGCTGGCATTGGCGCTGCCGTCTTTCACCAGCTCGACCGCGACGCGCATCGAGGAATCTTTTTTCTTGCGCAGCGCGATCTCGAGCGGGTCGTCCATCTCGACGACTTCAGTGGCGTTCTTGAGCGTGATGCGGGGATGCGCCTCGGCGCGATGTTTTTTTAATTCTGCGCGCAGGATCTCTTCGCGGCCCACCAGGAACAGGTGGACGTCGGCGTGTTTTTTCAAAAACGAGATGGCTGCGGGAATGGTAACTGAGGGGCCGTGATCGCCACCCATGCAGTCAATGGAAATTGTGATGGTCATTTGCTGGGAGATGCCGGCTCACGCAAAGCGGGCGGCAGTGGGGATCGGGGCATGGCTCGTGGCCGGCCGCTGTCCGCGCAATACGGGCTGACGTGCACCCTGGTGGGGGCCGCAGTAAACCGGAATGCGAAAGAAAAAGCGGCGCCACGCAGAAAACATACGTCGCACCGCTTTCATGGTACTAAAGGACAAGACGTCGATTACTCGTCGTTCTTGGTCTTCAGGACTTTGCGACCACGGTAGAAGCCGTTCGGGCTGATGTGGTGACGCAGGTGGGTTTCGCCGGTGGTCGGCTCGACTGCCAGGTTTGGTGCGGTCAGGAAATCGTGCGAACGGTGCATGCCGCGCTTCGACGGGGACTTCTTATTCTGCTGAACTGCCATGATGACTCCTAATACATAAGTTCTAAAATTTTAACACAACCGATGCGCAAATACATGCAGATCGAGTATCCCATCGGCAATTTTCCAGTCTTTCGACTTTCGCTTGCCTACATGTTTGCTGCTACTTCAACTGCCCAATGCCATACTCGATGACTGCACGCGTTTGACACGTCCTGCTTCATGCTGCGGTGACACAGCACTACTTGTTCCTGCTACTGATTCGGTTACTGCTTATTCTGGTTTGAGGGTCTTCAAGCCGGCGAACGGCGAGACCTTGTCGGTCTTCAGGGCGTCCAGGAGCTTGGTGTCCGGACATACCTCATGTTTCGGTGCCTGCGGCAGGGCCAGCAGGGCTTCGTCTTCCAACAACTGGCGGATGTCGCAGTCATGGCTGCCGACAATCACGTCGATGCTCTCGTCGTCGAGGATTTCCTCGATGCTGTCGGCTTCTTCGTCGTCCTTGCCCAATACCAGCATGGTGGACGAATCGAGCTCGTATTCCATCGGACCCAGGCAGCGCTGGCAGACCAGCTTCACGGGACCGGCGACCTCGAGGGTCAGCGACGGATAGCCTTGCCTGGTCTGGCCGCCTTGCATGGACCAGCGGATCTCGCCGGAGTTGTCGGCGCAATCGGCTGCCAGGCGGGTCATTTCGGCCACGGGCGTCACGCCATCGCGGTGTCCGTCATTCCGGCAAAACTCGAAGGCGTCAATGACAAAAGCGCTCATTTGGAAAACATCCCCGGAAAACCTGCGATAATAACAGGCTTATCCCCGCAGAGTCAAAGACTTGCGTCGTTTTTGCCCGGTGCGTGTTGCGCGCTCAAGCAGCGCCACGCAATTCCCGGGCATTCATGAGGTTTGCTTGCCGGGATGGCTTATTTATCTGCCTTGCTTATAGTTCCCGAATTTCGACAGCCCCATATGATACCAAGTTCCGCGCCGCCGCGCCTCATTCTTGCTTCGAGTTCTGCCTACCGGCGCGAATTGCTGGGACGCCTGCAGCTGCCCTTCGAGGCGATCGCCCCCGATATCGACGAAACCCCGCAGCCCGGCGAAGCGCCCCAGGACACCGCCCTGCGCCTGGCGCGCGAGAAAGCGGCCTTCGTCGCGGCGCGCCATCCCGGCGCACTCGTGATCGGCTCGGACCAGGTGGCTACGCTCGACGGCCTGCAGATCGGCAAGCCCGGCACCCATGCCCGGGCGCTGGAACAATTGCAGCTGATGCGAGGCCGGCGCGTGGTCTTCCATACGGCGCTGTGCTTGTGGGACAGCCGCGCGGCCGATCCGCTGCTTGCTGCGCAAGTCGAGAACGTCCAGGTCTTCGTGGACTTCCGCGATGTGCCCGACCTTGAACTCGACGCCTACCTGCGCATCGAGCAGCCCTATGACTGCGCCGGCAGCGCCAAGAACGAAGGGCTGGGCATCGCCCTCTTGGCCCGCATCGAATCGAACGACCCGACCGCCCTCACCGGCCTGCCCCTGATCGCCTTGACCGGCATGCTGCGCCGCGCCGGCGTGCGTATGTTCGGCCTGTAAACACCCTATCACTTTCCTCAACGATGCCCGGCACCCTCTACCTGATCCCGAATACCCTTGGCCCCACCGAAGCCGCCTCCGGCGCCCTCGCCGCCCTGCTGCCCACCCAGGTGCAGGCCGTCACGGCCAGGCTCGACTATTTCGTCGCCGAAAACGCCAAGACCGCCCGCGCCTTCCTGAAACTGATTGCCATCGACCATCCCCTGGTCAAGCCGCTGCAGGAAATCGACATCGCCGAACTGAACGTGAACACCCCGCAGGCCGCGCTGGCGCAGCTGCTGGCGCCCCTGCTGGCGGGACGCGATGCGGGACTGGTCTCGGAAGCCGGCGTGCCGGCCGTGGCCGATCCCGGCGCCGACCTCGTGCGCCTGGCGCACCAGCACGGGATTGCCGTGCGGCCGCTGGTCGGGCCGTCCTCGCTGCTGCTGGCCGTCATGGCAAGCGGCCTGAACGGCCAGAGCTTCGCCTTCAACGGCTACCTGCCGACCGACGCCGCCCTGCGCAGCAAGCGCATCCGGGAACTGGAAACGCGCTCGCGCGCGGAAAAGCAGACGCAATTGCTGATCGAGACGCCGTACCGGAATGGACAGATGCTCGAAGCGCTGGTGGCGTCGTGCCAGCCAGGCACCCTGGTGTGCGTGGCAACGGATCTCACCCTGGCGAGCGAGTCGGTGCAAACCCTGACGGCGGCGAAGTGGAAGGCACAACTGGCGGCCGGGAAGGCGCCGGATTTTCACAAGAAGCCGACGGTGTTTTTGTTCTTGGGGCAATAGCCGCGCGCGTGGACGGCTAGTGCACCTCGTGCGTCAACTCCCGCACCCAGTCAAACGCCGCCAGCTCGATCTCGCGGATCTGTGCCACCGTCAAGTCCAGCTTGCGCAGCGCGCTGGTGAGCTTGCAGCCGCCGTCGGCCGCCTCCAGCAGCTCCGCCACCTTCAGCATGGTCCCGAACTGCCCTTCGCGCGCCAATAGCGCTCCACGCACGTCGTCCGCCACCTCGACATTGTCGAGGATGTCGCACATCGGGATCGAAAACAGCGCATCGGCCAGCGACATGATGCCCACCGTAAAAGCGCGATCGGCGCTGGCGGCATCGTGCGGGCGCACCACCAGGGTCATCAGCTCGAGCAGCTTGCCGCGCGTGGTGGCCAGCTGCAGCAGCGGCGAGGCCAGTTCGACGCCGCCCGCGGTCGTGTAGAGCAGGATCTGCAGCCAGCGCTGCAACTGGCGCCGGCCGAGCTGGCTCAGCGCCTGCGACAGCGATTCGATCTGCGGTCCCGGCGCAGCGCGGCTGTTGACCAGGCGCAGCAGGTTCAGGCTGATCAGGGCGTCGCGCTTGACCGCCGATTCGATGGCCTGGCTGTCCGCATCCGAGCCGACCAGTTCCAGCAGGCGCAGGATGGCCATTTCCGACGGGGTGATCTTCTTGCCCGACAAAATCACCGGGCGCGCAAAGTAATAGCCCTGGAAGTATTCGAAGCCCAGGTCCATGCACAGCTTGAATTCGCCCTGCGTCTCGACCTTTTCGGCCAGCAGCTTCTTGCCGGTACGCTTGAGCGACGCCACCAGACCCGCAAGCTCGTCGGCGCGCACGGCCTTGACATCCACCTTGATCACGTCCACCAGTTCCACCAGCCGGTCGAGCTCGGGCGAATGCTCGACCACGTCGTCGACCGCGAACTTGAAACCCAATTCCTTCAACTCGGCGATCCGTGCCAGCAACTGCCGGGTCGGCTTGACGGTTTCGAGGATTTCGAGGATAACTTTATGCGGAGGCAGGAAGCGCACGAAGTCGCTCATCAGGACGACTTCGTCCACGTTGACAAAGGCTAACTGCTCGCCAACCACCTGCTCCATGCCGAGTTGCGAGGCGTGCGAAATCACCGCCGCCGTCGCCGCAGCGTTATCGGTCAGCTTCGCATCGTCATCCTCACCGGCTGCACGAAACAGCAGCTCGAATGCTACGAGGTGCTGGTCACGGCCGAGGATGGGCTGACGTGCGAGAAAAAAATCGTTGGACGGCACGGATGCCGCTGCCGTTACTTCGGCATGCATCTAAACTCCTGGGAAACGTTAGGGGCGCGCATGAGCGCGCCATGCTAGCGGGGGAAGGCCAGCATGGAAACTATACTACAAAAACGCCAACCTTAGCATTTTTGCATCGAATCGCGGGTCGGCGCTGGCTTGCTAGGCCTTGCCGCCCTTGCCGCTTTTGCCGGCCGAACGCGGTGCGCCAGCTGGTCGCGGGCCATCCTTGCGCGGGCTGCTGGTACGCAGGCCGGTGCTGCTGCCTGGCGCCACCGGGCGCTTGCTGGCGGCGGCAGTTCCCTGCCCTTGCGGCCTGGCCTGGGCGCCGCCATCCGGATGCCAGACGCGGCGCGCGCCGGTCTTGGGCGCCGCAGCGCCGCCGGCCGCCTGGCCGACCGCGCGCGGATCGTCCTCGCCTTCGCGCACCATGCTCTGGCCCGGCAGGCGCAGGCTGCCCTTGCCCGACAGCGGGCTGGCGCGGCGGGCATTCCCCACCGGCACGCGCGGACCGTCGGCGGCCATGCGCGCCGCCGCGCCGGTCACCTGGGTGCCGGTCTCGATGGTGAAGCGCGCGCCGGCATCCTTGCCCAGCGCCTGCACCAGCCAGGGCAGGGTTTCGCGCAGCATCGGCTCCAGCGTGTAGGGCGGGTTCAGGATGAACATGCCGCTGCTGGCCAGGCCGAAGCCGTCCGGGCCGGGCGTGGACACGGTGAGGGTCACGTTCAGCCATTCCTTGGCCGGCAGGCGCTTCAGACGGTCGGCGAACTGGCGCGACTCCATGCGCTGCAGCACCGGATACCAGACCGCATAGATGCCGGCCGGGAAACGGCCCAGGGCCTCATCCAGCGCCTCGCGCACTTTCTTGTAGTCGTCCTTGATTTCATAAGGCGGGTCGACCAGCACCAGCGCGCGGCGCGACGGCGGCGGCAGCAGTTTCTTGAGGCTCTGGAACCCGTCGCCATGCTCGATCAGGACGCGGCGGCCGCGGGCGCGCTCGCCCTGCTCCGCCTTGTGCTCTTCGACCTTGCGGAAGTTCTGGGCCAGGATGCGGCAATCCGACGGGTGCAGCTCGAACAGGCGCAGGCGATCCTCGGCACGCGACAACTGGTCGGCCACGTAGGGCGAGCCCGGGTAATAGCGCATCTTGCCGCTCGGGTTCATGCCCTTGACCAGCGCCAGGTAAGGCGCCAGCGCCGGCGGGACATCGGTGGCATTCCACAGCGGGCCGATGCCGGTGTTGTATTCGGAATTCTTGCTCGCCTGCGCACCGTCGAGCGCATACACGCCCGCACCCGAATGGGTGTCGATATAGGTGTAAGGCACGTCCTTCTGGTTCATGTACAGGTGCAATTGGACCTGGACAAAGTGTTTGAGGACATCGGCGTGGTTACCCGCGTGGTAGGCGTGGCGGTAGCTCAACATAAGCTGGAATTCCTGAGAAAAGTGGCGGCGCTGCGTGAACGTAAGCGGCGTAATTGTCGCCATTATCCACTACATCGGCTGTTCGTAGGGTGGGCGGCTCGTCCGCCCGCGCGTTCAACCCCGGTATCCGGGCCTGCTCCGTGGCGTGCGCCGGTTCGTTGAACGCGCGGGCGGGAGGACCCGCCCACCCTACGAAAAAGCCGCAGGCCCTCGCGGGCACTGCGGCTATGTCGACACGTCTGACTCTTCGCTGCGCTTACGCGACTTTCTTCTCGTCGAAGAATTGCTCGTCTTCCGTCGAACCGTGCAGCGCGGTGGTCGAGCTCTGGTTCTGCTGGATGGTCTGGGTGACGGCGTCGAAATAACCGGTGCCGACTTCGCGCTGGTGCTTCACGGCCGTAAAGCCCTTGTCGGCGGCGGCGAACTCGCTTTCCTGCAGCTCCACGAAGGCCGACATGCCGCGGCGCGCGTAGCCGTGCGCCAGATTGAACATGCTGTAGTTCAGGGCGTGGAAGCCGGCCAGGGTGATGAACTGGAACTTGTAGCCCATGGCGCCCAGCTCTTTCTGAAACTTGGCGATGGTCGCGTCGTCCAGGTTCTTCTTCCAGTTGAACGACGGCGAGCAGTTATAGGCCAGCATCTTGCCCGGGAATTTGGCGTGGATCGCTTCGGCGAAGCGCTTGGCGAATTCCAGGTCCGGCTTGCCGGTCTCGCACCACACCAGGTCGGCGAAGGGCGCATAGGCCAGGCCGCGCGAAATCGCCTGCTCGACGCCCGGCTTGACGCGGTAGAAGCCCTCGACGGTGCGCTCGCCGGTGCAGAACGGCTGGTCGTTGGGGTCCACGTCCGAGGTCAAGAGGTCGGCGGCTTCGGCATCGGTACGGGCGATCACCAGGGTCGGGGTGCCCATCACATCGGCTGCCAGGCGTGCGGCGTTGAGTTTTTCGACGGCCTCGCGGCTCGGGACCAGCACCTTACCGCCCATGTGGCCGCATTTTTTCACCGAAGCGAGCTGGTCTTCGAAGTGCACGCCCGCGGCGCCGGCGTCGATCATCGATTTCATCAGTTCGTAGGCGTTCAGCACGCCGCCGAAGCCGGCTTCGGCATCGGCCACGATCGGCGCGAAGTAATCGATGTCGTCCTTGCCTTCCGACCATTGAATCTGGTCGGCGCGCTGGAAGGTATTGTTAATGCGGCGCACCACCAGCGGCACCGAATTGGCCGGGTAGAGCGACTGGTCCGGATACATCTCGCCGGCCACGTTGGCGTCGCCCGCCACCTGCCAGCCCGACAGGTAGATGGCTTTCAGGCCGGCCTTCACCTGCTGCATGGCCTGGTTGCCGGTCAGCGCGCCCAGGGCGTTCACATATGGCTCGTTATTGACGAGGTCCCACAGCTTTTCGGCGCCGCGCTTGGCGAGCGTGTGCTCGATGCGCACCGAACCACGCAGGCGCACGACGTCGGCCGCGGTGTAGTTGCGGGTGACGTCTTTCCAGCGCGGATTGGTGTCCCAGTCTTGTTGGAGTTCACTGATTTGCTGTTCACGAGTTGCCATGGTGTTTCTCCTGAATGAAAAAGCTGATTGCGAGAGGAATCCGTTGAGACAATCATAGATCATTTTGTGCGCAGCACAATAGGTCTTATATAAGACATATAAACTATTTTTTACCGTTTGTTTTCAAGCGCTTGCAATCGACATTTCATGATGCGGCATGAAATTTCTCAGAATGGGAATGGATGACGGTCTTTTTTTGCTGCATTTTCCGCCATACGGCAAGATAGTTTCACATCGTGAAATACGGCGCCATCGAATGCGTCACATAAACCCTCGAACGACTGAAAGTGTTGTGCAAGCGTCGCCAATATAAAAAAAGCGCGTGCCCTTGCAGGTACGCGCTTTTTTCTCCGGCGGCGCCGGTGGCCTGGCTTACTTCGCCAGTTCCACCCCTTCCCCGAACACCAGCTGTCCACCGCGCACCCGCACCGGGATCGTATCCTTCGGCCCGAATTTGCCGGACAGGATCGCCTTCGACAGCGGGTTCTCGATCTGCTGCTGGATCGCGCGCTTGAGCGGGCGCGCGCCGTAGATCGGGTCGTAGCCGGCTTCCGCGATCTTCTGCAGCGACTCTTCGTCGAGGTCAAGCAGCATCTCCATCCTGGCCAGCCGCTCTTCCAGGTGGCGCAGCTGGATGCGGGCGATGGCGCCGATGTTCTTCTCGTCGAGCGCATGGAACACCACGATCTCGTCGATCCGGTTGATGAACTCGGGACGGAAATGCCCGCGCACCTCGGCCATCACGGCCAGCTTCACGACGCCCGGTTCGTCGGTGTCCATCGACTGGATCTTGTGCGAGCCCAGGTTCGAGGTCATGACGATCACCGTGTTCTTGAAGTCCACGGTGCGGCCCTGGCCATCGGTCATGCGGCCGTCGTCCAGCGCCTGCAGCAGCACGTTGAACACGTCCGGGTGCGCCTTCTCGATCTCGTCCAGCAGGATCACGCTATACGGCTTGCGGCGCACGGCTTCGGTGAGATAACCGCCCTCCTCGTAGCCCACATAACCCGGCGGCGCGCCGATCAGCCTCGCCACCGAATGCTTCTCCATGAATTCGCTCATGTCGATGCGGATCATCGACTCCTCGGTGTCGAACAGGAAGGAGGCCAGCGCCTTGCACAACTCGGTCTTGCCCACGCCGGTCGGCCCCAGGAACATGAAGGAACCATACGGGCGGTTCGGGTCCGACAGGCCGGCGCGCGAGCGCCGGATCGCATCCGACACCGCTTCGATCGCCTCGTCCTGTCCCACCACGCGCTCATGCAGCTTCTCTTCGATGTGCAGCAGCTTGTCGCGCTCGCCCTGCATCATGCGCGACACCGGGATGCCGGTCGCGCGCGAGACCACTTCGGCGATTTCCTCGGCGCCGACCTGGGTGCGCAGCAGCTTCGGCTTGCTCGCGTCGCCATCAGCGCTGGACGCTGCTTCCTCGGCTTTCTTGAGCTGCGCCTCGAGGTCCGGCAGGCGTCCATACTGGAGCTCGGAAACCTGCTGCCAGTTCGACTGGCGCTTGGCTTCCTCCATCTGGAAGCGCAGGCGCTCGATCTCTTCCTTGATATGGGTGGTGCCCTGCACCGCCGCTTTTTCCGCCTTGAGGATCTCCTCGTAGTCGTTGTACTCGCGTTCGAGGCGCAGGATCTCCTCGCCGATCAGCTCCATGCGGCGCTGCGAGGCTTCGTCGGTTTCCCGGCGTACGGCTTCGCGCTCGATCTTCAGCTGGATCAGGCGGCGCTCGAGCTTGTCCATCACT
Source organism: Telluria sp. ZT3P39 (assembly GCF_059685935.1). Taxonomy (NCBI): domain Bacteria; kingdom Pseudomonadati; phylum Pseudomonadota; class Betaproteobacteria; order Burkholderiales; family Oxalobacteraceae; genus Telluria; species Telluria sp. ZT3P39. The sequence continues at coordinate 32,730 of NZ_JCASIH010000021.1, forward strand.
TCCGGCTTGGAGTCGATCTCGATCTTGATCTTCGAGGCCGCCTCGTCGATCAGGTCGATCGCCTTGTCGGGCAGGAAGCGGTCGCTGATATAGCGGTGCGACAGCTCGGCCGCGGCGATGATGGCCGGGTCGGTGATCTCGACCTTGTGGTGCAGCTCGTACTTCTCCTGCAGGCCGCGCAGGATGGCGATGGTCGCCTCCACGCTCGGCTCGTCCACGATGATCTTCTGGAAGCGGCGCTCCAGCGCGGCGTCCTTTTCCACGTACTTGCGGTATTCGTCGAGCGTGGTCGCGCCGACGCAATGCAGCTCGCCACGTGCCAGCGCGGGTTTGAGCATGTTACCCGCGTCCATCGCGCCTTCGGCCTTGCCGGCGCCGACCATCGTGTGGATCTCGTCGATGAAGACGATGGTCTGGCCTTCGTCGTGCGCCAGTTCCTTCAGCACGGATTTCAGGCGCTCCTCGAATTCGCCGCGGTACTTGGCGCCGGCCAGCAGGGCCGCCATGTCGAGCGAGAGCACGCGCTTGCCCTTGAGCGAATCGGGCACCTCGCCGTTGACGATGCGCTGGGCCAGGCCTTCGACGATCGCGGTCTTGCCCACGCCCGGCTCGCCGATCAGGACCGGGTTGTTCTTGGTGCGGCGCTGCAGCACCTGGATCGCGCGGCGGATCTCGTCGTCGCGGCCGATCACTGGGTCCAGCTTGCCCATGCGGGCGCGCTCGGTCAGGTCGAGCGTGTATTTTTTCAGCGCCTCGCGCTGGCCTTCGGCATCCTGCGAGTTCACCGTATCGCCGCCGCGCACCGCCTGGATGGCGGATTCCAGCGCCTTGCGCGCCAGGCCGTGCTCGCGCGCCAGCCGGCCGGCGTCGGCCTTGTCTTCGGTCAGGGCCAGCAGGATCATCTCGGACGACAGGAACTGGTCGCCGCGCTTCTGCGATTCGCGGTCGGCCAGGTTGATCAGCGCGACCAGCTCGCGCCCGACCTGCACGTCGCCGCCGGTGCCGCTCACCTTCGGCAGGCGTTCGAGCGCGCTCTTGAGCGCGTTCTGCAGGCCGCCGACGTTGACCCCGGCGCGCTGCAGCAGCGAACGGGCGCCGCCGTCGTCCTGGTTCAGCAGGGCGACCAGCAGGTGGACCGGGTCGATGTATTGGTTATCGTTGCCGACCGCCAGGCTCTGGGCATCCGCCAGCGCTTCCTGGAGCTTGGTCGTCAGTTTATCTTGCCGCATGGTATTGCTCCCTAGTGGTGTTCTTGACTGAGGAGCAAAGTTGGGATGGCTGCACGCTTTTCAAGATGCCAAAAGGTGTAGCCAGGGTTGAGCGGTTCAGGCGCGCAGGGCGCGCCAGGTTGCAAAGCCCGCGACGCAGAACAAGACCGAGCCGAGCAGGTGCAGCACCGTATGCGCCAGCGCCCAGCCATACTCGCCGCGCTGGAGCAGCACCACGGATTCGCCCGAGAAGGTGGAGAAAGTGGTCAGCCCGCCGAGGAAGCCGGTAATCGCAAACAGCCGCCATTCGGGCGCAAGGTGCGGATGCGCGGTGAAGAAGCCGAGCGCCAGCCCGACCAGATAGCCGCCGATGAGATTGGCCGCCAGCGTGCCGGCCTGGACAAAACCATGCAGGCTGCCGAGCCAGATGCCCAGCCCCCAGCGCAGCCAGGCGCCGATGGCTGCCCCGAGACCTACCGCCAGCCAGCTCAATGATTTACCCACTTGGCCTTGGCCGAATCGTCGCTGCTGCGGGCGTCGACCCAGCGCGCGCCCTCCGGGGTTTGCTCCTTCTTCCAGAACGGGGCGTCGGTCTTGAGGTAATCCATGATGAATTCGCAGGCCGCGAAGGCTTCGCCGCGATGCGCGGAGGCGCAGGCGACCAGCACGATCTGGTCCAGCGGCGCCAGCGGCCCGATGCGGTGGATGACGAGCACGCCGAACAATTCCCAGCGCGCACGCGCCTGGGCGACGATGTCTTCCAGCGCGCGCTCTGTCATGCCTGGATAGTGCTCGAGCTCCATTTCAGAGACAGAAGCGCCTTCGTTGAGGTCGCGCACGGTGCCGACGAAACTCACCACGGCGCCGACCCGCCCCTCGCCTTCGCGCAGGCGCGCGATCTCGCGCGACAGGTCGAAGTCCGCCTGCTGCACCCGGATGTCAGTGACGCTAGCGCTTGGGATGGTGCTCCCTGTCATCGGCCGTCCTTCGCGTGGCGCATGAGCAGTTGCTCGATACGGGTTTCGGTGCGGGCGTCAGCCACGGCCGGCAGTCCCAGGAGCGCGCGCAATTCGGCAGCCGGACCGCTCTCCGCCTGCTGCTGCCCTGCCTTGTGGCCAGGCTTGTGACCCGACTTGAGCGAGCTTTGCAGCACTTCGACCTGCAGCTTGAGGCGCTCGCGGGCGAACTCGGCGCCGCTGTCGATGCCGGCCCCGATCTCGAGCCGCAGCAGTTCGTGCAGCAGGCGCTCGCGGTTGGCCGCCAGGAGCTGCGCATAGCCGGCGCGGTCGCCCTCCAACGCAGCGAGCGCCGCGTCGAAACGCGTGCGCAGCACGGCTTCATAGCCGCCCTCGAGCGGCAACAGCGCATCCCAGCGCCCGCGCCAGTCCGATGGGTTGGTCTGGGCGTCCGGATTGACCAGGGCCGCCTCGAGCGCCTGGATCAGGCGCAGCTTGTCGCGCACGGCGCCGGCCAGCGCCAGCCCGGCGGCGCGGCGCGCCACGTCGGCATGGTGCTGCACCGCCGCCACCGCGGCGTGGTAGCGCTTGTCGATGCGCACTTCGTGGGCGCGCGGCACCGGGCCGATCGCCTGCCACTCGCTTGCCGCCTCGCGCATCAGCTTGCCGGCGGTGGCCGGGGTGGCCTCCGGCGCCGCCGCTTCCAGGCGTGCACACAGGGCTTCCTTGGCGGCCTCGTGGGCGCGCCGTTCACTGTCGGCGGCATGCGCGTGCTCCTTACGGCCCGCAAACAAGGCGTCGCAGGCGGCGCGGAAGCGCTGCCACAGCGCCTGCTCGGCCTTGCGCTCGAGCGGCAGCGCGCGCGCATGCTCCTGCCAGCGGTGCTGGAGGTCGCGCAGGCGGTCGACCGCATGGCGGTCGTGCGGGTCGAGCCCGAGCGCCTCTTCGATCAATTGCTCGCGCACTTCCATTTCGCCCTTGCGCTGCTGCTCCAGCGGGCGCTGCAGGGTATTCAGGGCGCTTGAAAACAAGCCGTCGAGGCGTTTCTTTTCCTTGCGGTCGACCGGCCCCAGATGGCTCCAGGCGGTGCGCAGGCGCTGCACGGTGCCGGAGACGTGCTTCCAGTCGGCCTCGCCCGATTCGAGCCGGGCGATCTCGCCTTGCGCTTCGTCGACCAGCGCCTGGCCGCGCGCGGCATTCCCGTGGCGCTCGTCGGCCAGGTGGCGGAAATGGGCCGCGGCCGGGGCGTAGGCCGTGGTGCAGGCGGCGTCGAAACGCTCCCACAGCGAGCGCGGCGCCGGGCCGGACAGGCTGTCGAGCGCCTTCCAGCGCTCGCGCATGCTGCCGACCTTCTTGGCCAGCTCGCTCATTGCCAGGCTTTGCATGGCCAGGGTTTCCACCGCCTTGATCAATTCTTCGCGCGAGACATTGCCGCCCCAGCGCGCCCAGTCCGACAGGCGCTTGAGCTCGGCGCGCACGTGGGCCAGCCGGTCGGCTTGCGCCGGCAGCAGGCGCAGGCCCTTGTCCTTGCTGTCCTTGAGCGATTTGTCGAGTTCTGCGGCAGTGCCCAGGGAACCTTGCTGCAGGGCAGCTTCCATGGCGTCGAGGCGGTCGAGGAAGTCCTGGTCGGCGCCCTTGTTCTGGGTTTTTTGCGATGGTTTTTGCGCGGCGGCTGCGCCCCCCGCGGCCGGCGCCGGCTCCTTCGGCTTGCGCGCTTCCTGCGGCAGGCTCCCCAGCAGTTCGTCGAAGCGGCGCTGCAGCTCGGCGCCCTGCGCACTGGCGGGCAAAGCCGGCAGGCGCTGCCATTGCTTGCGCAGCGCGTCCGCCTTGAGTTCGGTGATGGCTTGCGCCTGCCACTGCAGCAGCGCGGCTTCGCGCGCGCCGAGGGCGGCCTGGTCTTGTGCGAGCGTGGCCAGGCTGGCGCCAAGGCGCGCATGTTCGGTGGCGAAATCGGCCACCAGGGCGCGCGGCAGCGCGGCGTGGCCGGGGGCGACCAGCGCCTCGGCCTGCTCGCGCCCCAGCGCGTCGAGGCGCTCGCCGAACGCTGCGGCGTCAAAACCGCTGGATTCCAGCTGGCGCAGGGCGGCAAGGCGGTCGATCATGGCGCGCTGCAGCTGCACCTGGTTTTCCAGGCGCTTACCCAGTTCGGCGCGGACGGCGTCGAATTCGACGTTCAGCTCGGGCGCGACGATTACCCCCCATTTACGATCGAGCTCGGCCACATGGTTCGGGGTCAGCAAGTCGTCGTTCAGCAGCGTGCGCGCCTGGGCCAGCGCTTCGTGCCCGCGGCGCAGCTCGGATTCGTGGTGGCGGATGGCGTCGAGGCGCGACTGCATCATCTTGGCGACGCGCCGGTCGAGGTTGCGCATGGCCGTGTGCACGCGCTCGAGCTGGGGCCGGCTGTGGACCAGCTCGGCCGCGCTCAGGCGCAGTTCGGAAAATTCGGAAGACAGGATGAAGGCGACGGCGGCTTCTTCGTCGCCGTCCAGGTGCTTGAGCTGTTCGGCCTGCTGTTCGCGCGGCGTCGGTGCGCCGGCGGCCCCGCCCGGGCGGGCAGGCTGCGCCGGCTGCGGCGCCTGGCCGGGCGATCCCTCAGCGGCAGCGCCGGCCGCAGGCTTGTCGCCACCTTGCCGTTTGAATAGGAATTCGAACATGATGAAATCGCACTTCCAAAACCCCCATCATAGCAAAGAACCAAGGCGGCGCCCGTCCGCCGACGCTCAATGCGTGACGTAGAGCGAGGCTCCCGCGGCCGCGCTGTGCCGCATGGAATTCCGGGGCATGGCGCCGCCTGGCGCCGGCGCCGGCGGGGTGCGATTCTCGTGCTGCCAGGCGTCATGGGCCAGCATATGGTTGGCGATCGCAAACCAGGATTCGCTCGGGATGTGCATGCGCGCCACCGGGAACAATTCGCGCTCTTCGCGGTCGAGGCGCTCCAGCAGCAGCTTGCAGCATTGCTCCAGGGCGGCGCCGAAACTCTTGTCCTGCACGGCCGCCGCGGCGTGGGCGTCGGCCCGGGCCTCGATCGCCGCCATGGTCAGCGCATCGAGTTCGGCCAGCAGTTCCCCGGCGACGCCGGCGCGGCGCAGGGCCGGCACCACGAACTTGTCGAGCTTGCGCCAGTAGCAATTGTCGAAAGCCACGCGCAAGGCATCGCAGGCCAGCTCGAACTGGCGCGGCGTGGGCGCGGCGTGCTGCGCCGCGGCCGGGCGCCAGCGTTCCAGCAGCGATTGCAGGGCCATGCGGGAACTGGCCTGCTCGATGGACAGCGCGACCAGCGTATAGGTTGACGTGAGCATCTTGTCTCCTCTCAGAATGCCGCCGCCAGCATGGGGCCCGGTCGGGGCCGCATTGACTTGGCTGGGGAAGCTTTTGTTAGTGGCAGGCGCGCAGTATTTATTCTTGTCGCTGGCCTGTGGGATCTCGTAGTGTAGAGACATGTCCCATCACGGGTTTGAGGTGGCGCAAGCCCGGACCGGTGGACTTTGGAGACATTTTGGTGGCCGTGTTGTCCAAATAAGATCGGCCTCAGTCGAGTTCCAGCTCCTGTTTTCCCTGCAGCACGAACGCTGGTTCTCTCTGAACGCCGACTGACGAAAATAGGGGCCCGCGATGAAGAAAGACGAACGCACCTTGTTTCTGGCAGGCCTGGTGGGGGTCGGCGCGATTATTACCCTGATCTCGTTTGTACCTTGTCCAACTCGCACTCAGGGCTGGTATTTCTTAATCGCACTCGGGCTCATGGCTGCCCTGGTGGCAAGCCAGATACCTGGCGTTTTACATATCACGCTCGACCCAGGCGCTTCTTCCAAAATCAAGTCCGGAGGCGCCATCGCGGTTTTCGCAATGGTCGTTTTCCTCAAGCCGGCAGCCCTTGGCGCCACTGAAGCAGAAAAGCAGTTTTCCAATACCTCATGCCAGGGTCCGGTGCCCGAAGGAAAAGAGCTGGATCAACGTGCCCTTCCCGATGATTTAAATCCAAGCAAGGAAGGGACGATCAAGAGCAGCGAATCGCTGGGGCGACCCGTCAGGTTCATCTTCGACTACCCCCACGGGGAATATGCCGGACCGCGTCACTGGAGCCAGGTAAAGGAAGGAGTTTGGATCGAAACCTATCCAGACGGTAACATTTTTAGTGCCTTTCGAGAAATCGGAAGGACCACACACGATGGATGCGAAGGCATCGTCGTCGAACGCCAGGACAATGCAGGTTTCAAAGTTTTCATTCCCGACAGGGACTGTCAAAACATGCGCCTATGGTGGCAAGCAGGATCAGGAGACTGGAATTTCCTGGGGAAGATGACATCGGTCGAGTAAGCGGCGGGACTTATCCATTTGCATAAGCACAGACACTTCCAATCACGAAAATACGCTTCCGAGCCGCTCCCCAAATGCTTCCGGTAATGCATGGGTGAGGCGCACGTCCGGACAGCCGTGCCAGCGCGCGCAACGCTGTATCGCGGCCGCGACATCGCCCACCAGCCGGTCGCTGGGCCGCACGCCTGGCTCGAGCACGATGCTGCGCAACTCGAATTCGCCCGCCTTGCGGTGCGCCTTGGCATCCACCCTGCCCACCAGCGCGCCGCGGCGCAGGATCGGCAGCGTGAAATAGCCGTATGTGCGCTTGTGGGCCGGCGTATAGCATTCGAGGCGGTAGTCGAACCCGAACAGCTCGAGCGCGCGGCGGCGGTCCCAGACGATGGGATCAAAAGGCGACAGCAAGGTCGTCAGGCTGGGCGACAGCCTGCCCGCGGCCGCCCGCTGCGCCAGTTCCGCGTGATCCGGGTGGATATAGACCGGCTCGTCCCAGCCTGTGACGCGGGCGCGCAGCAGCAGGCCTTCGTCGGCCAGCGCAGCCGGATCGGGATGCGGACGCCGGGTGCGGTGATAATCGGGAATCCACGCTGCCTTCGCCACTCCGAGCGCGCGCACCGCCTGCAGCACGAAGCTGCGCCTCGCCTCGCCCACTGCCGGCATGCGGCCGTCGTGCCATTCCGGGTGCACCCGTTCGGCCAGATCGTAGATGCGCTGGAACTTGTGGCGCCGCGCGATCATCAGCTCGCCGGCCGTGAACAGCACTTCGAGCGTGCGCTTTTCCGGCTTCCACTCCCACCAGCCGCCGCCCTTGCCATCGCTGCGCCCGAAATCCGACGAGCGCACCGGCCCGTTGGCGCGCACATGCGCCAGCAGCGCCGCGACCTCGGGCGCGCGCTCGCGCATCCAGGTGGCCGAATACTTCCAGCCCATCGCTTCCGGATCGAGCATGCGGTGGCGGTACAGGCCATAGTCTTCGATCGGCAGGAAGCAGGCTTCGTGCGCCCAGTATTCGAACAGGCTGCCCTCGGCGAGCAGTTCGTCCAGCCAGGCGGGCTCGTAGTCGCCCAGCCGGCTCCACAGCACGAGATAGGGACTGCGCGCGACCACGCTGATGGTATCGATCTGCAGCATGCCCATGCGCCGGATCGCGGCCAGCACGTCGGCCTTGGCTGCCCGCTTGCGGCGCGGGGCCAGCATGTCCTGCGCCGCCAGGTGCAGGGTACGTGCGGCGCCCAGGGACAATTCGATAGTCGGTGTCAGCATGCTTGCGTTCATTTGAGGATTCTCATGACGATTCAATACTACTGTAAAAATACACAGTATTTGTTGGGGCGGGCGAGCAGTCTGCGATATAGTAGGCGCCAACCCCGAACTTTCCATTTTAACCATGCGGCTGCTGCACACCTCCGACTGGCACCTCGGCCAGACCCTGCACAATTTCGACCGGTCCTACGAGCACGGGTGCTTCCTCGACTGGCTGATCGATACGATCGTGAGCGAAGAGGCCGACGCGCTCCTGATCGCGGGCGATATTTTCGACAACGCCAATCCCTCGTCCGCCGCCCAGCGCCAGCTGTATGGTTTCCTGCAGCGGGCAAAGGCGCGTGCGCCGCATGTCCAGATCGTCGTCATCGCCGGCAACCACGATTCGCCAGGCCGCCTCGAAGCACCGGGTCCGCTGCTGGAAGCGCATGGCACAGTCGTGATCGGCAACGTGGTGCGGGATCGGGAAGGCGTCATCGACCTCGAGCGCCTGATCGTCCCCCTGCGTGGCAAATCGGGGAACATCGAAGCCTGGTGCCTGGGCGTGCCTTTCCTGCGTCCCGGCGACGTGCCGAAAGCGGACGCCGAAGGCGACGCCTACCTGAACGGCATCGCCCTGCTTTACCAGCAGGCCTTCGAACTGGCGCGGTCGCGCCGCCTGGACGGCCAGGCAATCCTGGCGATGGGCCACTGCCACATGGTCGACGGGCAATCCTCGATCGACTCCGAGCGCCGCATCGTCATCGGCGGCACCGAGGCGCTGCCCGCTTCGATGTTCGATGCGGAGATCGCCTATGCCGCCCTTGGCCACCTGCACCTGGCCCAGCGCGTCGGCAAGAAAGACCATCTGCGTTATTCCGGCAGCCCCTTGCCGCTCTCGTTTGCCGAAGTCGGCTACCAGCACCAGGTGCTGCGCATCGACCTCGACGGCCCGGTGGCGAAAGAAGTCACACCCCTGTTCGTGCCGCGCGCGGTCGACCTGCTGCGCGTGCCACCGAAACCGGCGCCGCTGCCCGAGGTGCTGGCGGCACTCGACAAGCTCGAGCTCGATCCCGACCTGCCCCCCCATTGCCGGCCCTACCTGGAAGTGCGGGTGCTGCTCGACGGCCCCGAGCCGGGCCTGCGCGCCCAGGTGGAGGCGGCCATTGCCGGCAAACCGGTGCGCCTGGCCAAGATCGAACCAACCCGCAAAGTGGTCACGCGCGAAGACGGGGCCGACGCGCTCACCCTCGACCAGCTGGCCCAGCTGCAACCAGACGACATCTTCCGGCGGCTGTGGCAGCAGCGCTTCGGCGAAGACGCGCCGACCGAGCAGTTGTCCGCCTTTGCCGAACTGATGCTGCCCGGCGACGCGGAGCACGCATGAAGATCCTGCGCATCGCGGGACGCAACCTGGCGTCCCTGGCGGGAGACTTTTCCGTCGACTTCGCAGCAGAACCGCTGGCATCCTCCGGCCTGTTCGCGATCTGCGGCCCGACCGGCGCCGGCAAAAGCACCCTGCTCGACGCGCTTTGCCTGGCTTTATATGGCAATACCCCGCGCCTGCAACAACGCAGCAGCCGCGGCGCCCTGCCCGACGCCGGCGGCGAATCGGTCTCGACGACCGACGCCCGCAATCTGCTGCGCCGTGGCGCAGCCGAAGGCCACGCGGAAGTCGACTTCGTCGGCAACGACGGCATCGCCTACCGCGCGCGCTGGAGCGTGCGGCGCTCGCGCAACAAGGTCAGTGGGCTGCTGCAGGCCTCGAACATGACCCTGCACCGCCTGCCCGAGCTGGCCGCGCTGGGCGGCACCAAGACCGAAGCCCAGGCCGAAATCGCGGCGCGCATCGGCCTCTCGTTCGAGCAGTTCACGCGCTCGGTGCTGCTGGCCCAGAACGAATTTTCGGCCTTCCTGAAAACCGACGAGAACGAACGCGGCGAGCTGCTCGAAACCCTGACCGGCAGCGCCGTCTACAGCGAGATCTCGAAGCGCGCCTACGAGCGCTACAAGCAGGAACAGGATGCCGTGCGGCGCCTGACGCTGCGCCTGGCCGACCAGACCCCGCTGGCGCAGGAGGCGCGCGCCGGGCTCGACTCCGAACGCGCCGCCGCCGAGGTCGCACTGCAGGCGGTCGACATGCGCCGCGCCTTGCTCGAAGCGCAGCTGCGCTGGCACCAGGAACGCGAACGCCTGCGCCTGAACGAGGCGCAGGCGGACAGCCTGCTGCTGGAAGCGCGCGTCAAGGCCGAGGCCGCGCGCGAGCGGCGCCTGCGCCTGGCCACGCTCGACGAGGTGCAGGGGGCGCGCCCGCTCATGGCGGAGCTGGCCCGGCTGGACGCGGAACGCGCGCAACTGGAAGCGCTGCTTGCCAAGGGCCAGGGTGAACTGGCGCGCGCTGCGGAGGCCTCGCGCCTTGCGCTGCACGAAGTGCACACCGCCACGCTCGCGCAGGCAGCGGCCGACGCGGCGCAACAAGGCGCTGCCGCGCAACTCGATGCCGCCAAGGCGCTCGACGCGACCATCAACACGCTGCAGGAGGCGCATGCGCAACTGACCGACCGGCGCGCCCTGGCGGCGCTGGACGCCACGCGCACCGCCGACCTGCTGGCCGCCGCCGGCGCCCGCCTGGCGCAGACGCGCGACGCCGAGGCGCGCAGCGCCGCCTGGCTGGACGCGCATCGCCGGCATGCGGGGCTCGCCGCCCAATGGCCGCGCTGGGACAAGCTGTTCGTCCAGGCCGCCCAAGCTGCCGGCGCCGAGGGCGCCAATCTGGCCGCACTGGCGAAAACCGAGCGCGCGCGCGTGAATGCCGCCGCCACCCTGGAAGCGGCGCTCGATGCCACCGAACGCGCGGGCGTGCGCATCGCCGAACTCGAGACCGCGCGCCAGGCCGCCACCGCGGCCCTGGCCGCCTTCGACCTCGACGCCCTGCACGGGGAACGCCAGGGTCTCGAAGCAAGACGCGAAGCGCTCGCCGCAGCCGCCAGGATCGCCAAAGGCTTGCAAGCGGCGCGCGAACACCTGGCGCGCATCGACGCCGACATCGAACGCACGCGCGCAGCGCGCGCCGCCGCCGAAACGCAACTGGCGGCCGCCGCCGCCGCCGCGGAAGGCCTGGCCAGCGCCGCCGCCCAGGCCGAACATGCCTTGAGCGCAGCCGAGCGGGCCGTGGCCGGCAATGTCGAAGATCTGCGCGCGGCCCTGGCCGAGGGCGAACCCTGCCCGGTCTGCGGCAGCCAGGCCCACCCTTACGCGCACCAGGACGCGCGCCTGCATGCGGTCTTCGACCTGCTGCGCGGCCAGGTCGCCGAGCGCCGCGCCGGCGTGCAACACAACCTGTCGGAACAGGCCACACGCCGCGCCCAGATGGCCGCTGCCGGCGAGCGGCTGGCCTCGTTGGGCGACGAACGGGTCACGCTGGTGCAGGACATCGGCGAACTCGATGCCACCTGGCGCGATAATCCCGTGGCCCGCGATGCGCCACCCGAGGGTGAGCGCAAGCCGTGGTTCGAAGCGCAGATGAACGCCGTGCGCGAGGCCCTGCTGGCCGTCGAGACGCGCCAGCAAGCCGCGCGCCGCGCCGCCCAGGCACGCGAGGCCGCGCAGACGGCTTTCGACGCCGGCAACGCCGAGCACCTGCGCGCGCGCGACCTGGCCCAGAACGCGCGCAATTCCCTCGCGGCGCTGGAGCTCGAGCACACCACCTTCAGCACCCGGCTGGAGCACGACCGCGCCGCGCTCGGCGCCCTGCTGGCCGAACTCGATCCGGTGCTGGCCGAAGCCGCCGGGGACGGCTGGCAGGACCTGTGGCGCCGTCATCCGGCACAGTGGCAGGCCGCGCGCGCACTCGAGGCCCAAGCCTGGACTGCGCAAGCGAGCGAGTTGGCGGAACACCGTTCCGCGCTGGCCACTGTCGAAGCCGCACAACGTGAAGCGGCCGTGCGCGCCGAGCATGCGGCCGGCGCGGCCCGTGCGGCCCAGGAAGCGTTTGCGCGCAGCGAAGCCGAGCTGCGCGAACGCCGCCAGGCGCGCGCCTCCCTGTTCGATGGGCGCGCCGTCGGCGACATCGAACAGTCCTTGCGCCTTGCCATCACCGCTGCGCGCGAGACCCTGGCCGCGCGCCACGCGGCCGCCGGCGAAGCGGCCCAGCACGAGACGCGCGTGCGCAGCAGCTTGAACCAGGCCCAGGAACGCATTGGCGCCGTGCAGGACGATGCCCGCGACGCCGCCGCCAGGCTCGCCGACTGGATCGACGACTACGCCGCCCACCACGGCGAACTCGAGCCCGTGGAAAACCAGGCGCACCTGGCCAGCCTGCTGACCGTCGGCGCGTCCTGGCTGGCCGAGGAACGCGCCGCGCTGGCCGAACTCGACGCGGCGCTGGCCAAGGCCGTCACCGTGCTGGCCGAGCGCAAGTCGCAGCGCGACCTGCACGAGCAAAGCGCCCCGCCCGATGGCGCGATGCACGACAGCGCCGGCGTGGCCGACGCTTTGGCGACGGTGCTGGAAGAACGCAGCGCCGTGAACGAGCGCGCCACCAGCCTGCGCCTGCAGGCGGCGCAAGACGACGAGCGCCGGGTCAAGGCGCAATCGATGCTGGCCGAGATCGAACGCCAGCAGGCGATCGAGACGCGCTGGGGACGCCTGTCCGAACTGATCGGTTCGGCCGACGGCAAGAAATTCCGCAACTACGCCCAGCAGTTCACGCTCGATGTCCTGCTCGGCTACGCCAACAGCCACCTGAACCAGCTGGCGCGGCGCTACCGACTCGAACGCGTCGACAACGCCGGCGCCCCCTCGCTGGCCCTGATGGTGCGCGACCAGGACATGGGTGGCGAAATCCGCTCGGTCAACTCGCTCTCGGGCGGCGAGTCCTTCCTCGTCTCGCTGGCCCTGGCCCTCGGCCTGGCGTCGCTGTCCTCGAACCGGGTGCGGGTCGAGTCGCTCTTCATCGACGAAGGCTTCGGTTCGCTCGACAGCGACACCCTGGGCGTGGCAATGGACGCGCTCGACGCGCTGCAGTCGATGGGAAGGAAAGTGGGCGTGATCTCGCACGTGCAGGAGATGACGGAGCGGATCGCCGCGAAGATCCAGGTGCGGCCGGCCGGCGGTGGCAGCAGCGCAGTGAGCGTCGGCGTGTGATGGGGGCGGCAGCCGCCAAATCCACGTTCCGCCCCGTTGTACAATGGCGTCCTTTGCGACCACCACCAAGCCCACCATGAAGCCCGCCCGCACACTCACTTTCAAATGCGCCAAGTGCGCCAAGCCCGTCACCGTTTACCTGCAAAAGGTTTCGGCCTGTTCGCATATCCAGCCTTACCAGGGCATCTGCGGCTGCGGCGAAGCCAAGCGCCATGCGACCGGCAATCCGGATGCGGTGAAGTCCTTCGTCGAGTCGAGCGACGGTAACTGGCATCATCACCATTAATCCGATGAAGCGCATCGAATGGGTGGAAAACGGCGAGCCGCGGTCGGCGCTGTGGCGCTCGGAAAGCGGCTGGCCGGCGCCGAAGAAAGTCGTCATCGCCGACGACACGATGACGGCCGACGCGGCCTGGCGCCTCGCGCTCGACGGCACCGCCCTGCTCTGGCGCGGCGACTTCCAGAATGCGCGCCAGCTGGTGCAGGCGCTGGCGCGCCGCATCGATCATAAAGGCGCGCGCACCAAACGCGCCAAGGCCACCAAGGCCGCACCGACGCTGCTGGAAAGCTTCCACCGCCATCGCCTGGCGCAGCTGCAGCGCGCCCGCACGCTGGCGATGCTCCTGATCCCGTTCGAGGCCGACTACACGATCCCGCTGCGCCGCGCGCCCGACGTGCGCCAGGCCTGCACCGAGGCCTACGGCGCCGCGACCGAGCCCTTCGTGGTGTCGCTGCGCGAGCTGCTCGGCCTGATCGGCGCGCATGAGTGGCGCAGCAAGGGCGTACCGATTGCGGCGCTCGACGACCGCATTCACCCCTGGTACGGCGTGTTTTCCCCGGTGCGCGGCGAGTATGTCGAGCTGGTGGCGCAGGCGCCGCTGCCGCAAGGCGCCAGGCTCGCCTTCGATATCGGCGCCGGTACCGGCGTGTTATCCGGCGTGCTGGCGCGGCGCGGCCTGCGGCGCGTGATTGCAACCGATATGGATGCGCGGGCGCTTGGATGCGCACGCGAGAACATTGCGCGCCTGGGACTCGGCAGCCAGGTCGAGATCATCCAGGCCGACCTGTTCCCCGACGGCCAGGCTGACCTGGTCGTGTGCAATCCGCCCTGGCTGCCCGGCAAACCGAGTTCCGCGATCGAGTATGCGATCTACGATCCGGACAGCCGCATGCTGCGCGGTTTCCTGAACGGCCTGAAAGCGCATCTTGCGCCGGGCGGCGAAGGCTGGCTGATTCTCTCGGACTTCGCCGAGCATCTCGGCCTGCGCACGCGCGAACAGCTCACCGGCTGGATCGACGCCGCCGGTCTGGTCGTCGAGGCACGCCACGACGTGCGTCCGACACATGCGAAAGCGATGGATGCGGATGACCCGCTGCATGCGGCGCGTTCGCAGGAAGTGACCTCCTTGTGGCGCCTGCGCGCCGCGTAAGCAACTTCATTTGCATCCCGCGGCGCGAAGCAGTACAATAGCGCTGCGGGGTGGAGCAGTCTGGCAGCTCGTCGGGCTCATAACCCGAAGGTCACAGGTTCAAATCCTGTCCCCGCAACCAATATCGTACAAAAGCCCGACTCCTGCAGCCGGGCTTTTGTTTTCTGCGGCAGCAAAAAGCAGCACGAGCCGATGAGAGACAAGAAAGACAACGCGACGATCGATTTGCCCGGCTTCGAGCCGGTCGACCCGCCCGCACCCGTTGTCGAAGCACAGCGCGCCACTCCCAGGGCCCGCCGCGTCTCCCTGAAACAGGAACAACTGGATCTGCTCGGCCTGCTGGAAGAAACCGACACCTCCGGCCTGCCTGCCTGGCGCCGTGACGACAACCTAGACCTGACCGGCTTGCCGGTATGGGCGCCGGCACCCCGGTAGTCCGCACATCGGTCTCCCTTTGGCCAATCCTCGGACTACCATGCAAACCCAATCGTTTACCTCGCTGCCGCTCGCGCCGCGCTTCCTCGACAACCTCGCCACCCTGGCTTACCACGAGATGACGCCGATCCAGGCCGCCTGCCTGCCGTCGGTGCTCGAAGGGCGCGACCTGATTGCCCAGGCCAAGACCGGCAGCGGCAAGACCGCCGCTTTCGGCATCGGCCTGCTGCACAAGCTCAATCCCGCCTGGTTCGCCATCCAGGGACTGGTGATGTGCCCGACGCGCGAACTGGCCGACCAGGTGGCCAACGAACTGCGCCGCCTCGCGCGCGGCGTCGGCAACGTCAAGATCCTGACCCTGACCGGCGGCGTCGCCATGCGCCCGCAGATCGCTTCGCTCGAGCACGGCGCCCACATCGTGGTCGGCACGCCGGGCCGCATCCGCGACCACCTGGGGCGCGCCACGCTCGACCTGTCCAAGGTGCAAACCCTGGTGCTGGACGAAGCCGACCGCATGACCGACATGGGCTTCTACGACGAGATCGCCGGCATCGTCAGCGCCTGCCCGCAGCGCCGCCAGACCCTGCTGTTCTCGGCCACCTATCCGGACGACATCCGCTACGCCACCGCGAAATTCCTGAACGAGCCGCTCGAAGTGGCCGTCGAAAGCCAGCACAGCGCGACCCAGATCGAACAGCGCTTCTTCGAGGTCGGCTTCGAGGGCCGCGACGAAGCCGTCGCCAAGCTGCTCAAGCATTACCAGCCGGTGTCGACCCTGGCCTTCTGCAATACCAAGATCCATTGCCGCGAGCTGGCCGAGACCCTGCGCGCCCAGGGCTTTTCCGCGCTGGCGCTGTACGGCGAGCTGGAACAGCAGGAGCGCGACGAGATCCTGGTGCTGTTCGCCAACCGCAGCTGCTCGGTGCTGGTGGCAACCGACGTCGCCGCGCGCGGCCTGGACATCGCCAACCTCGACGTCGTGATCAATGCCGACGTCTCGAAAGACCCGGAAGTGCACGTGCACCGCATCGGCCGCACCGGCCGCGCCGGCGAGACCGGCCTGGCCCTGACCCTGGCTGCGCCGAACGAAAAGAAATGGGTGCGCCTGGTCGAGGAATACCAGGACATCAAGGTCGACTGGCACAAGCTCGAGGACCTCGGCGAGCACCAGGAAGCGGCTGCGCCGGCGCCGATGGTCACGCTGTGCATTTCCGGAGGCAAGAAGGCCAAGCTGCGCCCGGGCGACATCCTCGGCGCCCTCACCGGCGACGCCGGCTTGACCAAGGAACAGGTCGGCAAGATCAATGTCACCGAGTTCAACAGCTATGTCGCGCTCGACCGCCATGCCGCGCATGCCGCCATCGCGAAACTCAACGACCGCGGCGCGCCGAGCCCGGAATTCGGCGGCATCAAGGGCCGCTATTTCAAGATGCGCTTCCTCGAGGTCTGAGCCCTGCCCGCGCGGCCCGGCCGCGCACTTGGCCGAGTTGTAACAGAGATGTAACAGCTCCGCACGGTTGGCTCAGCAGCGCCACCCCTGCGGGGCAAATCTGGCATGATTTGTCAAAATACAAATACCGAGCCAGGACACAGATTCCTTCCGCGTCACGGCACGGTCCCACGCCATGATGACGAGCACACCAGTAACCAAGCAACAGCAGGCCGACGGACGCACCGTGCGCGAGGTCGTCGAGTTCAACCAGGAACTCGTGGGCGAGGTCTGGTGCCGGCGCGTGTTCCGCCAGATCCTGCAGTCGGTCGAACTGCAGTACGCGATGCAGATGCCGCACCGCCCCATCAGTCCCGACACCGTGCTGATCCTCGATTCCGGCGACCCGATGCTGCTGCCGGGGCCGGAGTCCGGCGCGCCGTGGACCGAAGCCGGCGACATGCACGATCTCGCCGCCGTCGTCCACTACGCCATCACCCGCGAAAATCCGCCGGCGGCCCCGCTGCTGGGCCGTGCGCCGGGCGGCTATAGCGACAGCTTCCTCGCGGCCGTGGACCGCTGCCTGGCGCCGGATCCGCAAGCGCGCCCCCAGAACATCGAACAATTACGCAACCTGCTCGGCATCGTTCCGCTCGGCCCGGCCGTGCCGGCGCAGTCCTTCGAGGCCTTCCAGGCGGCTTCTGCCCAAGCCGCGCCTGCCGCCGCCGAGCCAGAACCCGCTTTCCTGAAAGAGCCGGCGCCGGCCGCCGAGCGCGGGCGCCTGCAGCGCTGGCTGATGCTGGTCGCCGCAGCCACCGTGCTGCTCGGCGCGCTGGGCGCCCTGCTGGCCTTGCTGCACGGGGCCGATTCGCGCGATACGGTCACGCTGGCCTTGCCGGCCGACGAAGCGCCGGCCCAGCCTGCCCCGGCCGCGGTGGCAGCCACCCCGGCGCCGCCTGCGTCCGCGCCCGCTCTCCTGCCTGATGCACCGCCGCCCCTGGCGCTGGCGCCTGGACAGGCGCAGCCAACCATCCCGCCAACGCCCGCCATTGCCGCGGCCGATGCCCAGGCGTCGCGCCAGGCCCAGGCCGCGGCCGGCGCCGGCGCCACCTACAAACTCCTCATCAAGCCTTGGGCCACGATCGACGTCAACGGCGCCAAGCTCGGCGTGAGCCCGCCGCTCAAGCGGCTCACCCTGCCGCCGGGCCAGCACACCATCCGCATCGCCAACCCCAGCTTCCCCGAGCGCATCGTGACGGTGAACGCGGTCAAGGGCGGCGCGTCGGTCATCGAACTGGACTTTACCGAGGAGGATACCGAGTGACTACCCGCGCCCGATTGCAACCACACAGCCTGCGCGCCTGCGCCCTGCTCGCCCTGCTGGCCCTGGGCGGCTGCGCGGACCTGAATGCGTTGATGGGTGGACCCGATTCCGGGCGCTCCCGTCCGCGCGTGGACGAACGTTCGCGCGCCCGCAGCGACCGTGCCGACCGCACGGACCGTAACGAACGTCCCGAGCGTCCCGCCGCGCGCGCGGAAAAGCCGGCGCCCGACCGCGACGACAATGCGCTGCGCGAAGGAATCGCGCTGTACCACGATGGCGAATACAACGCCGCCATCAAACGGCTGAATTCGGGCGACATGAATGGCGGCTCGGTACGCAACCGTGTCAGCGCCCTGAAATACACCGCCTTCAGCTATTGCGTCACCGCCCGGCCGGTGCCCTGCCGCCAGGCCTTCGAGCGCGCCTTGCGCATCGATCCCTCGTTCGACCTCGCCCCGGGCGAACATGGCCACCCGCTGTGGGGACCGGTGTTTACCAAGGCGAAACAGGGCGCGGGCCGCTAGGGTGTGTCTGACTTAGTTCAGAGGAGCCATAACATAATTGTTGCCACGATCACAGATGGACGTTTGCGTGGGCGCCCTCGGCCTGGATGGGGCACGCAGACGGCGTCGAGTACCGGCCCGATCTGCGTTATGCCCCCCCTTTTTCTGCTGACGGCAACTTCTTCCGTGCCCCGGAAGCACCGCGGTGTGCCTTGACATGAGTGGCATCGAACGCGGCACCATCCCAATCGATCAGCCCGGCTTCATCGGCCGCCGCCTGCATGATCTTGAGCAGGCGCTGCCATTGCGTGACCACCGGACGAACCGGTCATAACAGGTCTGCCAAGGCACGTAACGGGGTGGAATGTCGCGCCAGGGCGCACCGGTTCTCAAACGCCACAAAATCCCATTGATCACATGCCGATGCTCGACATAAGCATGGCGATGGTGCGGACTGGGCGGCAGATGTGGCGCCAACTGACGCCACTGCTTTTCGGTTAGGTGAGTTCGGCTCATCGCCATCTGACCTTCCCTTTCTCGCTTCGTTCAGTCAGACACACCCTGGCTCTCTTGACCGCGGTCGGCCAGATCGAGAGCTTCGAGCAAGAACTCGACCAGAAAAGCATCCAAGCCGCGAGGCTTGAAGTCGAACTCGCTTCTCTCAAGGCGCTCAATGCCGAAACGGCCGCTGAACTCGAAAAGAAACTGAGAGCGGTTGAGCTAGTGAATCGACAACGCATCCGGGATGTGGGTGAGGTACTGGGTATGCGTAAGTTGCAACTCAGCGAACAGCCAGCAATCTAACCCTTCGTTCGAGCCGACAGCCACCGGCAAGCCGGCGTCTGCGGCTCAACTCAAACGTTGGGCCAACGAGCATCGTCTTTGTGTAATGCCTCGGCTGCGAAGTCTTCTGTGGGAATGCGTGGGGTTGGTAGCCATTAACGCGGTGGATGTAGGCCGTGCAGGTTGGTAGTTAGCCCAGAAAATACATCACAAAACAGACTAAGGAGAAAGATCATGGAAATGAAGCTTACAAAACTGTTTTTCCGTATTTTGGCAGTATGTTCTATGCTACTTGTTACTCTTTTCTTAGGGACAACACGTGCTCAGCCTGTATCTGACCATCCCCAACCCCAAACGCTTGATGATCAGTTCGCTGCTGTAGCGCAACAAGTCCCAGAGTTCGGCGGGATGTTTCTCAGTAGCGAAGGGTCAAGGCTTCAGGTCTACCTCACCACTGTCAGCCCAGGCAAGGTGGCGGCTGTTAAAACAGCCATAGTAAAAGTCTTTGGTCCTGACACCATACCGAGGGGCGGGATTGAGCCGAAGAGAAGCCGGTATGGATTCTCGCAACTCAGAGAATGGTACATTAAAATGGTGGGGGCTGTTTTGAAAATTCCCGGCGTTATATGGACTGATATCGATGAGGCAGACAACAAATTGGCAATCGGCGTAAGCCGGCACCAAGATATGGGACAGGTTCGAGATACGCTCCGTGGAATCGGTATCCCACCCAACGCAGCCAAAATCGAAGTGACCAGTGTCGTGCTTACGACGCACACGCTTCAGAACCAGTTTTTCCCAAAACAAGGCGGCAACCAGGTCGGCAAAAATACTGGTGGTTCCTGTACTTTGGGTTTCAATGCCTTTAGATCTCTCGTAAGGGGCTTTGTTACGAATTCACATTGTACGAATGTCACTTGGGCCGTCGACGGAGGAACCTTCTTTCAACCAACAACTGGTTATCCGCCGTCGATTGGTACTGAAATGGTGGATATACCAGGCTCTCCGTGCTCCCCACCTTTCCCTGTGGGTTCTGTATGCAGATGGAGTGACAGTGCCTTCATCCAATACGATCGCAACATTCTTCCTACCCCTTGGGACTTTGGGATGATTGCAAAAACAAATGGCATTACAACTGTATCTGCAACCCCCATTCTAACCGTCGACCATGTTACAGGGTCGGGCTGGAATATGGGTCCGGGGAGGTTTGCGTTTACCAGGCCGTCTTCTCAGCCATATCTGTCCGGCCTCCAGTTAAACAAGGTGGGCAGAACACTGGGATGGACGAATGGGAATATCATGAGCACTTGCGTAGATTATTCCGGATTATGGGGGTCCAATAGTGTCCTACGATGTCAGTATGCAGTTGGGAACCTAAGTAATGGGATAGTGAATTACGGCGATAGCGGCTCACCCGTTTTTCGGGTCAGCAATCTTGGCACACAGGAGGTTGAACTGTATGGAGTCCTTTGGGGGGGGCAGACCTCTAACCAGTATCCGCAAGACCCATCCCCTAGCTATGCTTTTAAGGCATTTTTGTTCAGCCCCATCACGAGCGTCCAGGCGGATCTGGGGTTGCTTGATACCCAGCTCTGCGCATGGACTGTGAGCTGGTGGGACGGCACGCAAGTCCAACCGAGTTTCGATAGCCGCAACTGTTTTGTGAGGAATGCACCGATCGGCTCAATGCCCTTTGTAGTTTTGACCACGAGGAAATATTACATTAAGGCGGCGTCTTCGGGTCCGCCGTGCCCCATCGGCATTCTCGACGCTACAAACGGAAGCTGCTACATGGGCACGGCGCCCCAAGGCACGTCCCCGTTCATCTGGCCCCCCACTGGGCTTCAACAGAACTTTTACTATGGCTACCAATAACGGACGGCGCCTGCCTGCGGCTTGCTGGCGCGACGCGATCTGCAGGCGAAAAAAAACGCTGCTCGAAGGCAGCGTTTTTTCTACAAGGCCGTTCGCTTAGTTGCGGACGACGCGCTTGTATTCGTTGGTGCGGGTGTCGATCTCGATGACGTCATCCTGGCTCACGAACAGCGGCACCATGACGATGTGCTGGTGGGCTTCGATGGCGTTCTCGATCTTGGCTTCCTTCAGGACGTTGCCCGAAGTGTTGCCCTTGACTGCCGGCTCCGAGTAGATGACCTGGCGCGCGATGGTGGTCGGCAGTTCGACCGAGATGGCCTTGCCGTCATAGAACACGGCTTCGCATTCCATACCGTCTTTCAGGTAGTGCAGTGCATCGCCCAGGTTCTCTTCTTCGATTTCGAACTGTTCGTAATCGGCGTCCATGAAGACGTACAGCGGGTCGGCGAAGTACGAATAGGTCACCGGCTTCTTGTCCAGCACGACCACGTCGAACTTGTCGTCGCCGCGGAACACGTTTTCCAGTGGCGCATTGGTCAGGAGATTCTTCATCTTCCACTTGTACGTGAAGCCCGTGCGGCTCGAACCGTTCACGTCCGAACGCAGCACGATGAACGGCTTGTCCTCGACCATAATGATGTTGCCAACACGAATTTCTTTAGCGGGTTTCATAGTAGTTTTGCGTAAAAAGTAAGTTGCATTAAATCAGCGATGGCCAAGGAGCGAAGCAGCTAAGGGCCTACGTTTGATCATGTGTATTTCGTTCCAGACTAACCGCGCATTATACCGGAATTTCCCCGTCCAACCTCAGTGAGCGGGCAAATTCAAGCAGGTTAGTCGTCAAATCGCCATGCGCCAGCACCTGGCGGCGCCATTCTCCTGCACGAACGGCAAGCTGCGGCAGCGCCGCGTGCAGATCCTGCCATGCGGCCGGCATCGACCCGATCGCGGCCGCGCCATTCCAGCCGAGCGCAAACGCGTCGAGCGCGCCGGGCCCGGCATAGCGTCCCAGGAAGGCGCGCAGCTTCTTGTGGTGCAAGTCCTCATCCTGCGGATAGATGTGCCAGACGAAAGGCCGGTCGGCCCATTGCGCGCGCACGAAGGAATCCTCCCCGCGCACGAAGTTCAGGTCGCAAGCCCACAGCAGGCGGTCGTAGTCTTCCTGGGGCACGAAGGGCAGCACGCGCAGCGTCAGCCTTCCCCGCGTCGCATGGCTGCCGGCGCGCGGCGTGGCGCCCAGAAAAGCGCCGACCGCCTCGACCGCCACGCCTTCCGGCACCAGGCAAGTAACCGGCTCGTCCCCCGACGCCCAGGCCTGGAGCAGCCCGGCCACCGGTGCATGCGGATAGCAGAACAGCGTCACCTTCAGGGCATCGAGCTCGTCCCTGGTGACGCCGAAGCCCGCAAGGAAGTTTGCCACGGCCTCGACATCGGCCTGGAAGGCTGCCCGTGCTTCGTCGAGTCCGGCTTCGTGCAGCAGGCCGCCGGTCTTCGCGGTAAAGCCGGGGAAGAAGAAATGCTTGGTCAGCTTCAGGCGCGGGTGCATCGACGGCAGGCGGTGGCAGCCTTCCACCCATTCTTCGGCCGTCAAGCCCTCCAGGTTGAACCATACCGGGCGCGGACTGCGCTGCGCCATCGCCGCGATATAGCCGGGTGGCAGGTCGACGGCGAAGAATTCGATCACGATGTCGGCCACCTCGCCCGGGGTGAAGCTCCCGTCCTGCCCGGCCCAGTGGCGCACCAGTACGCCCGCCACCTCCTGCTCGCCGGCCTCGACGTCGACGGTCGGGCAGATGCGGTGAAAGCTGCGCAGGTCGTCGACCCACAGCGTCACTTGCACGCCATGCTCGCGCCACAACTGGCGCGCCAGGCGCCAGCAGATGCCGATGTCGCCGAAATTATCGACGACCTTGCAGAAGATCGCCAGCGTGGACGGGGAATGCGGATGGGTGGGTGATACAGGCAGGCTCATGCGGGAAGGCGGTGGACGCGGCGAAGCGCCCTATTTTAACCGATTTCATCTGCGACTTTTTCTGCCGGGAAGCTTGCCGGGCTCAGGCGAGAAGCTCTCCTCGCCCCGGCCAAACGGTAGGACTTTCCGGTGCATTTGCAACCGTGAAGCGCAGGTCTTTTGCGCCATCACAAGCCGGGGCGTGATGGACGGATATGAGCCGGCCCAAGCCCAAACTTCACCATGGTGGCCTAGTCCAACGCCTACCTGCAGGGAGCCCGGCCGCGAAAAACCGGCCCCCTGCCCTCCATTCGCACGCTGCCCTTTCCAGTGCGCGGATGCCATGTCAGCAGCCGCCCCCCGCCGGTGCGTAAGGGCGCCGGCATCAGGCGCCTCGGCAGCCGGATGCCGTACCGGTATCGGCGGCCGCAACCACACGAAGGAGATCAACATGAATGAATATCAACAGTACGGCCTCGGTCAACAACTGGCTCCCCAGGGTTTCCTGGGCGGGATGTTCGGTGCACCGCTGGGTGGGATCATCGGCAAAGGCATCGGCGGCCTCTTCGGCAGCTCGAACCTGGGCGGCCGCATCGGCGAAATGGCGGGCGGCCTGGGCGGCGGCCTGCTGCCCTTCGGCGCCGACCCGGCCAGCGCAGCCTATGGCGGCCAGCCGCAGCAGCTGCAACAGCTCCAGCAGCTGCAACAACTGCAGCAATTGCAGCAGCTACAGCAACTGCAGCAGCAACAGCAACAGCAGCAACAGCAGCAACAGCAGCTGGCGCCGCAGGGCTTCGTGGGCAACCTGTTCAGCCAGTATGGCAAGCCGGCCGGCGGCCTGATCGCCAACCTGACCGGCAATTCCACCTTGGGCAATGCGATCGGCGCGGGCCTGTCGGGCCTGGGCGGACTGCTGCCCTTCGGCGCCGACCCACAGGGCGCCCAGCAGGCCCAGCATCCAATCGTCCAGCAACTGCAGCAACTGCAGGTCCAGCAGCAGCAATTGCAGCAAATCCTGCAGCAGGTCCAGCAACAGCAAGCCATCCTGCAGCAGCAGCTGGCAGCCGAACAGCAGCAGGGCCAGATCGCGCCGCAAGGCTGGTTCGGCAATGTGATCAAGCGCGTCGCCCAGCCTGTCGGCGGCTTCATCGGCGGCCAGCTGGGCAACCAGCAACTGGGCAATACCATCGGCGGCATGGCGGGCCAGCTGGGCGGCATGCTGCCGTTCTCGGCTGATCCATGGACGGCCTACGCGCAGCAGGCCCAGCTCGGGGCACAGCAGACCCTGCATTAATCCGCTTCTTCACCCGTGGCGCCTCCCGTTCGGGGGGCGTATTACCGAGGAGTTGCCCATGCCGAGTTCCACCAGCGGACCGCTGCCTGGCGGCGCATCCGGCCGTGCATCCGGCCGCTACATCGTGCGCGCCGCTGCCGACAACAGCGCGCTCACCACGTTCATCGACAGCCTCGGCGCCAATCCCGCTATCCGCCTGATCGACACGATCGGACCGAGCGCCGGGCCGCCGCATACCGCCGTGGTCGAGACCGACCCCGACACTGCCGAGCAGCTCCGGCAACACACCCATAACCAGTTAACGATCGAACCGGACCAGCCGCTGTCGCTGTTCGACTAGCGGGTCCTTACCGGTCAAAAGGAAACACCATGCCAAAAACTCCCCAAGGCGGAGCAGGCGAGCAGCCAGGGCAGCCGCCTGACGGCGCCACCGATACCCGTTCCGGCGCCGACGCCGCAGCCCCCTCCCGCCCCCGCGACGCCACCAGCGGCCGCGCCGTGGGCGAACGCAAGAAAAAATACCTGGTCGCGCCGCGCGCACTGCCCGGCGCCGGGGGATTCGCGCCCATGGCGCTCGGTTCGCTCGCCCGCGCGCTGGGGCCGGCGGCCGTCGAGCCGGCCCTCAGCCTGTCCTCGGTCCAGCAGGCGCTGCAGGGCCTGGGCGACATCGACATCGTCGATACCGTCGGCGTGCAAAGCGGCGCGCGCTCGGCCGGCATCGCCATGGCCGGCCTGGGCGCGGCCGGCGCGACCGGTGCGACCGAAGGCGTGCTGGTGGCGCGCATGACCGACCAGAAAGCGGGCGAGCTGCAGATGCGCGGCCAGGGCCGGCTGCTGGTCGAGCGCGACCAGCACCTGCAACTGCTCGACCCGATGCTGCAGCGTCCCGACCTCGTCACCTCGCTCACACCCTACAGCGGGCCGACGGCCGAAATTATCGTCGTCGTGCTCGGCAAAGACGGCGCGCCGCTGCTGGACGCCGAAGTCTCGCTGTTCGGCGGAGTGCTGCCGAGCTCGGGAACCAGCGGGGCGGACGGCACGGCGCGCCTGCGCTTGTATGGCGACGACCCGCACACCATCAGCGGCCTGTACGTCAAGCCGCGCGCCGACTACTGGAGCTTCTACCAGCGCGACCCCGACCTCAGCCTGGACGAAGCCAATGTCGTGGTGCTGCGCGCGCTGGCCGACTGGCCGGCCCTGCAGAACCTGCCGCGCCAGAGCACGCTCGGCTGGGGTGCGCGCGCCATGCGCCTGGACATGGTGCCCCCGCAATACGGCGGCATGGGCATCAAGATTGCCGTGATCGATTCGGGCGCCGCCACCACCCACGGCAACCTCACCCGCATCCGGGCCGGCTTCGACGTCATCAACAAGGCGACCAGCCGCAACACCTGGAACTCCGATACGCTGGGCCACGGCTCGCACTGCGCCGGCGTGATCGCCGCCAGCGACCCGGCCTGGGGCATCCGCGGCTTCGCGCCCGATGCCGAAATCCACGTGTGCAAGCTGTTCCCGGGCGGCCAGATCAGCCAACTGATCGACGCGCTCGAGTATTGCATCGAAAACCAGATCGACGTCGTCAACCTGAGCCTGGGCGGCGGCGCCCCGTCCGAGGCGCTGGAGCGCCAGATCGTGCGCGCCAAGCAGGCCGGGGTGGCCTGCATCGCGGCCTCGGGCAATTCCAGCGGACCGGTGCAATATCCGGCCGCCTCGCCCCACGTGCTGGCCGTGGGCGCGATCGGCAAGATCGATGAATTCCCGCCCGACAGCTACCATGCCGAGACGGTCGGCACCGACATCGACGCGCAAGGCTTCTTCACCGCGCGCTTCAGCTGCTTCGGGCCGCAGGTGGACGTGTGCGGGCCGGGCGTGGCCATCGTCTCGTCGGTGCCGCCGAATAATTTCGCCGCATGGGACGGCACCTCGATGGCGGCGCCCCACATCGCCGGACTGGCGGCGCTGGTGCTGGCGCACCGGGCCGACTTCCAGATGTTGCGCGCCCGTTCGCCCGAGCGGGTCGAGCGCCTGTTCCAGATCCTGCGGCTCAGCGCACGGCCGCTGACGCTTTCCGACCCGTCGCGGATCGGCTACGGCATGCCCGATGCGCTGGTGGCGCTCGGCCTGTCGCCGGGCGCGGGCCAGCAGGTCGGCAACTGGCAGGTGCCGGGCTACGGCATGGTGCCCGGAATCCTGGCGGGCGCAATGGGAGACAGCGCCAACTACCAAGCGGGTTTCGCCGCCCAGCAGGCGGCCGGGATGGCGGGCTTCCCGTTCGGCATGCCGTTGGGAGGGATTCGGCCGATGGGCTGGTGACAGAGCTGGCCGGGCCAGGTCCCGGTTCTACCCAATTTCAGTCGATGAGTGAGAACCGTAGGTTGGGCGGGAAACCGGCCCAACCTGTACGAGTGACGACCGTTCTCATGGCGAAGGCCGAAATTGCATTGCGCACCGCACGAAAAACTGGACGATCTTGCGCGACGCGCAAATCAGATGGAGGAAGATGGAAGAATTGCCTGCGGCGCAAACTGGCCGCGCAAATGAAAAACCGGAGCACCTATACGCGCATGCACGTTGGTCTGCTCCGGTCTTAACTGGCGTCCCCACGGGGATTCGAACCCCGGTACTCACCGTGAAAGGGTGATGTCCTAGGCCTCTAGACGATGGGGACCTAAAACTGTGCTTGCTGCTTTTACTACGATTTCCTGCGTGCCGCGCCGTGCTTCTGCGCTGGCTACCTGCCAAATTCTTGGCGTCCCCACGGGGATTCGAACCCCGGTACTCACCGTGAAAGGGTGATGTCCTAGGCCTCTAGACGATGGGGACCCTGGACTGCCGACTACTTTATTCTGCAACTTGGTGGAGGTAAGCGGGATCGAACCGCTGACCTCTTGCATGCCATGCAAGCGCTCTCCCAGCTGAGCTATACCCCCCAAGGGAACAACATTCTAACACACTGCATCTACTTCTACCAAGGCGTGCCGCTGGTTGCACGCTGCCAGAATCCTGGCGTCCCCACGGGGATTCGAACCCCGGTACTCACCGTGAAAGGGTGATGTCCTAGGCCTCTAGACGATGGGGACCTGGAACTACCAAACTACGACTACTTTACTGCTCACTACACTTCAGAAGTGGTGGAGGTAAGCGGGATCGAACCGCTGACCTCTTGCATGCCATGCAAGCGCTCTCCCAGCTGAGCTATACCCCCGCAGTGCTGAAGTGCGAGCATTATAGCGGGGGTTCTTGCATTACGCAAATACCGATTTTGCAGTCGAGGCCGGACTTACAAAACCTTCGCCACGCGCGCCAGGACGGCATCGCGCCCGAACAGCTCCAGCACCGCATCGATGGCCGGGGTCTGCAGCTGGCCGGTCACGATCAGGCGCAGCGGCATGGCGATCTGCGGCATCTTCAGGCCGTGCGCGCCCAGCACTTCCTTGAGCATGGCGCCCAAGGCCGCCTTGTTCCACTCGACGTCCTTGCAGCGCTCGGCGAATGCCCCCAATGCCGGGCGCACCGCGTCAAGCAGGTGCTGGGCCAGCAGGGCCGCATCCGGCTTCGGTTCGCGGTAGAACAGCATCGCCGCATCGGCCAGCTCGTTGATGGTGTGGACGCGGTCCTTCACCAGCGCCAGCACGCCCGGCAGCGCCGGGGCGCCGTCGAAGCGCGCACCCTCTACCTCGAGCACAGGGCGGACCAGGCTAGCCAGGCGTTCGTTGTCGGCCTGCTTGATGTAGTGGTTGTTCAGCCAGGCCAGCTTCTCCGGGTTGAACTGGGCAGCCGAGGCGGTCAGGTGCTCCAGGTTGAACCATTCAGTGAACTGCTCCATCGAGAAAATCTCGTCGTCGCCGTGGCTCCAGCCCAGGCGCGCCAGGTAGTTCAGCATCGCCTCCGGCAGATAGCCCTGGGCCGGGTATTCCATCACGCTGACCGCGCCGTGGCGCTTCGAGAGCTTCTGGCCGTCGGCGCCCAGGATCATCGGCAGGTGGCCGTACTGCGGCAGCTCGGCGCCGAGCGCGCGCAGGATGTTGATCTGGCGCGGCGTGTTGTTGACGTGGTCGTCGCCGCGCAGCACGTGGGTGATCTTCATGTCCCAGTCGTCCACCGCGACGCAGAAGTTATAGGTCGGGGTGCCGTCCGGGCGCGCGATGACGAGGTCGTCGAGTTCCTTGTTGGCGATGGTGATGCTGCCCTTGACCACGTCGACCCAGGTCACTTCGCCACCCTCCGGATTCTTGAAGCGCACCACCGGCTTGACGCCTTCCGGCACGGCCGGCAAAGTCTTGCCCGGCTCCGGGCGCCAGGTGCCGTCGTAGCGCGGCTTGTCGCCCGCGGCGCGCATGCGCTCGCGCATCGCTTCGACCTCGTCGGGCGAGCAGTAGCACAGGTAGGCCGTGCCCTCTTCCAGCATGGTCTTGACGACCTCGCGGTAGCGGTCCATGCGCTGCATCTGGTAGAACGGGCCTTCGTCGTGCGCCAGGCCGAGCCACTGCATGCCGTCAAGGATCGCCTGCACGGCTTCCGGGGTCGAGCGTTCCAGGTCGGTATCCTCGATGCGCAGGATGAAGGTGCCGCCGAAGTGGCGGGCAAAGGCCCAGGAATACAGCGCGGTGCGGGCGCCGCCAAGGTGGAGGTAGCCGGTCGGGCTGGGAGCAAAGCGGGTGCGGACGGTCATGGCGAAGATGCTTAAAAGGTAAAGAAGCTATTTTACCCCGCCGTCACCTGGGCGCCCCATGCTCCGCTCCTGGTGCGCGCCCTTTTCTTCCGGTCGCCGCCCTGCCCTGGCCTTCAGGCCGGCGTTGTTTGCCGCAGCACCGGCCGCGGCGCGGCGCCGGCGCGCTGCACCGCCGACACCAGCAGCCGCGCTGCGCGCCGGATCTGGCCGGGCGTATGCCGGGCCATCAGCTGCAGTCGCAGGCGCGCCGCGCCCAGCGGCACGCCGGGGAATTCCATCGGGTTGACGAAGACCTGCTCGCGCGCCAGCAGCATGCCGGCGATGCGCGTGGCCGACTCGAGGCCGGTCCACACCGGGACGATCGGCGACGGATCGCCAATACACTTGATCCCTTCGTCGGCCAGCAGCGCGCGCAGCTCCACGGCATTGCGCAGCACGTCCGCGCGCAGGCCGTCGCCTTCCGCGCTGCCGGCGATGCGCAGGCATTCGAGCACCGTGGCCGCCTGCACCGGCGACAGGGCGTTCGAGAACATGTGGGTGCCCGCGAACAGCTGCAGCTGGCGCCGCACGCTCTGCTGGTTGCAGGCGACGAAGCCGCCATTCGAGGCGAAGGTCTTGGAGAAGGCGCCCATCACGAGGTCGATTCTCCCCAGCATGCCCTGGGCGGCGATCGTCCCGCCGCCGCCCGGCCCCGTCGCGCCGAGGTCGTGGGCCACGTCCACCAGCAGCGTGGCGCCGTATTCGCGGCACAGGTATTGCATCAGCGGCAGGTCGGGACTGTCGGCATCCATGCTGAACAGGCCCTCGGTCACCACCAGGATGGCGCCATTGGTATCGACGGCGCGGATACCGGCCAGCAGCTCGCGCACATGGTCGCAGTCGAGGTGGCGGAAAGCCGCGACATTGCGGGTGGCCGCCGCCGCCCCCTGGCGCAGCGAAGCGTGCGCCAGGGCGTCGATCACCACGTGGTCGGCGCCGTGCACCAGGGCCGTGATGGCGCCGAAGGCCGCGCCCCAGCCGGTCGGGAACAGCACCACGTGCTCGCAGTGCAGCAGCTCGCCCAGCTTCGTTTCGAGCTCTCCCGTGTAGCGGCTGTTCCCCAGCAAGATCGCCGAACCGGCGCTGTGCGGCCCGCACTCGGCGAGCGCGCGCATGGCCGCGTCCTGGACCGCCGGGTGCGAGGCCAGCGACAAATAATCCTGCGACGCGAAATTGATGCCGCGCGCCGCCGCCAGGCCGTCGCCTTCGACCGTGGCCATGGCCGTGGGCGGGCCCTCGAGCTTGCGCGCGTAGGGCCAGACGCCGTGGCGCATGCGCAGCAGGCACCAATCGTCGAGCGGGCCGGAACGGCGCAGCAGGTCGGGGCCGCGCGGCTGGCGGTACAGGGCGACGCTGCCCCCGAGCGCGCCCGAGGCGGCCAGCAGGGACAGGTCATGCGCCGGGTCGGGCGGGGTCAAGGCAGGAATCGAATCTTGGATCGGGTCAATCAGCACGGCATCCTCCGGGATCTGATGGCAAATGGCTTCATGCGGGCACGAGGGGCGCTGCCTCGACCTGCTGCGCGAGCAGGGCCGCGACTTCGCCAGGGGGCAGCGGACGGGCGAACAGGTAACCCTGGGCGGCGTCGCAGCCCATGGCGCACAGGTCGGACAGCTGCTCGGCCGTCTCGACCGACTCGGCGATCACAGTCAGGCGCAGCCGGTGCGCCATCGAGACGATGGCTTCGGCAATCGCGTAGGAACGGCCGCGCCCCGCGCCGGCGCCCAGGCGGCGCACGAACAGACCGTCCATCTTGAGGATGTCGACGGGCAGCTCGGACAGGTAGTTCAGGCTCGAATAGCCGGTGCCGAAGTCGTCGATCGAGACGATCACCCCGGCCTGGCGCAGGCCGCTCATCAGCGCGCAGTTGGCGGCCAGGTCCTCGATCAGCATGCCTTCGGTGATTTCCAGGTCGAGGCAGCCGGCCGGCATGCCGGTCTCCGCCAGGATCGCCAGCACGCGCGCCGGCAGGCCGGGCTCCTTGAGCTGGCGCGCCGACAGGTTCACCGCGGTCTTGATCTCGGGCAGGCCGGCGGCGTGCCAGGCCCGGTTCTGCAGGCAGGCGGTGCGCAGCGCCCAGTCGCCGATCGGCACGATCATGCCGGTCTCCTCGGCCAGCGGGATGAAGCGGCCCGGGTCGATGCGCCCGTAGGTCGGATGCTGCCAGCGCAGCAGCGCCTCGACCCCGATGATGCGGCGATCGACCAGGTCGAACTGCGGCTGGTATTCCAGGAACAGCTGGCCCTGGGCCAGCGCGTCGCGCAGGCCGTTCTTCAGCGCCAGCCGCTCGCTCTGGGGCTGCACGGTGTCGCCCGAATACACCTGCACGCTGTTCTCGCCCCAGCCCTTGGCGCCGCGCATGGCGATGTCGGCGCGCTTGAGCAGCGCATCGAGGTCGCAGTCGGCCGCCGGGAACAGGGCCACGCCGACGGCCAGCGTGACGAAGCAGTCGCGCCCCGCCACCTGCAGCGGCATGCCGAAGCGGTCCAGAATCTTCTCGGCCACCACCTGGGCATCGGAGTCGAAATGCAGGTCTTCCACCAGAGCGATGAATTCGTCCCCGCCCCAGCGCGCCACGGTGTCGGAATCGCGCAGGCAGCGCCGGATGGCGGCGCCGGCCTGGGCCAGCAGCGCGTCGCCGGCCTCGTAGCCGAGTTCGTCGTTGATCTCCTTGAAGCGGTTGATATTCAGGAGCAGCAGCGCGATCAGGCGGCGGTTGCGGTTGGCGCGGGTCATGGCGTGGCGCAGGCGGTCGCGCAGCAGGCTGCGGTTGAGCAGGCCGGTAAGCTGGTCGCACTGAGCCCCATCGTGCAGGCGGGGCGTGTTGGCGGCCGCGGTGCTGCGCGCATTGCCCGGCTCCTGGCTTCTCCCCACCACCGGCATGCGCTCGTCGTCCCCGTGGCACTGCACCCGGTCGCGCCCGAGCGACTTGGCCACGTACAGCGCCTCGTCGGCGCGCGCGATGGCCTGGGCCGCCGCCTCGCCCAGCCGGTACTCGGCCACCCCGGCCGACACCGTCAGCGTGATCTCGCTGCCGTTGTCGATACAGCGCAGCGCGGCGATCGCCTTGCGGATGCGCTCGGCCAGCACCACCGCGTCCGGCGCCGGCGTCTCCGGCAGCATGAGCAGGAATTCCTCGCCGCCGTAGCGCCCGAAGGCGTCGGTGCCGCGGATCTGGGCCTGCACCGCCTTGGCGAAGCTGCGCAGCACCACGTCGCCCGCCGCATGGCCATAGGTGTCGTTGATGCGCTTGAAGAAGTCGATGTCGAACAGGCACAGGCAGAACGGGCGGCCGTTGCGGTCGCTCCGTTCCTTCTCGCGCTCGATCAGGCCCAGCAGGAAGCGGCGGTTATGGCTGCCCGTCAGCTCGTCGCGGATGGCCAGCTCGTTGATGGTCGCCAGGGCCTGCTGCAGCTTGACGAAACCTTCGGTCTTGGTCAGCTCGAACAGCAGCACGAACACCAGCACCACCACGTACAGCCCGATGTCGCAGACCAGGTGCAGCAGCGGCATGTCGACCTGCGGCGTGGCCGGCATCGCCACGCCGAAGGCGCCCATCGCCCAGATCGCGCCGCCCGCGGCGCAGCTCATGGCCAGCCAGAACACGCTGCTCCCCACGCCGCCGAGGAACATGGCCACCACCGGCGCCGTCACCAGCCAGCTGGCGGTGGGCGCGTGAATGCCGCCCAGATGCCAGGTCAGCCAGGTGAAATTGAAGAACAGCGCGCACAGGAACAGTTCGCGCGCGGCCACGATGCTGCCGCTGACGCGCAGCAGCGGCGGCGCCAGCAGCATGATGGCGCAGCAGGCCAGGATCTCGAAGGCCGCCAGCTCCAGGCCGAGCAGCCAGTAGGCCAGCGCATAGCCCGGCCCGGCGATGGCGGCCATCAGCGCCGCGTTGACGACGTTCTCGGCGCGCGCGAGCACGGCCGCCTCCTGCCGCAACTGGTCCGGTACGAACAGGTGGGCGGCGTCCAGGTAACGCCCGCGCCACCGCGGTCTGCTGTTCTCGCTCATCGCACTCCCATGCGGGTACGCTCTAAATATTGAGTGTAGGCATGGAAATATTGAGGAACTTTATTTTGAAGCAGATCTTGGCGGAAAACATCCGAGACCGGAGGGGAGAGGAAGCTGGCCGCCAACACAGTCCTGGCGCCGCTGTCCGGAAATAAATAAACAATTCAGTTTACTTATTCTGGCCTTCTGCTTACCATGCCCGAATATCAACACAGGGGACCTCATGCGACATGCTTTGCTGATCGGTAGCACCTGCCTGCTTGCGCTGCTGTCCACGATCGGCGCCTCGGTCGCCTATCCGCTGCTGCCGCCGCTGTTCGCCGGCGGAGCCCCGAATGGCCTGAATGCCTTCCTCGGACTGCCGCCCACGCTGCTGTTCGGCCTGGCGCTGATGATCAATCCGGTCGGCCTGCTGCTGGGCAGCGCCGTGCTCGGCCCCGTGTCCGACAGCCTCGGCCGGCGCCGCATGCTGCTGCTCACCTCTCTCGGCGCGGCGGCCGGGCACCTGGTGACCGCCTATGCGCTCCTGATCCAGTCCTACCCGCTTCTGATCGGCGCCCGCTTCTTCACCGGCCTGTTGGAAGGCAATGGCGCCATCCTGCGCGCGCTGCTGGCCGAACGCCTCGACGGCGCGCTGCGCAAGCACGCCCTGTCGTGGGTGAACGGCGCCTTCCACCTCGGATGGCTGGCCGGGCCGCTGCTGTCCGGGCTGAGTGCCGGCTACAGCCTCACCCTGCCCTTCCATATCGCCGCCGGCGGTCTGCTGCTGGGCGCCGTGCTCGCGGCACTGGCCTTGAGAACCGAATCGGCCGGCGCCGCCTCGCACAGCTGGTGGACCCTCGCCACCCGCCATCACGCCTTCACCCTGCTGCGCCATCGAGATTTGCGCAGCCTGTTCGCCGTCCACTTCAGCTATGCCTGCGGCGTCGCCGCCTTCTATGAATTCTTCCCGTTCTGGCTCGTCAAACTGGGCGGCATGGATGCCGCCGGCATCGCCTGGGTCAACATGGCCATGTGCGGGGTGATGACGGGCGCCGCGCTGTTTGCCGGGCGGGCCAGCGCCATGGATGCACGCCGGCGCGCGAGTCTCCAGGCAGCCGGCGTGGCGCTGGCGATCCTGTGCGTGGGCCTCGGGAGCCTGGGCGTCGGCATCGGCGCCATCGTCCTGTTCGGGCTGCCGCATGCTTTCTATAATGCGACCCTGCAGGGCTGGGCCGCCGACCAGTTCGCCGATCACGGCCACGGCGCGGTCATGGGCCTGTTGTCCACCACCTTTTGCCTGGCCAATATCGTGATGGCGCTGGCCGGCGCCTTGCTGGCACTGATCGACGTGCGCCTGGTGCTGGTCGCGGGCGCCTGCCTGGCCGGCTATGCGTCCATCGCGATGCGGCGCTGGAGCCGCACCACCATGGCAATGGAGGAGTTCGCATGAATACCGCGGAACAAACGCTGATGCTGCTGAAGACGCGCGGCCCGCAGACCGCGCATGGCCTGGCGGCGATCTTGAGCCTGACCTCGATGGCCGTGCGCAAGCAGCTGGAAGCGGCGCAAGCGAAGGGGCTGGTGAGCTACCGCGACACCCCGGGCAAGGTGGGCCGCCCGGTACGCCTGTGGCAGCTGACCGACCTGGGACACGCGCGCTTTCCCGACCGCCATGCGGCGTTGACGATCGACCTGATTGGGCAGGTGCGCAGCTTGTTCGGGGAAGCGGCGATCGACAAGATGATCGATGCGCGCGAAGTGGCCGCTGAGGCGGCCTACCGGGCGGCGATCGACCCGCAGGCGCCGCTGGCCCAGCGGGTCGCGACCCTTGCCGTGCTGCGCGAGGCGGAAGGCTATATGGCAGAAACGGAAGTAAAAGAAGACGGCAGCGTGCTGCTGGTCGAGAACCACTGCCCGATCTGCGCGGCGGCGCGCGCCTGCCAGAATTTCTGCCGCTCCGAGCTCGACGTGTTCCGGCGGGTGCTGGGGCCGGGCGTGCGCATCGAACGCATCGAACACCAGCTGGAAGGCGCCCGGCGCTGCGCCTACAGCATTGAAGCGGCGGGCGCTAACGAAACTTAATCGTTCTTGACGACGATGCTCGGAAACTTGCTGGTCATGTCCTTTGCCTTTTCGGCGACTTTCACGGCCACCTTGCGCGCGATTTCCTTGTAGACCGCGGCCACTGCGCCATCCGGATCGGCCACCACGGTCGGGCGGCCGGCATCGGTCTGTTCGCGGATCGACAAGGTCAATGGCAGCGCGCCCAGGAAGTCCACGCCGAAGTCGCGGCACATCTTCTCGCCGCCGCCCTGGCCGAAGATCGCCTCGGTATGGCCGCAGTTCGAGCAGATATGGGTGCTCATGTTCTCGACCACGCCGATGATCGGGATGCCGACCTTTTCGAACATCTTGAGGCCCTTGCGCGCGTCCAGCAGCGCGATGTCCTGCGGCGTGGTGACGATCACGGCGCCGGTGACCGGCACCTTCTGCGAAAGGGTGAGCTGGATGTCGCCGGTGCCAGGTGGCATGTCGACGATCAGGTAATCGAGGTCGCGCCAGTTGGTCTGCTCGAGCAGCTGCTGCAACGCGCCGGTGACCATGGGGCCGCGCCAGACCATCGGCTCGTCCGGGTCGATCATGAAGCCGATCGAGGACACCTGCACGCCGTGGTTCTCCAGCGGCTCCATGGTCTTGCCGTCCGTGCTTTCGGGCCGGCCGCTAATCCCGAGCATCATCGGCTGCGAAGGGCCGTAGATGTCCGCGTCCAGGATGCCGACGCTGGCGCCCTCGGCACTAAGCGCCAGCGCCAGGTTGACCGCGGTGGTCGACTTGCCGACCCCGCCCTTGCCCGAGGCAACCGCAATGATGTTCTTCACATTCGGCATGACCTTCAGGCCGCGCTGGACCGCGTGCGACAGGATCTTGCTATGGACACCGGCGCTCACGTTGCCCACGCCGGGCAGCGCCTTGACGGCTGCCACGACGCCGGCGCGGATCGATGCGACCTGGCTGGCGGCCGGGTAGCCCAGCTCCACGTCGAAGGCGACGTCGCTGCCTTCGACCTTGATGTTCTTGACCGACCTGGAAGAAACGAAATCCTTCCCCGTGTTCGGGTCGATCACTGCCGATAATGCCGCCTTGACGTCGTTCTCTGTGATGCTCATGTATTTCTCCAATGTGATGGCCCGAAGTGTAGCGCAAAATGCACGCCGCCCTCTTGCTGGAATGGCAAAACCACCCGATACCCACTGCGCGGCAAGGGCCATCCGCTGGTAAAATGCTTTTTTCCTAAAACCTAAAGCGCTTCGACCATGACCCGCAAGCTGTTCGTCACCACCGCCCTGCCCTACGCTAACGCTGCCTTCCACATCGGCCACATGATGGAATACATCCAGGCCGACATCTGGGTCCGGTTCCAGCGAATGCAGCGCGACAATGGGCAACAGCGCCAGGTGCACTTCGTCTGCGCCGACGATACCCACGGCACCCCGATCATGATCGCCGCCGAAAAGGAAGGCATCACGCCCCAGGAATTCGTCGCCAAGATCGCCGCCGGCCGCGCCCAGTACCTGGACGGCTTCCACATCGCCTTCGACAACTGGTATTCCACCGATTCGCCGGAAAACGTCGAGCTCTCGCAGGGCATCTACCGCAAGCTGCGCGACGCCGGCCTGATCGTCACCAAGACCGTCGACCGCTTCTACGACCCGGTCAAGGGCATGTTCCTGGCCGACCGCAACATCAAGGGCGAGTGCCCGACCTGCCACGCCAAGGACCAGTACGGCGACAACTGCGAAGTCTGCGGCGCCGCCTACCAGCCGACCGAGCTGATCAACCCGTTCTCGGTATTCACCGGCTCGACCCCGGTGCTGAAACCGTCGGAGCAGTATTTCTTCAAGCTGTCCGACCCGCGCTGCTTCGCCTTCCTCAAGGAATGGCTGAATACCCCGGGCCGCCTGCAGCCGGAAATGGTCAACAAGGTATCGGAATGGCTGGGCGAGTCCGGCGAGAAGCTGGCCGACTGGGACATTTCCCGTGACGCGCCGTATTTCGGCATCCCGATTCCCGATGCGCCGGGCAAGTTCTTCTATGTGTGGCTGGACGCGCCGGTCGGCTACCTGGCCTCGCTCAAGAACTATTTCGACAAAAAGGGGCTCGACTTCGAGGCCTTCCTGAACGATCCGCAAGCCGAGCAGGTGCACTTCATCGGCAAGGACATCGTCTCCTTCCACCTGCTGTTCTGGCCGGCGATGCTGAACTTTTCTAGCCACCCGATCATCGAGGGCCTGAAGGTGGCCGTGCACGGCCACCTGACCGTGAACAACGAAAAGATGTCCAAGTCGCGCGGCACCGGCATTTCGCCGCTGCGCTACCTGGAACTGGGCATGAACCCGGAATGGCTGCGCTATTACCTGGCCTTCAAGCTCAATGCCAAGGTCGAAGACCTGGACTTCAACGGCGAAGATTTCGTCGCCCGCGTGAATAGCGACCTGATCGGCAAGTACGTCAACATCGCCAGCCGCTGCGCCGGCTTCATCGCCAGGAAATTCGACGGCAAGCTGGCCGATACGCTCTCCGGCACCGCCAAGGAATGGATCTGCAAGGCCCTGATGCAGGACGGCGCCGAGCGCCAGGCGAATATTGCCGCCGCCTTCGAAGCGCGCGACTACGGCCGCGCGCTGCGCGAGATCATGGAGATCACCGACGTCGTCAACCAGTACGTGGACGAGCACAAGCCATGGCTGCTGGCCAAGGACGAGACCAAACTGGCCGAGCTGCACGACGTCTGCACCACCGCGCTGATCCTGTTCCGCCAGCTGACCATCATGCTCTCG
Source organism: Telluria sp. ZT3P39 (assembly GCF_059685935.1). Taxonomy (NCBI): domain Bacteria; kingdom Pseudomonadati; phylum Pseudomonadota; class Betaproteobacteria; order Burkholderiales; family Oxalobacteraceae; genus Telluria; species Telluria sp. ZT3P39. The sequence goes on from NZ_JCASIH010000021.1 coordinate 70,170, forward strand.
CCGGTGCTGCCGCAGGTAGCAAACCGCGTCGCCGAATTCCTGGGCGACGGCGAACTGGCCTGGGGCGACACCCATGGCGCGGCCGTGTATGAAAGCATGCTGGGCCGCACCATCGGCGCGTACAGCCACCTGATGCAGCGCGTGGATGCGAAGATGGTCGAGAATCTGTTCGACAAGCCGGCTGCCGTTGCCGCGCCGGTCCCGGCTGCCGCGGCGGCCGAAGCCGCGGTGATGGAAACCGCTGCCGCCGGCGACATCGAGCCGCTGGCCCCGGAAATCTCGATCGACGATTTCCTGAAGGTCGACCTGCGCGTGGCCCGCATCGTCAACTGCGAGCACGTCGAAGGCGCCGGCAAGCTGCTGCGCCTGACCCTGGACGTGGGCGAAGGCCGCCACCGCAACGTGTTCTCCGGCATCAAGTCGGCCTACAAGCCGGAAGAGCTGGTCGGCAAGCTGACCGTCATGGTCGCCAACCTGGCGCCGCGCAAGATGAAGTTCGGCGTGTCCGAAGGCATGGTGCTGTGTGCATCAAGCGCGGACGAGAAAGCGAATCCGGGGCTGTATCTGCTCGATCCGATGGCTGGCGCGACGCCGGGCATGCGCATTCGCTGACTGGTTTCACATGAACCTGGGTCCCGGCGCATGCCCACTGCTGTCCGGAATAATTTGTAGGGAAATCGCTGAAAGGGTTGCAGGGAGTGGGTTACGGGCGTATACCCGAAGTCGCCAAACTTAAAACTCAAACCCTGCAACATGTTCAG